>JBKPGB010000092.1:0-1165 GCA_046729135.1 Thermoproteota archaeon | reverse complement strand
ATAAGCAATTTAGAGATAAATAACTATTTCGTCGTGCAATAGGTTAAATGATTCGTCTAGGTTAAAAGGAAAAAGTTAAAGCTTAGCAATCGTTCTCTATATGAGAACCTAGTTTAGAATCGCTAGCGTCACGGGTACCTGTGGTCTAATAACTCCCAATTTCTTCTATGATATCCGTCCCATAATAATATCGATTGTAAGTTGTAATTGCCAAAGTATCACAGTGGATCTCTAAACGTCGAATTCAGACTTAGTCTTGAGAAAGAATGCTACATCCGCTTATAACATTGACAACAATTCAGAAAACTGTTTATATCTAAGGAGTAGCTCTCAATCTTATGACTAATGCAAGCGGCAAGGAGGTAAGTTCGTAGTATGAGTGAAGGCAAAGCTCAAACAAGTAAGCTAGACGAACTCAAGCTGCTGACTCAACAACTGGGAGAGGGATATCGCGATCTGTTTCCTAAAGTAGACCCTGCTTTTGTCTATGATCTGATTTTACGGCTTGTAATGAATCCGAAGGATACTGCACCCATCTATACTGTGGAAGTTTTCACGAAAGAAGGAACGGATCCTGAAAAATCCAAGGATCATATATTGCAAACTACTGGAACTGTTCCTTCCATATATGACAACGGTACTCACTACGTTTCAAACCATCGTATGACACTGGAAATTCTTAAAAAACTAAACGACATTGACTATGTTCTAGAACTAATGGGTGACTACACTGGCAGTGCAAGCTCAATAGGCGCACGTCATGAGAAGGGCGATTGGAAGCGTATCAGAGAAAGGTCCGATGAATGATTAAATTGTAGACCCGACCATACTTGATATAGTTAATAGTTGAAATAAAACTTCTGCTCCAGCCAAATTGATAATTACGCAAGTCCTTTACTTAAAACAGTCCTAGTAAATACAATTCCTGAGAAGCAAAGCGTTAATCCGGAGAGGTCATTTGACACTAGAACGTGACGACATGGATCCATGAAAGTTAGAGTATATTTCTGCAAGGAACCTGATGTTCAATCCTATATCTTAAGGAAGAATAAATTGAGTAGACAGGCACTAGATACTATCTATGATTTAGTTTGGGAATGCGAATTTAAGAATATTCTTAATGTAGGTAAGATTTGGCTTAAATTTATTGAGGATGAGAAAAATC
>JBKPGB010000091.1:0-14942 GCA_046729135.1 Thermoproteota archaeon | reverse complement strand
GAAAACAAGCACAGAGCCTGTCAGTAGACATAGAAACTAAGGTTCTAAATGATTTGGCGGAAAGAATGCACACACAAGTCGAGATCTTAATTGGACGGCCTCAACTGACAAAGGTTTTAAGCAAGGTAGATGCGGAGTCATCAGAATTAGCATATGCTTACGATATTCTATTTACGTTTGCGCACGCATTTCATATGCGTCAGAGAAAAGTATTAAATGACAATGAGTGGACTGGTTGGGTTCGATGGTATAAAAGTGCATTTAAGCAAGGAACATTAATGGAAATATGGCAAAAGACTATTGAAATGGAAAAATGGTTTGATCCTGCATTCCATGATTTCATAAATAGAGAAATTGTTTCTGTGACTCACTAGGATCGAACTGAATAAGAAAGATAGTAATCGGAAACCTGAGTGAAATAGGAATTCCGTTCCATCCCGCGATGTGCTTCGCATAAAATTCACCCGCATCGCCAGACTCATTTAGGATAATTCCAGACAGTGTGCACGGCTTATGATAGAGGGCAGCATTAGGTGCAGGCTCCTTAAGAATTTGCACGAAAGTCTCGCTGTAAAACCGCAACTTGATATTCAAACGCTGTTTCAGCACACGGCGAGCATACTCTATCGATGGAATAAGTTTAACAAGTTTCTCTTCTTCTTTCATGAGTGGGCCATTTTTGTCTGACAATATGAAAATTTGTAGCGTGAGATTTTTTGGTGGCCAATTAAGGAATCCAAAGAGTAGATCCCATATGTTGATCGCGGCGAGTACAAAAGTGAGTACTACTCGAACGATAGCTCTTACAACGGCCTTGGCTTTTTGTACGACCCATTTGACCGCCTTTTTGACTGCTTTTTTTATACGTGACCACAGACCCATTAAATATGCAAGTATGACGGTGGATATAAAAACTCGTAAACGTGAGATTTGATATTTTATAATGCGATTGAAGCAATATAGAAATCCTAATAGCAACTCATACGAAAAATTAGGTTAGTTACCAACTTTATAGAGCGTATACAAAAGACCGAAGAAGCTTGAAAATTTGTAATCTATTTACAGCATATAAGCATGAAAAATCAAGTTAGTCCCTTTCGATCCAGGATCCACCAGAATATCACTAGCGATAATAAAGCATATGCATCCCAAAATTTTACATTTGTAAAGTCCTATTGTTATATTTCATATAGTTTACTATAATGTGTGGCTAAAGACCCAATATGTGGTATGTACGTCGAAGAAAAACCTGATTCGGTCCGATACACAATGAATGGTAAGGGATATTTCTTTTGCAGTACTCAATGTCTAAACGAATTTAGGGAACCAGAAAAAGAACTGAAAAAATTACGAATCCAAGTAGCTGTAAGTATTATTCTAACAATTCCTATCATTTTTTTGAGCCTGCCTCACATGCTACCAGCACAATTCGGTCATTTACTTCCTATGGATTTGATGCATAATTCGAGCTACATTATGTTTGTATTAGCTACTCCATTACAATTTTGGGTTGGATGGAGATTCTACAAAGGATTTTGGGATGGCATTAAAGCAAAAGCGTCAAATATGGATACACTTATAGCAATTGGAACATCAGCAGCTTATCTGTATAGTGCAGCAGTAACAATTGCTCCAGAATTATTTCCTTTTAAATCCGTATATTTTGAAACGGCTGCGGTAATTATTACTTTGATACTTATAGGCAAATTACTTGAAACAAGAACTAAAGAGAAAGCATCGGATGCTGTAAGAAAACTACTTGACCTGCAACCCCGTAAAGCTAAAGTACTACGAACAACAAAGAGTCCTTCCGGACAAATACTTGAGGTAGAAATCCAAATACCTATTGAGGAAATAAAAGAACAAGATATATTGATCGTTAGACCTGGTGAGAGCGTCCCTACAGATGGAATAATAATAGAGGGTGCTTCCACATTGGACGAATCTGCAATAACTGGCGAAAGTATTCCTGTTGACAAATCAAAAGCTGATGAGGTTATTGGAGCAACTATAAACAGGACAGGTTTATTAAAAATTAAAGCTTCAAAAGTTGGACAAGACACTGTACTTTCACAGATAGTAAAACTCGTGGAGGAAGCCCGAACTGGTAAAGCTCAGATGCAAAGAATGGTGGACCAAGTTGCAAAATATTTTGTTCCTGCGATAGTGATCACCGCCATAGGTGTTGGTCTTGGATGGTATTTTGTAGGCAATATAGGATTCACTTATAGTCTTCTGGCTTTTGTTTCAGTCATTATCATTGCGTGTCCTTGTGCACTAGGAATTGCCACACCTGCCGCATTAATGATGGGTTCTGGAAAGGCTGCTGAGCATGGTATATTATTCAAGGGTGGAGAGTACCTGGAAATCGCTAGTAAAGTACAGACGATAGTATTCGACAAGACTGGAACATTGACAGAGGGCAAACCATCTGTTACCGACATCTATTACATTTCCGAATCTGGAATTGGAGAAAAGGAGTTACTGAGATTGGCAGCGATTGCAGAGGCAGGGTCTGAACATCCCTTAGGGCAGGCAATTGTAAGCAAAGCCAAAGAAGATAATATGATTCCAAATCCAGAGATATCTGAAGCGATTTCAGGTAAAGGATTAAGGGCCGA
The DNA here is from genome assembly GCA_046729135.1 of Thermoproteota archaeon. Taxonomy (GTDB): domain Archaea; phylum Thermoproteota; class Nitrososphaeria; order Nitrososphaerales; family Nitrososphaeraceae; genus TA-21. The sequence goes on along the minus strand of JBKPGB010000091.1, from coordinate 12,321 downwards.
ATACGAAGGGCACGTAATATTGGTTGGAACAAGAATGCTTATGATTAATAATAAAATTGCGATACCTGAAAGTGTTGAGTCAAAATTAAAAGAGCTCGAAAGTATGGGAAAGACTGCCGTCTTGGTGACAATTGACTCGACGCTCTCGGGAATTTTAGCCCTCGCTGATACGTTAAAAGAAAGTGCCAAGAAAGCTATAGAACCTTTAAAATCAAACGGCAAAGAAGTCATAATGCTCTCAGGGGACAATGAAAGAACTACAAATTATATCGCAGCTCGACTTGGAATCGAAAGAGTTATCCCCCAAGTTCTACCGCAACAAAAGGAAGAAGTAATCTCAAAACTCGAGTCTGAGGGAAAAATAGTAGCCATGGTAGGTGATGGAATTAATGATGCACCGGCATTAGCTAGAGCAGATCTGGGAATTGCAATAGGATCAGGAACTGATGTCGCAAAAGAAACCGGTGGGATTATACTAATTAAAGGTGACGTTAGAGATGTGGCCATCGCACTCGAACTAGGTAGGAAAACAGTTTCCAAGATTAAGCAAAATCTTTTCTGGGCCTTTGCATACAATACAGGATTGATACCAATTGCTGCTGGAGTTTTAGTCCCGTTGCTTGGAGTAGAAATATTTGGATGGTTACCAATGTTGGCGGCACTTGCAATGGCCATGAGCTCTGTAACTGTAGTAGGTAACTCTATACTATTAGGAAGATACAAACCAAAACTTCCGCTTACCGAGGCGGAGCTTGAGAAGACTCACAATCAAGAAGACACTCGCAAGAAAGAGATACTTTAGGTTTCTAAACAATTGGTATGAAGCTTACACAATACATTACCATAACCTTGAATGACGTCTTTATACTCGCTGCAATTACTTCTCCATCGTCATTGCATAAAAGAACGATATGTATCTACTGTAAGTAATCCCAAGCTCCTAGTCTTGTGTCAGATGACAGAATTGTATAGATATTTGGCTTTATTCTTCTATCAGGATATTCTAGCAGCCTTCATATCTCCTCAGTATTTGGAGTTCTATCATTGCATTGATTTGTTTATTTCGCTATTTTTTCCCGTTTACAATTTGATTTGGAAGTAAGAAGAATGTGTGCTTTACTGGGATAAGAAACGATATATTAAAGGATCTGAAAAGTAATTTAGCTTCGAACGAAACATTAGTCATATCTCCCTATATGGTATCAATATGTAGGATAACGTTCTCTGTGGCGTATCCCGTCAATATGTTTCTTTGCATTCATGTCCGAATCGGGTCCGCCAACTAGCGTTTCAATTCTTTTACTATAGCACTGCATTAGTAACGATAAAACATATGTTCTGTCTCTAGTACTAATCTTGGGATTTCGTTTGTCCTCAACAATTTCCCAGAGGTTCTTGATAATCTCATTAAGTCCACTAATATAAATCTGAAATTCATTTGGAATCTCATCTTTTACATAAAGGTCTAGCGAGCTTCTTGCCTTCTTTCTTATTTCCTCCAAATCTCTACTAACTGTAGACTGATTCACATTCAGTTTGCGAGCTATTTCGGACTGACTAAAACCCTTACTATGGAGTGTCAGTACTTTAGCGAGCCTATCTTGATGTTCAATATCTTCTTCAGAAGACCGAGTAGTATCCTTCTCCGACTTGCGGAGTAGGGAGGGCTTATGCATACTTACGTTCAATTTATGCAATATTATGCATGTTGATTTTTATATGTTGTGTTAACAGAAATGTAGTAAACCAAGGGTTTCTTAATCAATATTGGTAATCTTATCTGATGAGATTCTTTCCAATCGTCTACATAACATTTTAAATGAATCCAAAATATCCATTTCTATTATTCCTGGCAGATGCTCAATATTGGGGATATAATTATTTAAAGTAAATAGATTTTGTATTCTGACTTCAATTTTGATATCTTTCCATTTTAGATCTTCAGAATCTGATCTATTGATAACTTTTACCAACTTTGCAATTTTTTTCTGTTGATTTTCTAGAGGATATTTTCCGGCGTGGATAGATTCCTCAATCATACTACATAATTCCGAAATTTTCATATGGTTTTTAGCAATGGTCTGATACTTTAATTTATGACTCCAAAACTTCTTATTTTTGAAATAAGGTTAATTATCAATTATACCAAAAACAAATTGAATTTCGCAAAATAGTAGAAATATTATACGATTCTGCTTCTGCTCATTAGGAAGGATATTTTTTTTGGACTTCATAGGAATCCAACTGGGCATTTACCTCATTAATCAGATCGTGTAAACCTATTGGCTTCTGAAGAAATCCATTTATGATTCGCAATTTAGTACATTCTTGAAATAAAATATCATCTATCGTGAAAGCAGTCATTAGTATCGTCCTTACAAAGCGATTTGAATCCTTTATCTTTCTTAACAATTCCATGCCATTCAAGCCAGGCATTTTAAAGTCAGATATTACCAGCACATACGCATAACCATTAACCTGAAAATGCTCGAGTGCCAATACAGGATCTGTAAAAGTAAATATTGTAATTCCTGCAATAGTTCGTAAAGCCTCGTGAAAAAACATAGTGATACCTGGATCGTCGTCCACGATACTGACAATTCTATTGTTAGCGGACATTGGGAGTTTGAGCTTCGATAACTCAGTTTCTGAGTTATATTGTAGGGGAAACTGGCATTATTGGTCTTGTCATAATCATCGTGGCCTCTTCATGTAATTCTATTGCCTCTTTTCCATACGCTTGAACTGAGTAGTCAGTTCCATCCTTGCATTTTATTCCCACATAACAGTACTGCACTCCGTTAGTTAGTGTATTACCTTTAGGCGAAATTTTTACTATACATGCTCCATTATCTTGTGATCGCATTAGTTGTCTTAGTGCATCAGTACCGCTAATATAGCCCGTGTACCTCCTTTGATCCCATCTTGTTTGAGATGAATACATCATTACAAGTAATATAACCGTGAATATAATATTTAGTCAACTCACTTTATGATAACTATGAAATTGAGCTTATTTATCATAACCGCAGCTTATAGAAATTAAGAGTCCATTGCTTTTCGGATAGAGCCGCATTTTAATTTTCATTAATGCAAATTTGGTACAATATCCAGTCTAGTATCTGAAGTTCACCATGCAATTTATCGGCCTCTAATATTGAATAGGTCTGATTTATTGCTAGTATAATTTCATTCATTTTAGTTTCGATAAGGCCACAAATCTCAACGCTGGGATTCTTCATATTCTCTAAAACCCAATTTATCAATTCAATCCTCTTTTCAAGATCTCGTTTGTAGACAGATTCATCATTCTCACGATCAAGCAATTTCTTTGATGCATGAATTTCATTCTTTAATATTTGTTCTAAGGTCAAAGACTCCACATTTAGTTAATGTAATTTTAATACATACGAGTCCCTCAAAGAGAGGGAGTTCCGGCATATTTTATAACAGGGTTAAACTGGTGTCAAATAGGAATAGATAATAAGATTCCTTCAGCACCGGTAGATAAGAAATAATATTCGTTTCTTTGCTTATGTTAATACCTGTCTATAGATATTTTAATATCAATTAAGCATATGTCAGTAGAAAAGCTCATTGAGGAGTTAATCTTGCAAAAAAAAATATCTCATTCTCACGATTACGATCCAATTCTTCTAGAAAGAATGCTGTTTAAGATATCTAAGCGATGGATTGCAGGATATTCCAATACTGACGCAATCGCCGAGGCAAGAAAATCAAATCAAAATGGAATGTCAGCCATTATAAACTATCTTGGCGAAGCAAATACTGAAAAATCTCAGATTGATAGTTCAGTTTCAGAATATTTTACTTTACTTGATCTATTAAAAGTCAATAATGTTAGCGGTAGTATTTCTGTAAAACCAACCCAAATTGGACTTAGTGTTGGGTACGATATCTGTTTAGAGAACTTTACAAAGATTTCTGAAAAAGCAAAACAAAGTGGGCACTTTATGTGGATAGATATTGAAAGTTCCAACTTCGTAGAAGATACTTTGTCAATTTATCTTGAAATCCTAAGAAAAAATAGGAATATAGGAGTAGCAATTCAATCATATCTTAGAAGGAGTCACAGTGATTTGCTACATCTTATGGAAAATTCTGCCAATTTAAGAATTGTTAAAGGCGCCTATAGTGAAGAAAAACATGAAGCGTATCAATCAAATAATGAAATAACTCAGAATTTTTTAAGACTCATGAAATTAGTATTCAAAGATTCCTCTTACAAGGGAATTGTGGCCATTGCTACTCATGATTCAAAACTTTTAGACGAGGCATTAGCTTTATCCACCAAAGGGTCGGAAAGGATGAAGAACTTGCAGTTTCAATTATTAAAAGGAATCAGAGATGAGTTGAAACTTCAATTGGTTAAAAAAGGATATGAAGTATTGGAGTACATACCATACGGCGAAAAATGGTTACAATATTCTTTAAGAAGAATTACGGAGAGAAAAAGAAATATATTTTTACTTGCCAGATCCCTGATACAATCTTGATTGCCTTTATTCATCAATATCTTTGTACTTCTAATTATTATTATCCCCGTTATTACATTGTTATTATCTACTTTTTAATGATGAGTGAGAATTAATAGTATGGCGTTTAAGAATGAAGATACGTTTCAGACCTTTCTTGATCGTAGTCAGGAGAATCGATTTCATAGCCGATATGAAAAAGCAGTCAATTTGGTTTCTTCTGAATTTGGAAAAACCTATCCTGTTATTATTGATGGTAAAAAGATCTATACATCAGAAAGCATTATTCGCACATCCCCAACAGACAGAAGAATCATTTTGGGATATATGAGTAAAGCCAATTCAACACATGCAAAAAAAGCAATTCAAGCTGCAATGAATGCATTTGAAAATTGGAGTATAATAGATTACAAAAAAAGAGTAAAGTTGTTTAGAAAAATAGGTAACATTATAAAGAAACGCAAATTTGAATTATCTGCATGGCTTACTTTTGAAAATGGCAAGAATAGATATGAATCAATTGCTGACATAGATGAAGCGATTGATTTTATTATGTACTATTCAGATGAGATGGAAAGAAACAATGGGTTCGTCACTAAGAAGTTGCAAAGTTCAAACGAACAGAATACCAGTATGATGAAACCATATGGGGTATGGGCTGTTATTGCACCTTTTAATTTTCCAGCAGCAATTTTAGTAGGTATGAGCATTGGGGCTGTTATAACCGGTAACACAGTAATTATAAAACCAGCCAGCGATACCCCAATTATCGGCTATAAGATTGTTGAGATTATGATTGAAGCAGGAGTCCCTAATGGAGTAATAAATTTTGTTCCAGGATCAGGTGCGGAAATAGGAAAGACAATAATTGAGAGTAAAGACGTAGCTGGTATTGTATTTACTGGATCACGAGAGGTAGGCTATAGGTTAATGAATGAATCGAGCAAGACAAAGCCGCGCCCAGTAATTGCAGAACTGGGAGGAAAAAATGCGACTATCGTGACAGATACTGCAAATTTAGACATGGCAGCTGAAGGAGTAGCTAAGGCCGCGTTTTCATTTTCCGGACAAAAATGCAGTGCATGTTCGCGTGTTTATGTTCAGAAGAATGTTAAATCTCAATTCTTATCAAGGCTAGTGGAAAAGACAAAGAAACTAAGAGTTGAGAATCCCAAGGCGAGAGAAAGTTTTGTGGGACCAGTGATAAATTTAAATGCATACAATAATTTCAAGAAGTATTCTAAGCTTGCTTCGAAGCATGGTAACATTCTTACAGGAGGTTCAGTATTACAAAGTGAAGAGTTTAGACATGGCTTTTACGTGGAACCTACTATTGTAGCCGGGCTACCAACACGTCATCCTTTACTTAAAAGGGAACTATTTGTTCCTATTTTATGTATAACAGAATACGATAAATTTGATAACGCAATTAAAATGACAAACGAATCGGAATATGGGCTTACGTCAGGAATTTACAGTAGCAAAAGGGAAGAAATTTTGAAATTTCTTCAAGATATAGAGGCAGGAGTTGTTTATGTAAACAGGAAAAAAAGTTCAACAACTGGCGCCATGGTGGGACGCCAATCCTTTGGAGGTTGGAAAGATTCTGGAACTACGGGAAAAGGTACGGGTGGCAGATATTATCTTACACAATTTATGAGAGAACAGAGTCAAACTGTTGTGGAGTAGGCTGACTTTATTGGAAATACAATTCGCGTAAAGCCCTGAATATAGCTTTTTGAAAATTTAATACTAGTAGGATTTTTAGCCAATGAATAAGAGCAACAACTAACGGTAATCCACTAATTGGTGTTTAGGCGTTAATAAAAAGTGTTCAACAAATTTTATAATGATCTGTGATTGTGCTTCAAAATGATGAATCATATTACATCAAGTCACTTTTATTTTCAATGATAACAACTACCTCCACCGATCTTTTGATAATACTTTTGATGATAGTCTTCTGCCTGATAAAATGTAGTTGCCGGTATAATTTCTGTAACTATTTTGTTTTGAAATTTATTTGAGGCATCGAGCTCTTGTTTTGATTTTTTTGCAATACTCTCCTGCTCTGGAGTATGATAAAAAATAATAGAGCGATATTGAGACCCAATGTCGGGACCCTGTCTATTCTTAGTTGTTGGATTGTGAATGGACCAAAACAAATCTAAAAGTTCTTCATAAGAAACTTCTTTGGGATCATATTTTACCTGTAAGGCTTCAGCATGTCCTGTTCTATCAGTACAAACATCCTCATAGGTTGGGTTTTGAAGATTTCCTCCAATATATCCAACTCTTGTGGATTTTACTCCTTTTATTTTCGTAAACGCTTCTTCTACACCCCAGAAACAGCCAGCAGCAAATGTAGCCATTTGAAGATTATTTTCATGCATAGTATAAATTAGTACTTCAGAGCCCTAAAACCTTTTTCCGTATGTCTTGAGGCCGGGACATATTTCAAATTCTTTGACCAGAATTCCTGGGTTAAGTTTCACTTTCGTGATCTTATTGGTTTGAACCTAAGATGTAGATGACAACACGGACAAAACGATCCATCATGAAAAAAATACACCGAACACCTTCTACAATATTTGACTCCATCACTATAGCTTGCTCCTAATATTCCTATTTCATCACAAATATGCTTGCAACCCATTCTATAAAATTATTAGAATCATTTTATAATGTCGAATATACCTGGCCGGGAGTGGGTGTTAAGGAGAGACATGAAGTTCAAATGCAAGATCTTTGACTTTTATGGAAATTATGAGAAAAAATAAAATAAATTATTTCATATGTAAACATTATCTTTTACTAATTTCTCTAGTTTGACTATTGCTTCCGATAGTGGTTGATTAGTACCAAAAATTATCAATGTGTGATTACCAGTCTTATTATCCGGCCAGTACTTACCTTGGCAATATGAGCAAGTGTTATAGGTGAAATTGTACTTGCTAAGAATATTAAAGTCGTTCTTTGGGAATTCACTTTCATAATAGCCCAGCCATCCAGGATGCATTATTCCCTCATTGTCCAAACTATTCGACACTTGATGAGTTGGAGAATAAAATCCACCGACTACCTCATTACCCGAAGAACTTTCATCCGTTACCGAAATGCTACCTTTCATCCAATCATATATAGTATCTACAATACTGTAATTTCCTATTGGTAATAATTTTAATTCAGATGCGTCAGAATAATTCATTTTTCCGGTGGTATAAATCACATTTCCAGAGCTATCCTTTACATTGATAGTATGAGGATGCGGTGTATCCCAAGGAGCATCTGCATTAAGAAACAGCACGGCTGTTCCTTTGGGAATAACTACGTGCGTTGGCACATAGTCTGGATTATGGTCTGTAATATGTTTATGTTTTTCTTTAGGCCATTCTTCATGCGCTTCATTAGCAATAAGAATTATGAAAAAACCAACAGATTTGGGCAGATGCATAGTTTCTGTATCATATACAGATTTGGCCTGTGGAATATCTAATACTTCTTGTTCTTCTCCTAAGGACTTATTACTAGCGTTCAATACTAGCATTAGTATTATTGAAATCATGGACACTGAAATGATATAAATATTTCTGTAAGACTTGTCCATTTCCAAGATACCCAGTTACCAATCACAGAAATCTCTTATTTTTGAAAATGTATATCTTCAAAAATTTTAACATATTCAAAATTCTTCCAATTTATTTCGTCGTCATGAAATTTACCTCTATCTATTACTTTTCGTAGATGTTCCATATTGCCCAGTCTCTTATTCACCACTCAATCAAATCTCCAGCATGACAAATAAGCAAATCGTTTATATTTTTTTTATATTTTGATAGTATTCGACTAATAAAATAATACTTGACCCTGCTCATTTCATATTATTTGCCAAATGAAGTGTGTCCATTGGAAAATTTTCTAAATTGTCTCAGACCATGATTATCTTAATCGCATTAATTAATAAAATCATTTAAAATTACTAACAGACCTGAATTTTCTCTCGATTTTCTAAATTAAAATTCATGGAGGAATCAAGCCCTCTCCTAGTTTTGCAATGTTGTAATATACTTTGCATTTCTGTGATTTACCTACCACATAATTATGACGTGATCATTTCTAGATAGATTTTCTTATGGAAAAGAGACTGCCGTCCACAAGTCTGATCAAAAAAAAAATGTAATTATAGAATGGTAAAACATGATTACTTTTTATAACATGTGTTTCTCATTCCAATGTGTCACAAACTCTTGAATATTGTCTTTGAAATCTTTCATAGACCGCATTAGAAAAGAGTGTCCAAATTCCCAACCTAACTTATCACATGTTTTACATTCTCTTTCATATTGGGAGGAATAGCCGTGAGCTTCGCCTACTATACATTTTGAAGGACTGTCAAGACTAAAGTACAATTTCCACCATCCCAAAGACAGTGGAAATGGAAACCCTTCTTGTTGTAAAGCCTTAATTTTATCTGCCCAATTGGGTGCAATATCAACAATACTTTGATTTTTTTGTATTACTCCTTGATACAAGGTTATAATATTCTAACAGACCGATATTATTAAGTATTAAATTGGATTATCGACAACCACCCAGATGTTATAAAGTATAAGCATAATTCTCCTTGCACATTTTTTCATTTATTGCACTAAAATACAGGTTTTGTACAAAAATAACACATTAACTGGAAAAAAATTAAAATTTTAAATGTTAATGAAGAATACCATTATATTCTGAATTCTTATTGTCAGAAAGTTTCATTTGAGAATTATTTGATCTTTCTTTTCATGAGAGTACATTAAATGTATTCCACATATCATTATAGATATGGCAATGATCTGATTTATACTTATTAATTCACGCAGGAATATAATTGCAAAAACTAGTCCAAATACCGCAGATAAGGATAACAGAGATGAGGCTTTCACTACTCCAATCCTTTTTATGCTGTGTAGATATAGATAGAGTGATATCGCAAATCCAAAGACACCAAGAAAAATAACGGGAAGTAATTGTTCTCTTTGAATATTGAAAGGAATTCCTAAAATGAAAACCGTTCCTAGCAAAATACAACCTCCAATCAAAGCTTTTAATTGAATCAATCTTGACACATCTACCCGTCTAACTATTATCTTACAAATATTGTTATCAAGTCCCCAGATTATTGTTGATGCGATTACAAACACATTACCTATATTCAACTTAAATATAGAACTATTAAAATCAAGGTTTGTTGTTACCAGAAATACACCACCAAGGATCAATGTTACTGCAATATATCCAACACGGCTCAATCGTTCTTTAAAAATAAGTAGCGCAAATAAAATTGAAAATACAGTTTCGCCGTTTGCCAGTAGCGCAGTATCTGCAGCTGTACTTAGCTTCAACCCTACAAAAAAGATAATAGGGGCAATGGTTGCACCAGCTATTGCACTTGTTAGAATTAGACCGTAGTACTTCATTGTAATTTTTGACCGTGCTCGTGAGGCAGAAGGAGTAAAGAACAGTCCGGCAATTAAGTAAATGATTGATGAGAGGACAATAGGATTTATTGTTGACAGCATAGGTTTTGCTAGGGTAGAAACGGACCCAAAGAGTACTGCAGCGATAATCGCCGACAGATACCCAATGATTACATTGGAATTTGTCAATTTACTTTCCGTCAATTTTTATCCTTGCACTCATGACGGATACTTTATAGGTATTAAAACTTAGCCATATTGTATATGTTTTACAATCAATTCAACCTAATTGTTGTTAATAACAAACCCCTACTTATTTTTATTTTCTGTTCCGAGCATTAGGTTACCAACAATCTATATAAAATAATCAAGGTGTCGATAACATATACATATGCAGATCTCAATAATTATTTGGTAATAAATGAAAATATTAATTGAGATTATTGGAATGGCACTTGTATTGGCAGGGTTAATTTTTACTGCACAATCTAAGGAACTCTTGGGTCCTCCAAACTCATTTATGTATAGCAATCCTTCCTGGACAATTAATGGTTTTATGATTATTGTCGCAGGCATTATCGTATTAATTCTGGGTATTATTTTGAGAATCATTTTTCGCTATAAATTAAAACATAAGAAGTAAAGGAGCCAAATATGGTTTGGCAAGGATTAAGTCAAATGTTATATTGACTCAATAACATGATTTCATGGGATGCCTGTGTTAATGTTTACAATGAATCTCCGAATAGCAAAATTCTTGCTAAATCTGAATTGTAACTAGTAATTACTATTTATACCCATTCAGCATAAACTGTTTATTTGAAAAATTATTTACCAGAATTTTTTTACTTTTTATTAGCTTGTTTAATCTTTTTTAGTATTTTTGTAATTAATATTTCCGCTCAAGAGGGAAGTGAGCAGAAGGTAATATCGCTAAAATCCAAACCAATTATAGATTCGGGAAGTTTTCCTATCGGGATTGATATTAACCCAATAACAAACAAACTTTATGTTGCAAATCAATTTTCTAATACAATATCGGTAATAGATATTGATAAGTCCAAAGTAGAAAAAAATATTGATGTAGGCAATTCCCCTTATGATGTAGACGTAAACCCCTTCTCTAATAGAATATATGCATCAAATAGAGATTCTGACACAATTTCCGTGATTGATGGTTTTACTAATAAAGAACTTACTGATATACCAGTGGGAGATTCTCCACTGGGGATAGGGATCAATTTAGGTAGAGGATGGGTATACGTAGCAAACCTAGATTCGAAAACAATTACGGTGATTGATGCAATTAATAATCATATAATAAAAACTTTAAAGTATGCTTCGTTACCCTATGATGTTGTAATCAATCCAGTTACGAACAAGGTCTATGTTTCAGATTTAGGGAAAGATAGTGTTTTAGTGCTGGATGGAAGTAACAATACATTGGTATCAACCATCCCTGTTGGTTTAAATCCCTCTGTATTAGCTATCAACACACAAACTAATACCATTTATGTCTCAAACTTTTCGAACGATACTGTAAGTATCATAAATGGCACATCTAACAAAGTTGAAACTAATATAAAAGTCGGGAATAATCCAGTTGGAATTGCGGTTAATCCACGAATTAACAAAATTTATGTTAACAATTTAGCAGATAATACTATTAGTGTAATTAATGGGACAACAAATAAGGTGATAGAAAATATTTCTCTAGAACCTGCAATAATTGCATCAGGAGTTAACACTCCTTTCATTAATGTCCCCTTAAAAGTAACCTTTCCGCTCATAGCAACTAAATTAGCAGTAGATCCTAGTACAAACTTCACATACGTGACTAATCCCAGGGCTAATGGGATAATTACTATCGATGGAAAAACAGACAAAATAATTACAAAAATATTTATGGATATCAATCCTCCAAATGCTGGAATTGTAAAATGTAACGATACCATTCTAGGTGATGGTGAGTTTATCACATTGCCTCTCAATTCTCTTGCTAAATGTGAAGCAATACCTGACAGGGGGTACGACTTTGGTCATTGGTCTGTTACGAATAATACCAACCAAAATCCAGTAATTTTTAATGTCACTGGTTATGAGACCCTAACCGCAAATTTCAAAGGGGCAATCTTGACGGAAACATTTATCATATTAACTTCTGTGATAATAGGGTTAGCTTCGACTATTGGAGGTTGGTTTTATAGACAAAGATCTAGATTGTCTTTTAAGAGAAGCCTAACAAACATAGATTATACTTATGAAATGTTATCAAAAAACAATAAAGAAGAATGCATAAAACAACTTGAGCAAATTCAAAGAGATTTAAATTTCTTACATAGAAAAGGAAAAATTAATGAATC
>JBKPGB010000090.1:0-4926 GCA_046729135.1 Thermoproteota archaeon | reverse complement strand
TCTTCATATTTTGCAGCGAGAGGCATCAAAGTTATACGGCCATACTATCACAATATTATAATTCTGTTATTAACAATTCCTCTTTTTTACTATGGAATTAACTTTACGTTATCTGCGTTTAGATGACGAGTATATATTTTACTAACGATAAGGATCAATATTTTGTAAAAGTTACTGCAACAGAATTTGCCTTTTAGTTGAATGAAGCAATACCGACGTGTAATAAATCTAGATTTTGCATTTAGTGATTAGATAAAAATTAATATTGCTTCAGGGCGTTTCGTTACCAATTTAAAGTCCTTGTAAGTATGTGAATATCTTTATGTCTATTCCACTTGCTTTTGCATATTCCAAAAGTTCTGGTGATGGGTCACCATAAATTACCAAAGAATTAGGTAAGCCAAATTTTTCAAATAGAGCCCCTAACGGTTCACGAATGTTGGATTGGTGGATTAGGACGGCCTCAGAGCTTTTGTACATCTCGCGAATTTCACACTCAGTCTTATCACTACTAAGAAACCAATCATATTGAAGCGTTTCACTGTCCTTCTTTTTTACCTGCTTTATACACTCTGCCGCATGCTGCTTGAATTCCTCCAGCATACCTTTGGGAATTTTGATGTTAGCACTAACCTGTATTTTTGACATAGTTTCCTAGAAATACCACGATTTAATTAAGTCTCTGCCTGACTGGTCTTAAGAGTTACCTACGTATATTGTATCTGGTTATCTGGAACTGATATACGAGATTGGTGCTCATGTTTCATTTGTTACTGTCTAACTAGATTAGTAGCTTATCAAGTGGGGAAACTCTCAGTCTCAAGGTAGACGTACACCTCTTAACTCTGTCATATTGCTTGTTCATCTTCAACTCCTGTTGCGAGGTCAACCGCATGAGCCACAGGGCTGATAAAGATCTTACCTATTTTGGAATTATCTCTTATTATTCCAATAGCTTCGTCCATTTTTGCATCTGGCAAGATGCCTACAACTACATATTTATCACCAAATTCTGGTGTGAAAATTTGAGTTCCTAATGAGCTATGAATCTCTGCGGGTATGGTTTTACCTCGTCCTTTTACCTTAAAGACAGTTAAGCCACCAATTCCAGTTTTCTTCAATCCTTCGCTTACCTTTGCAATGTCGTTTTCGGCCATAATCACTTCTATTCTTATCAATCAAATTTCTTAAGGAAGGGCTATTAAAATAATTATCTCTGGGTTACCAAGAAGCAACTTTTTTATACGTATTTGATTGTGATTGTTTGATTATGAGTTGGCCATAGATACTGGAGATACAGCGTGGATGTTAATTGCATCGAGTCTTGTATTGTTAATGATCCCTTCATTAGGATTATTCGAAGCCGGCTTACTCAGGAAGAAAAATACGGTTTCAATTTTTATGCAGATATTTTTTGGAATGGCTCTTCTAAGCGTGATGTGGTTCACTTTTGGTTTTAGCTTAGCCTTTGCCCCTAATACAGGACTTGTTGGAAACTTGCAGTGGATATTTCTCAGAGGTATTCCGTGGGATGCTCCGTTAACACAATACGCGCCTACCATTCCGGGTGTCTTGTTCGTAAAATTTGAAATGATGTTTGCTGTAATAACTCCCTTACTCTTAACTGGTGCTATAGCAGAGAGAATGAAATTTAGTGCTTTTGTCTTGTTTATAGCTGCCTGGAGTTTACTTATTTACTATCCTTTAGTACACTGGATTTGGGCCGTTGGCGGATGGCTTAACGAGTTGGGTGTAAAGGACTTTGCAGGAGGAATAGTTATCCACACCAGTGCTGGAATGGGCGCCCTTGCTGCCGCTCTAGTCTTGGGGAGAAGGAAGGATTTTGGTCCCTCGATTATGGTTCCACATAGTATTCCGCTTGCGGTTCTGGGATCATCTCTTCTGTGGCTTGGTTGGTTTGGGTTCAATGCAGGAAGTGCTCTAGCTTCAGGGGGCGTTGCCGGCAACACTGTAATTAACACTCACATGGCATCTGCAGTTTCTGCACTAATATGGGTAGGACTGTCATGGAAAAGGACTGGAAAACCTAGTGTAATTGCAGCAATTAATGGAGCAATCGCCGGGCTCGCAGGAATAACCCCTGCATCTGGGTATGTGAGCGTTGAGTCCGCTTTCATTATTGGTATAGCGGTAGGACTGGGATCTTATTTCGGAGTACTATTGCTTAAAGACAGACTCAAGATTGATGATGCCCTTGATGTTAGTTCTGTTCATGGTATACCTGGCATAATTGGCTCTCTAGCTGTAGGAATTTTTGCCTCTCTTGCAATAAATCCTAACGGTGTTAATGGTCTTCTATATGGTAATCCACAACAGCTGTTGATACAAGCAATTGGAGTCGGTGTTGCCGCAGCACTAGGATTTGGTGGCACGTACATTATAATGAAGGTCATAGACCGGCTTATCGGAGTCAGAGTCTCTCCAAAGGTAGAAGAAGTGGGATTAGATATTGAAGAACACGCAGAGAGAGCCTATAGTGATGAAGATGAATTGGGAAAGCTCTAGCTGGTTTATGCAAGAACTTTAGGGTCCAGGGCAATTACCAATCCAATACGCCTAAGTTCAGACAAATACGGAACCATCGTTATAGACAACAGAGAAATGATTGAGGTTGCTGGTGGTAACTCGATAACAACGGTTGTACTCAAGGTGATATGAACAGGAGAATTGATATGTACACTATAATATATCCTAAATTAGTAACAAACTTTACAGTATTTTAGTTTACATTATTCAGAAGAAATATTTTTAGAAGGTAGATGTATTACATCGGGTTCGGTGAATTCATAATGATTAGAGTTACGGATAGACCGATGTGAGAGAGAGAAGGGGCGAGTATTAGCTCCTTTGTGTTCCTGGATATTACGTTATTTTCATTTGATATCTACGTCGGCTGTTTATGCGAACGAATCCCCGTAATAACCATCTGAATTCCAATTACTAAAAGCCCAATAGCAATTATAATTCCTGCTAGGGCCGCTCCGAAAGATGGCAGGACAAGTATTGCGATAGCAATCCCTATCGCAAGTATTCCGACACCGACATGAAATCCTCGAGAGAATCCTCTATGTCTTCTAGAGAGGCCTTCTATTATCCTCGAAGCTCCAATAATTAGTAGAGCAATCGCAACGAGTATAATTATGAGTAAAGCAGCCTCGGTAGGGTATGAGATTGCTATACCTGCTAAGATGAGAATTAATATTCCAAGTCCTATGCTGTAGAATCTATGCTTTCCTGGTAAGAAGATCCCAGATATTACACGTTCGATCCCAACAAAAAACAAAATTAGTGCTAGTACCCAAACAATTGAAACAAACGCAGCAGCTGGAGACACTAGGGCCAGTATCGACAGTGCAATTATAATTGCACCTAAGCCTATTTGGAGTGCTCGAACCCACGGCGGCCGTTTTTCAAGGTACACGTTGCTCTCCCTTTCATCGATTCTAGTATTTAAGTATTAAATTATATTTTGAGAATATCAGAATTACAATTTAGTCCAATTCAACGAACTAGCTGATCTACTCGTGTTATTATAGGTTATTAGGTCTTAAGTCCTAGGTATCGTTTTCATGCAACCAGACTCAAATATTGGGGGTAGTTTTGCTCAGAATCAAGAAATATAACCTTTCTTCCGATTCCTAGTACATTCCCTTATTGGGGAACGTTTGAACCTCTCCAATTGTTAATAGTATCCATAGTATCTTCATACCCATTTTGAAGGAGTTCTTCAATCGTCCCGTACGAAAAATCAAAAGTCTTATCTGAAATTGTATTCTCAGAGTTCTTTCTTTCAATTCTTACTATCTCTGCTATATCAAACGTACCTTCAACGATTTCCTTGTATTTTCTCGGTTTCAATAGTTGCCCATGATATTTCGTTTGGCGATTCATTACTTCACTGAAAGCATCATCCTTGACTCCATTTTCCTTGCCTGTTTTTATCAAATCTCTTACTAAATCTATATAATCAGATATTAACAATAAAATTTCTTCATCTCTATGACTTCGATCAGAGAAAGTGATATCATTATTTCTATTTACAACACCATCATGATCAATAGGAATTTGGACTTGTCGTGTAGGGTGTACGTTTACTACACATATACCAAGAGTAGGAACTTTCTCCTTTACTCCCTTAATTTGGTACCAATAATTTCTATGCATCAATACGAGTTGGCTCAGTGGTGTATTGGACATCAATCCGCCGTCCCAAAAATATCGTTTCTTCCTTTTATAATAACTATTATATGTATTCACATTATCATTCTGACTAATCTCAATACCCGCTTGGTCTTTTTGCCTCTCCTTATCAACGTGAGGAGGATCATAGCTCTCGACTTCTAGTGAGGCATAATCAAAATTTACAGGATATGATCCGCTAGCCATAACATGATCGGAAGTAATTCCTTTATCATACTTAATTATTCGTTCAAATCCTATTTCATTACCTTTCTGTGAAATATATCTCCCATATTCAGTTTTCCTAGAACCATCCGCTTTGGGATAACTGTCAAAGGTAACTGGCAGACCATCCGCTACATCGACGGCCACTAGGATTAATCTGGGTTGGTTATCTTCATAGCTTGTGGCTATGGGAAACTTTGCAAATTTCTCTAGACTCCGCTTTAATGGTTCGTTACTAAAGCGAAACCACGTATTCCCGTATAGGTCTAAGAACTTGCTATCAAGCTTAGGTAGGAGGGGACTAAAAACATGTGGTACTCCCATTAGTGAAAATTCTCTTGCTGAATAATATCTTCTGGCTGCCTCTCCTGTTGCAAAGGCTTTATTCATACTGTGCAGACCATTCCACCAAAACTTGAACCAAGGATTGGTATCTGCTAGTGATTGCCTGGACAAATACCTCCAGAATTCAATAAGTTTCTCTGCAGAACCCTCATAAGT
>JBKPGB010000089.1:0-26158 GCA_046729135.1 Thermoproteota archaeon | reverse complement strand
GATGGCGGATCTAATGGCGATGGCGGATCTAATGGCGATGGCGGATCTAATGGCGATGGCGGATCTAATGGCGATGGCGGATCTAATGACGGTGGCGGATCTAATGGCAATAATGACGGTGGCGGATCTAATGGCAATAGTGGTTCCGACCCTAAAAATAAAGGATCAGATAAAAATAATGGAGACACCTTTCTTTCTCAGATACTAGACCAAACAGTAAAAGATAAGTATGGAAGTAAAGTATTTTACGTGTCAATCAATGATACGAATAACAAAACTAATTTCGTTCCAGATAAGGTAACACTAACTAGCGGCTCTACAGTTGTGTGGATCAATAAAGATAACTCGGATCATACAATAACCTTAGAATCCAAATCCAAATCAGACTATCCATTGTTGAACTCCCTTATTCTACCTAATGGGATGGTCGATCATAAGTTTCTATCAGCAGGAACGTATTCCTACTCAGATTTAGATAGTCCTAAATCTAAAGGAATCATCACAATTTTGGGCAATGCAGAAAAACAGGGTGCGATACCTGAGTCTCCAAAAGATTAGATGTTAACATCCCTCAATTAAATTTTTTTGGTAGGGTGGAAGGGACCAGTCTGAATTTTCATATGGGTCGTAAATAGAGATCTTTGCTAAATCCTAAATTATCCTCAATTTACGGACTTTCATATTTAATAGATATGATAATAGGCTAGCATTGTTGAGTTTCCATCATTGATGATAACCTATTTTTGATATACTCGCATTATTTCAGGTAGGGTGGAAAGGATTGAATTCGATTACAATGCGAATCTAAAGTTACCAAATTGAGTTCCCCAAAAGGAGCGTCAATCCCTAAATAATTTCATTGCTTGCAAAGACATCTCCTTTACTGAGTATATTGGATTATTTTTCAAGTTTATAGAGAAATGCAATCAGTGTAGCAAAGTCCTTTTAACTGATTCATTGTGTAATATAATATTGGCAAAAAGTCTAGCACTAACAATTATTCTAGCAGTAATAATTGCGGGGGTTGGGCATATCTACCTTGGATATAAAAAAAGAGGAATAATTATTTTGATTGCCCGAATCGCCATATGGCTTGCTGTAATCTGGCTAATTCCATTTCCTCTCGGTTGGGTAATTGGTCCAGTCTTAGGCGGCGGTTTTTGGGTATGGCAATTAATAGATGTAGTGAGATTGTATAATAGAATGAAATCTGGGCAAACACAAACCACAGAATTTAAGAAATAGTTACTACAAAGTATAAATAAAATGCTGATATAAACAAAAACTATGACTCAAAACCAAGGTTATGTTGAGGTAGGAAAAGTTAGTGAAATTAGTAACGGACAGATGAAACATATAGACATAAACGGAAAGGAAATTGTAATAGCCAATGCTAATGGAAAGTTCTATGCTTTTGACGAAAGATGTGGTCATATGAATGCCAGACTTTCAAATGGCAATATTAATCAAAATATAGTAGTGTGTCCATTCCATGCAGCAAAGTTTGATATTACCACTGGAAAGAAAGTGGGAGAGCCAGTTTTAGAAATCCCTCCCGATATGGAACCCCTACCCCCGAAGTGGCAAAAATATATGCAAAATGTTGGTAAAGAGATGTCATATATTAAAACATATGACCTGAATACCTATGAAGTTACTATTGAAGGAGATATTATAAAGATAATAATCTAATAATTATTTTTTATTCGCCTAGTCAGAATATTTTTTGAGAGTGAAGAAGCCTCAATTTAATTAATATGTTGGTTAAAATGGGAATGCTTGAACCAGGAGTGCGGCCGACTTACATTAGAATCTATCCCTTTTCGAGCTAATATACTTAGTGATATTCCATGTATAAAATGAATAGCCACAAGTGTTTAATAGGAATATCGGTATAGATAATTTAGTCATGAAAGTTGGAATGTTCTTACCACAGGTTGGTGAGTGTGCTACGAAAGAGAACATTTTATATATTGCGAAGGAAGCAGAAAAAGAGGGCATTGATTCTATTTGGGTGTTAGATCGTCTGTTATGGCCCCTGAATCCGCAGACTCCGTATGCGGCCACTCCTGATGGAACTCTGCCTGTCGAGTTTCAGAATGTACTCGATCCTTTGACTACATTGACATATGTTGCTGGTGTTACCAAACGAATTTTATTAGGAACATCAATAATCGATATATTTTTTCAAAACCCTGTGGTACTGGCAAAAAGATTCGCTACACTTGATATTCTCTCAGAGGGAAGGACGATTGCTGGATTGGGCATAGGCTGGTCAAAAGATGAATACGAGGTATCTGGCGTTCCTTACAAGGATAAAGGGACTAGAGCTGATGAATTTCTTCAAGTGTTGAAAAAGATATGGACTGATGAAGTTGTAGAATTTAAAGGCCAATTTTACAACATACCTGCCTCTAAGATAGGGCCTAAACCCTTACATGGACCTCACCCTCCGATGTTACTGGGCGGGTTCAGTCCGAAGACCTTTTCACGAATACTAAACTATGCGAATGGATGGATAGGTGTTGCTGGTTTTGGTCCTTTAGACCAGCTGGAGCAGGTAATAAACAGTTTGAAAGAAAATGCAAGGAAGATTGATAAAGACCCTTCGAACATTGGCATCTATCTTGGTTCATATCCAAATGTGCTAGAATCTCCTGTTGCTTCCAATGAGGAAAGATCTCCGATGACAGGAACGATTGATCAAATTGGAAGCGACATTGAACAGATCAAGACAATGGGTACAAATCATATTTTCTTTGGTTATATGTCTTCTTCCATACGCAAAGATATGAAAAAAATGATTGAAGTAACAAAGCAACTTGCCAGATTTGCTAAATAATTTTTATTCACAATACTATGTCTTATACTGAAGAAATTAAACATGCAGTTGAATGTGGTTTGTTTTGTAATTGAAATGGAATGGATTAGATTTGTTTACAATGTGAATCCATGTTAAATTGACAAATTTTGACTCGGTTCGGTAGGATTAGAACCTTGCATGTATACGGGTTTTGTTGATTTGCTATTTAGCTGTTTCTAATCCTCAATAACTAAGACAATGTGGCGTGCTTAAAGGGATTAAGGACAAATTTGTCTCTTCAAGGGTTTAGATGTATTTCTGTCTGCATTTTCCATATTCAGACGTATTAATCTAATTGTGGCAACAATTGATAGTGAATTTTACGTCTGTAATGCCTTGATTGGTGCAAAATGCACATCACATTCAAATCACTCAAGCATGATTGTTAGATTAGGGAAACATTTATTAGCATTCCTAACTAACTTAAGGATAGTTAATAAACTTGATGAGTTACCCGAGGGTAGTTGTACTTTTTGGTATTGCAATATCCATTATTTTCTTTGCTATTTCCACAATGTTATATAGCAGAAGTTCTCTTAGCGATCAAAACTCATCCAAGGTGGAGACTGTAGGTGGACATACGCCAGGTTATCCTATACTTAAGACAACAGGCGATATTTTAGATCCGACTTCATCCGTCATAAACCCTAAGAATGCAGTTGTAGACCCAATGAAATATTTGAGAGAATTTAATTATGGAAAAGTCTCAACGTCTTCTAATGGAACAGTGATAAGAGACTTTACACTGATTGCTTCAGACCAGCAGATTAAAGAAGTTTCTCCAGGCGTCTTCTATAATGTATGGACGTTTAACGGTACAATACCAGGTCCAACTATACGAGCTACAGAAGGCGATTTAATCAGAATCACTTTAATAAATCACGGTACTAAATTCCATTCAATCCACTTTCATGGCATACACCCTTCAGAAATGGATGGGGTATTTGAAGGAATTGCACCAGGGGGCAGATTCACTTACGAATTTACGGCTGAACCATTTGGAGTATTCCTATACCATTGTCATATGCAGCCTCTCGAGGAACACATAACCCATGGTCTTTATGGCGTATATATAGTCGATCCCAAACAAGGCAGACCACAAGCTGACGAGATGGTAATGTTAATGAACGGTTACGACACTGATTTTGATACTGAAAATAACTTCTATACTGTTAACGGAATTCCATTCTATTACATGCATCATCCCATACAAATTGAAAAAAATAGACTAATTCGAATTTATCTAGTAAATATGCTCGAATTTGATCCTCTCAACAACTTCCATTTACATGCAAACTTGTTTAATTTCTATAAAACCGGGACCAAATTGATACCGGATGAATATACTGATATCGTTACTATGAATCAGGCAGAACGCGGCATATTGGAATTTAGTTATAAATATCCGGGAAAGTATATGTTTCATGCTCACAAGACTGAGTTTGCAGAGAAAGGATGGACAGGGCTATTTCTTGTAAAAGACGATACAAATAAGTCTGCTAATCAAAATTTGAACGTTACCTCAGCTAGGAATAATATAAGTTATTCTGCATCCAATTTTAGTAACGCAACTAACATTCTCCCAACAGGAGGCTTGAAATGATGGAAAGAGAGGAAAGTAACGTTGCTAATACTTACAGAATTTCTAAGAGGACTATACTATTTGGAGTTGTCCCAATTATAGTTATTGGCGCAATGATAATATTGCTATTAAATTCTCCCGGAATATTATTTCAAAGCGCTGTCAAACCGCTTCCTGAAATTTCATTTGAGAAAGTTGAGTTTTCAGATGGCGGTATAGTAGCCTTTGTAAGAAACACAGGACCTTCAAATACTACGATTGCACAAGCTGATGTGAATGACAGAATACATCCAGCAGCAATAGAGCCAAGTAGAATATTAACTAGGCTGGCAGATGCAAAAGTAATAATCCCATTTGTATGGAACATTGGTGAGCCTTATAAGATAGGAATAACTACAGAGGATGGAACTAGATTTGAGAAAACGGTTAACTCTGCAGCCCCAGCGCCGCGTCCAACTGTTGGGCAGGCTTCGTCATTTGCTATCATTGGTACATATGTAGGCATTATTCCTGTAATGATGGGTCTTATATGGTACCCATTCATTAGAAGGTTAAGTCCCAATAAATACAACTTTTTCCTTAGCCTTACCGCAGGATTGTTAGTTTTTCTTGGTATAGATGCTCTACTTGAGAGTAACGACATAGCAGTCGATGCTCTTGCGTCTGCCTTTAATGCACAGATTCTGATTATTATGGTAGCAATTGTTACTTTAATAACACTTATGTATGTATCACAGAGATTGATTCAACGTGCCTCAAAGCGTTCCAATTCTGAGGTTGAATATAAGGCACGATATTTAAGCCATTCAGAGCCTGATTCGGAACTAAGTGATATCAGATCCTCTTCTTCTTCGTCATCCCAACAACAGCTATTGATAAGGCCCATTGCCATATCTATGATGATTGCAATTGGTATCGGATTACATAATTTCGGAGAAGGCCTGGCCGTTGGCGCAGCAGTCTTGTTAGGAGAAGTAGCTTTAAGCTCATTTTTAATTTTAGGATTCACTTTGCACAATACCACAGAGGGTTTAGCGATTGTAGCGCCTATGGCTAAAAGTCGAAGGATTCCTGTAACAAAGTTAATGATTATGGGTTTGATAGCTGGAGGTCCTACAATTATTGGAGCGTGGATAGGGGGATTTTTGTACTCTCCTATCGCAACTGTAATTTTTCTTTCGATAGGTGCGGGCGCAATATTCCAGGTAGTTTACTCTATTGGCTCTTGGATGTATCACACAAATGGGAGTCGAGGATTACTAAATAATCATTGGATTATCATAGGCTTTGCATTTGGGATGCTAATAATGTATCTTACAGGACTGTTGGTTTAACGATGGTTATCAAAGTTTTAGTAGCAGTAAAATGGAAAGTAAGAGGTGAATCCCAATGATTAATAAGCTTATGACAGGACCGGACAAGGAAAATAGACTAGTGGCTATTCGTGATGCAAATAGTGTAAAGAAAGAGGATCGGACGGACAGAATGGAGGATTATCTGGAAGTAATCTATGAATTGGTACAACAGAAGGGATATGCTACAACCGTAGACATTTCAAGTTATCTTAATGTAAGTTCTCCTAGCGTGACCAAAATGATGCAGAAACTCGATGAAACGGGCTATCTAAAGTATGAAAAATACAGAGGCATTAGACTAACCAATGATGGGATCCGAATTGCTCGTAATATTCGTAACAGACACGGCCTTTTAGCTGAGTTCTTCAAGATAATTGGTGTAGACGAGGAAACCGCGAATAACGATGCAGAGGGTATAGAACATCATTTGCATCCCGAAACCATGAAGAAGCTCGAGGAATTCATAAATGAACTAAAAAACACAACTAAAAGAATATAAACTTTGAAATATTCAAGAATAACGTTACCATAATTTCATTTTATAAAAAATTATATTTTGTGAGGATAAAAAAAGTCACCCACAGTATAAGTTGTGATCATTAGAAGATATTTTCAAACTTTAATTTCTGAAATGGCTTTAGAGAAATAATTTTAGATAAAGTCAAACAAGGCTCTTACCACGCTCAATAATGTGGTATTCATTCTGTATCCACCATAACAGAACACACATGGATCTTTGCTATCTTTGCTATAAGAACTCAAATCAAACTTTTTGTTCAGCTTTTGGAAGATTAATACGTTTTTAGTAATTTGATACTGTCGGTAGGTTCTTAAGAGGACGATATTAATACTATTTATAATTAAAATTGAAACAAACTCTCTATTTTCTTGATCAACCTGGCTCAAAGAAAGACTATATTCGTGATAACTACATCAATAGGAACTTCATCTAATTGAAAACTTTACTCTATGTCAAGTCCTTTAATGCTCAGCCAAAGAAAAAAATTAAATTCTGTATCGCGTGTGCGAAAGTAGCGAACATAAATAGCATGCTTTGACATTGGAGACAATGTTACAGTCGTTGAAAAATACTGCGATACTTGTATTAGTAATATTAAATAGAGCTTTTACCTCTTTATTTCAGTTATAATAAAAATATGAGTCTTAACTGTAAACCATCCTATGGTTTGAACACTAGGAAATTTGAATATATATGGTGTCGTTCCTCAATATAATCATTAATAACATAATTGATAGCAATAACTATTCAACAATTTGGAACATCAGATTAGAACTAAATAATGATATGCATGTGTCAAGTATCTATTGTTACCGTATTCTTAAACTGTCTACTGCATCCATAATAACTTGAGTAGCATGTACTCCAAAATTTGCCTTACAATAGTTTTCGTTTGTCAGCTTTGAATCAAGGCTATTTGACCTTATCAACTGTGAAACCCTATTTACTGCAGCAAGATAATTCATGGAAGATATCCAAGTCAGTATGATTGTGCATTTATCGCAAACTTCAACCTTAACATTGGTCCCATATATTTCCCCACAAAAAACACATTTGTTATATACTATTGAATTACTAGTCCTAGGAGCATTAATACCAAAATGAACCGTATTAAAGCACTCAATACATAAGTGTTGATTACATTTGGAACATGTATGGTATTCTTCACGTTTACTACATTTTTGACACACTGTCATTGCTTAGGAGCACCATGCGCAAGACATCATCGTCAAGTAACGATTGTTATCATGAATTAATATATTCATTATATATCTACTAGTATCATTAATTAGGTAATCTCTCCTATATCTAGTTACTTAAATAATTCCAGGTGTGATAAGCGTTTTATTATTATTTTCGATATGGGAAGGGACGAAGGACAAATTTGTTTTCTAAAAGAGGATTATTGCTTTTCTAAGTCTAAGTTACGGATGCACCCTCAGTTTTGTAATTTCCTAAATTGATAGATAAAGATACTAACATTTTTGACAGAATAATAATCATATGTTCTCGATGTCACAATTATGCAACGTTGTATTATCACGCTATTTTGGCGATTTAAGTCTAGTTTTTAGAGACACGGAAGTATCATATGCCTGTCTAATCAGTAGCTTCGTATTCTCTGCCTGCTCTAATGATTCTATAACACATGAAACCCATCCCGCTTGTGGAGCGTACTTGTGGTGAAGAGCTATATGTGTTCTTAAAGCTTCTTCTTGCTGAGGTTTTGAAAGCCTAATATCGATATGCCGTGGTCCATGAAAATGAGCAAAATTTCTCAAACCATAGAAATAAGCCTCTTCACTCATGGGATCATGTTTAAGTTCAACATTCGGTAGCGATCTTATGAAACTTCTAATCTGTTCTTGGAGGTTTAGGACCATGTCATTAATAGTAATTGTTTCTTCTTTATCAAGCAATGCATTTTCCAATTTACAAAAGTTAAGAATAATGACTAGCGAGGATATTTTGTGCCGATTTTTTTGTGTTCACATCGGCTTTTGTTACCAGCGATATTAAGGTAAATACCAGTTAAATTGTCAATATCATTCACATTAATATTGTATACAAGCTGTCTCGAATATTTTGTGAAGTTAAGACCAACGGAGCCATGTTCGTGTGTATTATTAGGTGGTACTCGTATAAAATGACTTGTTTTGAAAAATTTTGTTATTAATGGATCTCAATCTTGCCTAAGATAGTCCATTTTTAGTTAATTCCCCTTGCAAGACAAGTGTCACAATACTTTTCCACAAGCGTGGCACCATCCATGTTATAACTTGCTATTTGAGTTGCGATATCACCACACATGGAACAATAACCGCCTGCTTTGTCAACCATAAATCTTTTTTTTATATTCTGAGATGTTCTAGGGTCTGAAAGTAGGGTTCGAAAATCTCTGAGTTGCTCTTTAGATATATTTACTGGTCGCAATGTTGGGGTTGGTCTATGGTTATTACGGTGAGGATTATTTTCGTAAAAAAACTTATGCATGTATATGATCCACGCTAATCGTATATCTATCTATGTGTTTGTTATGTCTCAAAGACATTTATTTGGACCATATATAGATTTGCTAATATTTGGAAACAAAAAATTATTCTGTATGCTTAAACCATTGCCGGACATTAGTTTTGAATCCATCTTATCCATCACGCCATTACCTGATTAAATCTCCTAACCGTCTTGTGTGTGTATGTAGACGTTGAAGATCTTTGTATCTGAAATACTATTAAGAAATTAAGGAATCCATTACTCGCAACAGTTGAAGGGCAATTCTAGGTGATGATTTAATTTTTAAAAGTTTACAAAGAATGAAATTTGTGCTCAAAATATAGTGGTCCGGACGGGATTGACATTGTTTACAAGGTGAATCCATATTGGCTTAAAATCGTAAAATAGAATTAATTTAGAATCACTGTAAACTCTATCAATTTTTTATTAAAAATGCAAAGTAAAAGATTATTTTGGCATGTTCGTGAAGAGCTGAATGACACTTTGGACTTTCTTCAATCTCCAAATTACTATCTAATTCTTTACCACAAATACCGCAGAAGTTTTGCTTAGCATTTAATCATAATATTTACTGGTAACTAACTTATAAGGACAATTATTATACTATGCATGGATTCTCGGCGAGAGAATAAGGAACAGACATATCAAAAAGAATGGAGAATAAAGCGTTCCTATTATATTTGCAATTACAAATTGAATAAGATATAGATTTAAGATGTTTGTGATTGGTAGAATTGCTATATTCGTGACTATAAATCCGATCACTGAAATTATTAATGTTAAGAGAAATAACGATCCCATTCTATGCCTTTTGACTTCTTCCCTCTTAGTTATGATATCAATAAAATCTTTCAAAGAGCAATACAAGTCACTTATTTTCATCTTATGATACCTAGACATGGACAGGACCATCCAAGAATTAAAGAAGATAGAAAATATTGTAGAAAATAGAATGATAACAATACCGGCAGGGATTATCGCAATAATATCAGAATTACTTTTTAGCTTTACTGTGTAAAGTGAAAATCGGTCCGAATCTGTCACGTAACTCTTGCGGATATCACCTTCATAACCGCCCATCTGTACTACAATTAACATATAAATTGAATAAATTATAAAGAGAACTAAAATTTCTATATGACTGGGATTCTTGATTCTGAGTCTTTTTTTTAGTATAATACTTCTTGTGATAAATAGTTGAACATACATAATTGCAAAAGCTATAAAAAATAAACCTAGGATGAGTAAATTGATAAAGGGAAAATAATATGGATTATTGTTATTATTGAGACCTATAACAAAAACAGCCTCTGTCGTTACCGATATGATGAGTCCTATTAGAGGCATTAAGAAAAGTATAGAATTTCTGGAAATTACGTATATGGCTTGGCCAAAAATATTACCATTATTTATCACGTTAATGATAGAGTGGAGGACAATATTACGTATTTCGATTAATTGCTTTAGTATAACTGTGACTACTCATTTTCCCAATCAAAGTACCGCGTTGCAGAATTTTATATGCACTATCAAGATATAGAAAGTCATTAATTCTATGGTACTTCTTTTTAAGAATATCTATAATCCAGCGAATTCGCAGAAAAGTATATTTTTCCTCTAATATATCTGGCCTAAGTATTATTACTCTTGTATGCAATAGAACTCTTATTAATCTTGCATTGTAATACATGACTAGAATAAAATGTCACGTCAATCAGATGATAACAATTACTCATCAGCAAATGTCATAGCTGTGGCTGGATTAAACCTTGCTTTATCTTTTGAAAATGCAGCTGTTGATAGACTGGAGAAGAGACTGTCTGAAAGCATCGTACCAGAAGTTAAACAAAAGATAATTCACCATCTTGACCAAACTAAAAAGCAACAAGAAAGACTAACGGAGAGAATTAAAGTACTTGGAATGGGAATGGAGCCTACATCTGAAAAAGGTACATTACCCATACCTGAACCACCACAGAAACTAAAGATGATGATTGAAAGCAGCAGTTCAGATAAGGAAAGGGAAGTTTGGGAATCTTTAAACGATTTGATAGTAGAAAGAGCTGAAGCTATCATGTACAGAGGTGGAATTGAAGCTCTACGGCTACTTAAGGCAGATAAGAAGACTATCAAAGCATTAGAGATGAACTTAAAAGAGGAAGAAGCATTTGGAAATTGGTTAGAGAAGAATAATCCAAAAATAGCAAAAAGGTTAATGACCAAACAGATTGAAGAGAAAAAGCAGGGTAAGAAGAAGATGACGAAAACGATACAGGAAGAGAAAGAAGAAGAAGCTGTATCAGCAGCTGTTTAGATATAGAAGTAAAGATATGAGGCTGATTTTTATATCTCTTTTGTAGACTTAGCACTTTTATACGACTAGTTCTAAAATATAATACTGTGAATAGGTACGATTTTTCCTCTATTGTGCTGGTAATCATCGCTACTATAACATCAGGTCTGGTCATACAGCCAGCAAATTACAATGTACTAGGAGAGTTACCTTCCAGGAGTACATGGGAACCAATTTCTTCTGTAACCACTGATTTGACTGGAGCATCCATCATGTCTACAAATTCTAATTCAAGTCAGACAGGTAATACAACAATGAATATTCCATCTAATGACACTATACTAAATTCTAATATCACAGACGAATCAACTAGTCTAAATTCTAATATCACAAAGGAATTAAGTTCTCTTAATTCTAACATCGCAAACGACTCAAGTTCGCTAAATTCTAACCAGACAAACAAATCTAGTCTTAATACTACGATGCCGAATCAATTGCCACCTGAATCTATCAATGGAAGTAGAATCCCTAAAATTTAACAAACTATCCTGAAGAGAATAAAACGACCGTTTCGAATTCCTACAGTCAAACAATCGAATTTATCACACTTAAAGTTCTATTTTGCTGTGACCTTAACAGAAAATAGCAGTATGGTAATTGGTTGGTTGAGGCAGGAAGGGATGCATGACGATATCAGTGCTAAAAGTAGGTTCCTATATGCCAGGTAGAGACTAAGCTTTAAAGGCTATCTGTGAAGTACTCCACTTCTAGCAAAGGAATTCATAAAAAATAGTATCTAAAGAGTTAGAATATAGCTTTAATCAAAATATGCCAGGGTTCATGACCCAAGGTATTTAGTCTCTATGTAGGTAACAAAGTAATCCGGGTTATAGCCTTCATTTAAGGTATTATTAAGAAGCACTTTGGGGGCATAAACAGATCCATGTTGATGTATTTTTAATCTTAGCCATTCTCTGATAGGCTTGAAATTACCCCTCTTGATGTCTTCCTCGTAAGCCTCCAGATCTTTGCGCATCTTCGACGCAACAATAGCTGAGACCAAGTTTCCCAAAGTGTAAGTTGGGAAATAGCCAAAGAGGCCACTGCTCCAATGTGTATCTTGAAGCACTCCTTGTGAATCCTTAGTTGGTCTCACTCCAAGCAGGTGCTCCATTCTATCGTTCCAGAATTCAGGAATCTCAGAGACGCTGAGCTCATCTCCAAATATTTTTTTCTCTATCTCATATCTTAATGCTATATGAAGATTGTAAGTAACTTCGTCGGCATCAACTCGTATATAATCAGCCTTGACATTATTGAAATACAGATACATCTCGTCATCTGTTGCTTGGTTTGCGAAACTTACTTGCTTTCTAATCAAGGGGGCTATCAATTGAACAAAAGGCAGGCTTCTCCCCACGATATTCTCCCAAAACCTTGACTGAGATTCATGGAGCGCAAGCGAAGATCCTCCCTCAAGAGGAGTAACAGACAATGACTTATCGCACTGCAGATCATACAGGGCATGACCAGCTTCATGAATAGTACTAGATATCGACTTTTTGAAATCAGTCCCTTCATACCGAGTAGTTATTCTGACGTCGTTGAGGCCCATAGTCTCAGTGAAAGGATGAGTAGATACATCCATTCTGAAACGTTTCGTGTCGTATTGCAAGAGATTCAAAATATCATGATTGAGCTCATCAACTCTTTGGATATCATACTTTGATTTTCCAAGTTTGCTCTCCTTGCAAAACGGGCTACATAAATCTACGAGCTTTTTCAGAATCTTCTGAATACGCGGAGTCAATCCACCAAATACTTTATCCAGGTCATCTACTGTAAGCTCTTCCTCGAACGAATCCAAAAGCGCATCATATTGATGCTTTTCATAACCTATCTTCTCAGCGATTTGCTTCTTTATTTCTATCATTTTCTTCAAGTGGGGTGCATACATCATGAAATCAGATTTTTCTCTTGCCGTCCTCCATGCCATGTTGCCCCTTATGCTCTCCAGAGATTCTGCTTCTGTCAACTCTTTGGGTATCTTCATCTGCTTGGTTATTTCCCTGTTGAGTACTCGTAGAATGCCCTTCTCCGAATCGGTAAGGTTATCTAGCTTCTTCGCTGACTCAACAAGACCAACAAAATCTTTGTTTAGGAGAAGATCCTTATGCAGTATGTGCAGTTGAGAATCGGCCACTCCCCTTTCTTCCGTTCCTTTCCTAGGCATATAAGTCTCAAAATCCCAAGACATTAGAGACATGGCATGATTTAGCGACCACAGTGGTTTGTAAGCGTCGAGGATCTGATTCATGACACGGTTCTCGGATCTCATATCGTCACACCTGCCATGAACTCAACTGCATCGGTCTATTAATCATTGCTACTGGATTTAGTATCAATTCAAAAGATGATTACGAACACATGAGAAAACAATTCTATGTTTGTGATGCCTTATATTCAATTTGTAAACTAAAAATCAAATGAAATAAAAATAGCAATTACTTCTTCGAAATCCACTGCAATTCCAAGTGTAGCTCAAGCTTATTGTTTTCTTTCGCATACAGGAATTTAAAACCAATTGGGTTAACTGGTTTTATTAGATGTTTATCCTTCGAGGGAAGAATTTTTGTAATTTCTACTGTGTCGTTCTGTAATGATCTCCCAAGATCTACCAGAAGTTTTCCCAATTCTCTTTTATCAGCGTCAACCTTCTTGTATCTGTAAATCGCCTTATGTGTCTCACGATAATTTTCCAATACTTCCATCATTTTAATCCAGTGCACCATAGATTGTTTAATTTCGTTCCTACCCTTCTCGGTCAATGCATAATGCTTTCTATCCGGACCGTCTTCTCTGAATTCCCTTCTACTGGTAACCATTTTGTTTGATTGGAGCTTATCCAAAGCGGGATAGATTGTTCCTGTCTGTGGTTTCCAATATCCGGAAAATCTTTTTTCTAGTTCTCTTATCAGCTCATATCCATACATAGGCCTTTCTGAAAGAAGTAACATCAACCATAATGAAACTGCACCAGCTCTCATCCCTTTATTCCTAGCTTTAGACATTGGTTATGATTAATTTTGTAAATTGGTATTATATATTGATGTTGGACACTAATTTAGCACACTATATTGAATTAAGATAATGTAACTTAGTTACAAAACCATATCCCTAATAAGACACCACTGGACACATTCTCATTTTGTCCTAATTAATTTTGTTAAGTAATATTTAATAGTATAATTCCTACTTATGTAGATTGACCACCTATGGAGAAGCACGTAAAGTGGGGTACACGAGAAAAGGCCAAGGTCGATAGAATAGCGAGCCCTGCCCTTTATGCTTACAGCAAAGATAGGGAGATATTAAGGAAAGGAGGTCTCTTTGATATAGCCTTGTATATTTTTATGGATAAGTTGCTCGATTAGACCAACTACCCATTGATATTTCCACTCTGATGGTATTACGGAAATGGCAAATCAAATATTCCAAGGAAAAGACGAGATCTTTTCTGATATATCTGAGAACAGAGGAGATATTTACAATTACATTTTGCTTAATCCTGGTACTTATTTGAGAAAAATTTTAAAAGATGTCGGATTGGCGATGGGAGATACTCAGTACCATCTGTCGGTCCTGGAAAAAAAAGGATATGTTAAATCGAGGAAGCTTGGTAAGCACAGACACTACTATCCAATGTCAGTAAATAGTGGACAGGATGAATTAATCTTAGCATTATTAAGACAGGGAACGACTAGAGATATTTTAGTTTATCTAATAGAAAATATTGGGTCCACACAAAGTGATCTCTCTAATTTTAAACATTTCTCTACACCGACGATTTACTGGCACATGAAAAAGCTCATTAGCTCAGGTGTTGTTGTGGGTTTCAAGGAAGGCAATGTAATACGATACTATGTCAGAGATATTTCTAGCTTGACAGAATGTATAAGAAGATATATGCCTGATACATGGATGAATCTAGCCAGTAAATTTGCCTATATGTATTTGAATGTTACAAAGAAGATCCTGTCTGGAAAACAAAATAATAATAAAAATATTAATGCTAGTTCTATTATTGTGAATGTTTGTAAGAGGTGAACGCTTATCCAAAATAGGAGTAGCTAGTAACTATTTGTTATTTCTAGACTCTACGGTAGGACCAAAAGCTAAAAGTACCATCTTAATATGATGATTGTAACTTTACATCAGCTTCATGTTTCTAACTGTTTCATTCCGTTTTTTATACAACATAATTACGATCGATATTAATCACTATTATTTGCGCCCTTATCTACTACCGCAGTAAAATTGTTGTTTGTTTTGGGATTCTGACTTGAAGTACTTTTTGCTCCCGACTGGTCACTTGGTAAATAGTTGAAATTCTCTAATTCGATTCCATTCTCCGAAAGTATAAATCCTATGACGAGTGCAGCCACCGCAGCTATCACAAGAATCGCTGGTAGTAGAGAACTAGTTCTCATATTTTCATGAACATTTCAGAAAAATACCAGACTTGTGCATTCACCTAATTGAGACGAAAATATATTAATTGGCAAATTGATACCAGCCACTGTAATACTAAATTATAGCTTCAAGTTCAATCGAGAAAAAATCATAAACACTATAATGGAAATAGATTACAGGCTTTTCCAAATGAATTTGATTCAGACTTTCACTTCATAATTAGGTAACTCATTAAATGAAATATTTAGGAATACCTCGCTACCATTAAATCCTTCAATGCAGGATTTTGGTATTTTGTATTCGCGACTCCATGAACCCATCACGGTGACCTCATCTCCTGCAACAGCGAAAACATTTCCAACGTCTTCATAGTCTTTGGATCGCACATTTTTGTGTATAATTCTATCCCAATTTTCAACTACCGGTTCAGACATTATATCAATATATTAGTGCCAATCCTTTATTATATTTGAGGTACATTAGTCTAATTGATTATTTACTACGCAATAAAACCATCTTACTGATATGACGATTTAGACGTTTGTACCAAAAACATAAATGACGATACTGGTACATCCAGTCAAAGCTGTCAGACAAAAAATGGCTGGTCTCAGAGCAGGTAATAACTACCAGATCTAAATTCGATAAAAGTATTACGAGTTATGTATTAAAATAGCTTATGCATCACGATACCTTTCAGGTGTCGACTACCATAGAAATGACTTATGATTTGTAAGTCAAAGTTATATAAGTATATTTTCTACGTATGTAGAGGATCTATTAATGAATCGGAGTTTGCCAGTTTGTGTATTTAGGCTCTCATTTACTATACTCATCGTAGTAATTTTTGTCGCTGGTAGAGCATTTACCACAACTGCCGTCCTGAGTAACAATATGAACCTCCAAAGTGCGTCTGGTTTAGGCACACAGGAAATCGAATTGAACGTAAAAGATATTATAGTCAACAAGACAGGCCAAAATCTGGCTAGTGTCAAAATTATTTTTGCAGCACATAATCCACAAGCATACACTGTTTTATTAAATGGAATTCACTATAACATTTTTGTTAACAATCAAACAGTATCATCCGGTGATATTGGAGGCGAGTCATTAATAGACATCATGACGGAGGTACCAGAATTTCCAATAATAAGTAATGATACTGTTACACTTAAGAACGTACAAACTACACATACAAATGAGACTAAAAATGATATATCTAATGCAATGACTGCAGGAAAAGCTTGCTTTACAGTAAATGGAACTTACTTCTATAGACAGGCAGCCAATCTGACTGCATCAGGAGGAGGGAATGAATTTCAACTGAAGTTTCCTAGTGGTTGCAGATAACTGAACAGTACTAATCAGGTTATGAATAAGATGTGAATTATATTATCGATTCCCAACCCATAAATAGAATGAGTCAATTCACTTATTATTATTCTCACCGCTGAAGGAGCGGTTTTAAAAAAGATATAACGTACCTCCTTACTAGATCGGAATGTGAAAGTAAGGACAATTCACGCCGTCGTAATTATCTATCTAGTGACTGGAATTTCACTAGCAGGTAACTTGCTGGAAGTAACAGCACAGTCACAAGAAAAGAAACCTTCTTTCTTGAATTCTAGCAACATTGTCAATATTTCAACTACGGGAAATTCAATACCGTTTCTAAATAAGTCTTCAATCACAATACTGAGCCATAATTCCTATGCTGACAGCGCCGGATACTTTCATGTTGTGGGAGAGGTTGAAAATGATACTCCAAACACGGCTAAATTTATTCAAATAACCGGGACTTTTTATGATATCAATAATGCGGTTGTGGGCACTCAGTTTACACATACTAATCCATCTAACATAAGTTCTGGTGCAAAGGCTCTCTTCGATTTAGTATTGATGTCTACAAGTGTTCCTGCTTCTCTGATAGATCATTACAAACTATCTGTTAGTTATCAATAAAGAGATAATAATATTGCAAAATTACATTATTTTTTAAAATCTACTTTTTAATGCTCGGAAGGGGTGACGTTCAGAATTGAATGTAATGCAATAAAGTGCGTGTATATCTAGACGACCGGAAATTATTGAATTTTTTACAAATGCGAATATTCTTGATGGGTCGGAGGGATGAATCTGATTTTTCAGATAGGTCGTATTTAGAATTTCTAGTTCTTTATATAAAGAACTTTACTTCGTACCAGTATCGGTTACTTGGATTCTATTTAGGTAATATTCGAAATATTTTCCCTTGTCCAATAGATACTACATATAAGTAACCATCTGGACCTACTGTAAGATCTGTAACTCCTCCAAAACCCTGACCAAATAACATTTTATCTACACCTGGTGCAAATAGACTTGTAAGGAACTTTGACGCAAGTGAGTTAGGAAGGACAAGTTCTGTCCTATTGGTAGTTAATTTAAAATGATATATACGTCCATTATGGACATCACCTACGAACATATCATTTCTATATTGAGTACCCAATTTGTCCGAATTTAGAAATATTAGGGATGTCAGTCCTGCAGTCCTACCCCAAACTAGTTTAGGTTCACTATATTCACCTTTACCTTCAAACGTTACTAGTTTATTTCTATCAAATTTTTGTTGAGAATAAGAAAAACCATAAATTTCATGCCATCCGCTGTTAAAACCAGGATATAC
Source organism: Thermoproteota archaeon (assembly GCA_046729135.1). Classification (GTDB taxonomy): domain Archaea; phylum Thermoproteota; class Nitrososphaeria; order Nitrososphaerales; family Nitrososphaeraceae; genus TA-21. The sequence continues at coordinate 7,890 of JBKPGB010000089.1, read as the reverse complement.
CAGATTTATTTCATCACCCTGAACTGGTCCATTCTCTGTTTCCCACAAGTTATTAGTTACAGGATCAAAACCTAATCCAAAACTGTTCCTGGTACCGTACGCATAATATAATTTTAATGGCATTGAATTTCCCAAAATTCCTTCTTCGGCTGGTTTGCCATCCTGATTGATTCTAAGTATACCACTCCGTCCGTCCGCGACTAATCCGTCTCCAAAGTTCTGAGTCATTGTCCGAATAATTGGTTTTTTAAAAGAAGCGTCAACATCACCTATGGGTACGTACAGATTATTGTCCGGACCTATCTCTATTGCGCCTCCGTTATGCCTTGGACCGGGCGTAGCAGGTAAATCCAAAACAAGGATAGGATTTACAAGTTCGTTACCAACAAGTTCGTATCTGTAAATTCGATTTCCTTCGGGTTGTAATCCTTTTCGATCATCGTAGTCCTTGCCATTTATCTCAGTATAGTATAGAAAAACAAAAGTTCTGGAAGCATTCTTAGAAACAGCGACACCTAACATTCCTCTTTCAACCGAATTTGCTACGTTTACATCCAGCAAGGGTTTATTTGAAATAATTCCGTTTGTCACCCGTACTACTGTACCTTTGTCTTTTTCTAGAACAAGAAAGTCTTCTGGTCCCAAGAAAGCCATAGTTGTAGGCAACTCTAGTCCACCAACTACTAGTTCAACATCTAGATGAGGATCTGCAACAGATGGCTTGCTTTCAGTCTGTAGAAAGTCACGCTCTTTGAAAGTCTGCTGGGCATTTGCCTGATTATAAAAACAAGGAACAATGACAACAATGGCGGAAAGTACAAAAACCGTAATAGAAATCTTCGTTATTATCAATCTATGATCAGCCAATAAGCAGCAGAAGCCGATATTAATTCATAAGTCCAAGTTAAAGCGATAATTGACAAATATTCAATCATTTTATTGGAACTTCAATATGAAAACAATATAGCTTTATTCAAAAGTGTCAGTTAATGTCAGTTATTTCAGTTTATGGAAGTAAATTATTCTTACTTATTTATTCTGCTTTATTACTCTAGTGATAGAAAATAACCAGCTCCTAATAATAATTTACTTTATTAAATATCCCTTTTGATATAATTACATAATACTAATGAAACATCAGGTAATCATTCCACAATATCTACGTGCTGAATCTATTAGAAATTATATCCCGCAAACCCTCAAAATTCAAAAAGGAGATTCAATTACATGGATTAATACGGATAATGAATCTCACCATCTCTACTTTATTAAAATTGATCCTGACCCCACAAATATTGAATTATTAGATGAAAGACTTTATCTAAACTCTGGAGAAGTGTGAGAAATCAAGTTTAATTATAATTATGAACGAATAGATTATGTATGTAAAATCCATAGAAGAGAAGTTAATAGTATTACTATCTTTACTGAAGACTATAATAGTATGAGCAATACTAAAAGATTAAGATATCTTCATAAGAGATATAATATCAAGATTCCCGACCTGTCAATCTATCTTGATGGAAATAGATAGTTGATGTGTGTATGGCAAATCAGAATATTACAGATAATGATCCTTATTCTAAGGAACAACTAGGTATACATTTTGATCCATTCATATTCAAACATATTAAAGAATTAAAGTTAGATGGAGTCAACATCAATAATTTCATTATTGTATTTTGGGATATAAGTAAATTTTCAGGCTTAGTTAAAGAATTAAAAGCATTATTGATAAAACGAATGAAAAAACAAGGTGCTATATTTCATGAACTAGAATACTTGTTAAGAGATTATTTTAATGAAGCAACAAGGGTAATAGAAAAAAATAATGGAATATTGGATAAATTCATAGGTGATGGAATTTTTGCTTATTTCGGTTACCAAGATAAAGAATTTGATATAGTTCATTCAAAAGCAATGGATGCTGCTTTAGAGTTAAAGACAAATTTCATAAAAATTAAGGAAAAACATTTGAAAATTTTATATTCTCATTATGATTACAAACCCACTACCAACATAAATTTGAAATGTGCTATGCATATTGGTCAAGTTCTATTTGGATATTGGTATTCTCCTCTTCGAAGTCAGATTACTGCTATTGGAGATGATGTTAATTTCTGTAGTAGACTTGAGGGATTCGCTGATAATGATCAAATTATCATTTCAAAAGAGTTGAATGATGGATTAAGAAGGAAAACTAACAATACATTTAGAACTAAAAAAATAAAAATACCAGAAGATAAGAAATTGAAAACTTATGAACATGTTAAATATGTTTATGAGTTAATAGGTAAAAATAATTAGCTTCTAGATTGACATACTTACTTCTTGCGAGTTCAATAATGTGTGGACTAACGAGAGAATGACACATAGAATATGGTTCATGGGTTATGCACTTTTGACTGCATATCAATTCCATAGGGTTATAAGCAACTTACATTTTTGAGACTCAAGGATCCCGCAATGGTTTTTGAAAACGACATCTTGCATGCTGATAACATAATCCGAATGCATCTTCCATCTTCCATGTTCCAAAGTGTTTTGGATATTCTTAGGAACGAAAAACCTGTATTCGTTAAGTTGGTGAATAGAGGTTTCCTGTCTACTTCTTTCGAAAAGGTTGGAAAAGGAGAATAAGCTAAGCATCTAGTACTCAAAATGTACAACAATGAAGTTATGATGATTTACTAGATTCATTAAGATTAGGATTAAAAGCATATATTTTTGAATAGTATAAAATGTCAGGGTATTATGATGCCAGCAACGTCTCTATTACTATTGGTGGGTCTTCCCTCTTACTTTATACCAAAATTCTGGCGAGCGTGCAAAAAGATTTGAACCTTTAACATCAACTGTTCCTCTTACGTAAAAAATTCCGTTTTTTCTTTCAGGAGAGATCTACTCGATGACCTCCTTGATGGATTGAGATTCTCTCAAGCGATTCGAATTAAATTAAATAACCAGATCTCCAGCGTAGTTAACTTCACTTAGAAATCCTAAATTCATATATTAACTGAGTTAGATATTTTAAAGGGAAGACGTCAATATAAAAAGTATGGTCAAGTGTCCAGATTGTAAAAAAGAAATTTCCGATCCACAAATGGAATTTCACATTGGACAAGAGGACAACGGAAATCAATTTCGCTACGCAATATGCTCATGCCCGGGCTGTAAAGTATGTTTAGGTATTCTGACCGTGTAGCCTAAGCGTCCGGAAGAGAGAGAATGACCAATTCGCCAGATTTTCATATCGCTTGCCCACAATGCAATTACTCTAATGCCGTTACCGTACCCGTTGCAAAATATAAAGAAGTTGTCTATCAACTCTGTAATGATAATGAAGGTTACCAAGATCATAACATGAAAGATCAAATTAAATGTGACAGTTGTCATAATAGATTTGATTTCTATTGGTGTGCAGGGCATACCGTGGTGGAGAACGACACCAATTTAGAAATTTAAAAACAGGTGTCTTGATTTGCATGATTGATTTACGCAAAAAAATATTATACCTCTCATTCAAGGGTACAAAGCATGTCTGACGAATTTTTGAGGAAATTGTACGATATGTCGGGTGGTGAGTACAAGATCTTTGATAGATACAAGGTAGGAGGAGAAGTCGGCATATCCAATAGGCAGACAGACGACTTTGTCGATGATCTTCATAACATGGGGCTGATAAAAAAAATTGGAACAACCAAAATACTTCTAACTTTCGAAGGCAAACAAGAGGCTGAAAACTCAAAATCGAGTTAGATTACACCCTTGATGTTGTGATTTGCGAGCTGGATTTATTAACCCGGCAAAGCGCGACCCTTTACTACCTATAGGATTGTTATTTCGTATAGAAAATTAGCATGGAAGATTATTTCATACAGATTTATAAAACGCTTTTATATGAGCAACCTGTTCATTTATGTAACAAAATAAAATGAAATGTACCTGTTGTAAAGAAAACGTAGACTCGCCTAATCCGTTCCTGGATATTTATGTGTGCAACGGGTGTTACCATAAACTAATTTCCAAGGTTTATTATCCCAATCGCTGATAAACTCAAAAAGTTTATCAAATAAAATAAATAAATTTAAAATTTTTTTTGAAATCACAGGTTTGAATCATAATCAACGTTAACCCTATCTCCATGTCGAAGCATTACTAGATTTATGTCACGATTATCATGCAGTCTATATTAATATCAGAATCGAGAATTGTTACTGAAGTTAGGAAATTAGGTCCAGAGGATTTAGTATTAGTAGGTTGTATGTTTCTTGTTAATCCTTCATTTGATGGATGGAATTTTCTAGCAGTATAAAGAAAAAATCGGCGATAGAATAAATTTCTGTATTCTAGAATCACCCCTTTCTAATCAATATCCTTGAATCTTTTACATCGAGAAGCATATCATCACCTATTTTCAACTTTAAATCATCTACCACCTGGGAAGGTATAGCAACCATAAAGCTGTTGCCAATTTTACGAAGTTTTAGTCTAATTTCCATATCTGTTGAATATCCAATAGATATACTTTAATATGGCGATATCCAACAGATATGTAATGGATATCCTTATTCAAGGACTCATGGAATGACATATTATGAATACTGAAGGTCTAATTCCAACAGTCACGTCAATTGGTGGTGGTTTCTTTATTGGTGTTCTCATCGGTTTTTTCGTTAAGAAGATAATCAAAATAATGATGTTTGTCGCAGGTGGCATAGTTGCTTTACTGTTATATCTTCAACAACAGCAGGTAATTTCAGTAGATGTTGATAAAATAGGAGCTTCGTCAACTTTTATTTTTAATTCAGTCGCTTCCTATTTTGATAAGATGACTCAAACTGGTGACATGGCAACTTTAGGAATCCCACTAGCAGGCGGTCTTTCAGCTGGACTTGCAATTGGCCTGATGAAGGGATAATTACAGAGCTAAAAAAATATGAATGATTTCTTAAAAGATAGTTTGATTGGATTGTGGAAGGAAGTTTTGCATGTTAATAGACCACATAGATTTGAAGAAATCGTGGGCCATAATGATATCAAACAAATTTTTGTAAAGGCAATACATTCCAAAAGACCGGTTCAACTGTTACTAATAGGTTCTCCCGGCTCAGCCAAAACCATGTTCCTGACAGAAATATTGAAACATAATAAAGATTCTTGCTTTATAGTTGGAAGTAACACGACGAAAGCAGGCCTAGTAAACCAGTTATTTGAAAAAAGACCTAAATTTCTATTGATAGATGAGCTAGAAAAAATGAGTACAACAGACCAGACATCTTTGTTAAATTTGATGGAAACTGGAATAATTTCTGAAACTAAAATCAACAAGACAAGACAAACTGAATTGACTTCATGGGTCTTTGCAACGGCTAATTCCTGTAAAAAAATAATTGAGCCTCTTTTATCAAGATTTGCGATATTGGATGTACCAGAATATACTTTTGAGGAATTTACAGAAATAGCACTATTTAGAATCAGAAAAGAGGATGTAAATGAGTTCACTGCTAGATTAGTTGCTGAAAAGGTTTGGCATGAACTTGATTCAAGAGACATCAGAGATGTAATTAAGATTGCCCGACTTGCTAATGACAGTCAACGGGCCTCATCCGTAATAACATCCTTAAAAAGCACAGAAGTAACCAATCTTAGGAGTTCGAGCTCTTATTGCAGAGAACTAGCTCAGATATCGTTTTATATTCTCTTCATTTACAGGAATAGGATTTGGTTACTTGACAGTTTTGCTGAATTTCTCAAGCTCAGGAAATTATTTATTAAAATTCTGAATTATGTCTGTATTCTAAATTTAATATATTGTACTCAGTAAGGAAAAGATATGCAAAAGGTTTAAGGAGCCTCGTTAACTGTGTAAGATAACAAAAGGATTCACGTCTTATCATCTGGATTCGAACCCTTCATGTACTGTACTTGGGTTCTACTGACTTGGTGTTTAGAATACTATTAAGCTATAAATGAACGATAATCCTATTTTAAGAGCAATAAAATGCCCTTGCGGATCTATACAGTCAATCAAAAATATGTCAAGAATAAACATGGCGACATAGGTGTGCACAGAAAAAAGATTAAGAAGTGGATAAAATCTAATAAACCATATAAACCACAGAAAAGAGGATCGGAAAAATTATCTATCTATTCCACCAGATTTGGATTTTTGGACCTATATAATAGAAAAGAGCAACAAGAGCTAATTTGCCCTTCTGGTTATTCTATAAGTCAGTGTTTTAACGTTCTCAGGAAATTATGGTATGCTTATCGTAGGGCAATAGGAACAGATAATGATATAGATAAAATGGAAAAATATGCAAAGGCAATCCAGGATGTACAGATAGACATGGGAATAAAGACTGCATCATTTCCTCACCTTGGCCTGTATGGAGATGTTTTAATCCTAAATGACAAAAACGGCAGGAGGGCAGTATATGAAGACGACTCTGCACTAAAGAAAAAACAGGAAGAATATGAAAAATGGCAGGCAGAAAATGCAAAAAAGATACAGGAAATGCTACAAAAACCCGATAAACAAAATGGCGAAGTCATTGAGACTTTTGCTAATGATGCTTTCCCTTATGTAATGCAAGATAATGAAGAAAGCGTACCCGTGTTGCTGGAACCAGATGAAGAAAAAGGAGAGGAAATCTTAACTATAACAGATGATATCCCTTTTCAGAGAAAGCTTAAAAAACCGCACAAAAAGAAGGGCGAGTCAATTTTAACTATTGCAGATGATGTAGCTTCGCATGAAATGATTGACGCAGAAATACAAGATACGATGCCCAGCATGCTTGATCCTGAAGAAGACGAAGAAATTTTGGTTATTTCAGACGATATTCCTTTTCAATCTTAGCCAATCCCGTGAAATCATTGTAATGATGATATGTCACGGATCTTGAATTATTGTGACATCGATGCAATTATCAATACAGCTTATGTTACCGAAGACCTAAGGTCAATACATCCCGTTTAATCAAAGTAGCTATATAATTACTGCATATGTATCGTTTGCCCTTAAATGAATTTTATATGGTATCGTCATTCAAGACCGGTATTTTTTAAAAAAGAGTTTGTGTTGGAAAGAGAATCAAACGAAATCTGATGACTAGATCTATCTAAAAAGATATAACGGCTTTTCACTTGTTAGTATAAGTCTACACTAATTCACAAAAGCCCCATTTGTGTCTTCTATTCTCAATTAATGTAATGTTGGACTGAATTTTGTTATTTCATGATTTTTTATTTACCAAAATAGCAAGGTAGGAACTTTGCAAAAAAAGGGAAAAAAGATACTGATTGCGCCTGATTGCGCATTAAGTAATATTTTGAAGTTTATTTACATTCAAAGAGAACGAGAGCGAATTGAAAAGAGGGAAATATCTGGAGCACAGTTATAAACTATACTAAAAGTATCATACTATTTTTCTACTCTTGTCTGGTATCTATCTCTTGTCATAGGAGATCTCATGGCATTGAGAAACATAGTCCACGGTTCAACTTCCGAGTCTTCCGTGATTTTTGTATTTTTCAAATTTGTTTACACCAAAGTATTCGCAAAACCCACATAAAAGCACTAATATCGGTATGGGCCGGAAGGGATAAGTTACGATATCGGTTCCAAAAATAGGTTCTGATATAGGAACCAACTGCGAAGCTTTAAAGTTTTCTTAATCTATTTTATTTCTAAAATAATACAAAGTCTATTTCATTGAAAAATATCATATTAGACCTCTAGCGCTTTCTTCCATCCTTGCATTTCTATTTCAAAATTTAAAAGCTGACTTTCAAATTCTTCTTTGGATAGTACTTCTGGTCTAATAAATGTCCACGAAACTGTTGCACCTTCCGCGTTTTTTATCAGTCTACAATATACAGTCC
>JBKPGB010000088.1:0-1490 GCA_046729135.1 Thermoproteota archaeon | reverse complement strand
CCCCAATCTGGCTCGGCGGACATGCCGAGGCCGCGCTGCTCCGTGCGGTGGAGCTAGGAGACGGCTACATCGGCGCGGGCTCGACGCCGATGGACGTTTTTTTGGAAGATATCAAACAGCTGCCCGCCGACTTTCCGAAAGCAAAGCGGCTGTATTTGGCCCTGGGAGACAATCTATCCCGCCTGCGGGAGTGGTTCGGTGTCATTTACCAAAAGCCAGAAATGGCAGATCAAGTCGCGGTATGGGGATCGCCACAGCAGATTGCAGACCAAATTGTCCGCCTTAGAGACGCTGGCGTGAACTATGTTCTGTTAAACCCTGTCTTCGACGAAGAGGCCCAGATGGAGCGCCTCTGCCAGCATGTTTTGCCTCGAGTGTAGTGGTCGGGAAAGCCAAGATACATCTCCACACACATAGATTTCTGGATAAACCGTCTTCCAGTGCAGCTGACTTCGGGAGATATCATTTACGTCATCGGGCGAATATACATGACATTTTTTTATTTATTATTATATATTATAGTCTATTCGTACAACCTCAATTACATTAGTGTTTCTAGTTTATTATACTACTGAACCCAATTATATCTCTGCGATAACGATGACCAAAATCAAACATTGAGAAATACAACAAATATAAACCGTTAGACTAAGGACGACTTTGAAGATGGGGTATCTTACCTTCGCTCAAACTGTAATTCTTTAGTTTCCAAATCAGACTCTATCATGATAATATAAATCTATCATGATGTAATCTACTTTCCATTTTTCTGGATTTCGTTTAACAAATACATTCCATTTGAAAGCATGCCATGGTCATTATTCAAAAAGATTGCCTTTTTACTTACTTCAGCTTTCTTGATCTTTCTTGATCTGCAGTAACAGCTTGTCAAGCTCTTTCTCCGAATATATATCGGTATACCAATTCTTAGTCCCATGGAGTCTGAGGTATATGATATCATTATGAACTCCAACATTCCAAATCCTGATATTAATTATTCTGCTCACTCAGCCAAAGCCTTGACATAACAATAATAGCCAGGGTTCGGCGCTTTAGACGATATTCCTCTGCAGCAGGATGGATAGCTTTATGATAGGGGAAGAACATCATATTTCATTAGCCAGATAGAACAATAATATTATTGTATTCCACTCATCCTAGGTACGGCTACCACTCACTGTTGTTGAAGGGATAGTTGCCGACGGTGCAAGTGTAAACTTCATTAATCTATCTGCTGCCTGTCCGCTTTTGTTAACTTCTTGTGCAATATGCATAACGACCGGTTTTGGTATCATAAAGTGGACTACGTCTTTTGTGCTATTGGTAGGATCTACCATTAGATTCTTTGTGACGTCCATGCCATTTATGGTTCCAGTATAAGATTTAGCTATAAGCTCAGACGGTTTAGGAACGGAGACTTCTTGATGTACCATTATCTTGTTCTTCTCTAATCTTGTAACATTCCAATCAAATGGCATAGTAAATTGCAT
>JBKPGB010000087.1:0-5476 GCA_046729135.1 Thermoproteota archaeon | reverse complement strand
GAGGCTGCCATAACCATTGTACACAGAAAAGATCTCAAGAATTCTAAAAATCCGGTAGAAATCAAGAAAAAACTAGCAAAGGAATATCGTGAGAAATTTGCAAATCCATACATTGCTGCGGAGAAGGGAATAATCGATCTTGTTATTGATCCTATTGAAACTAGAATAATGATAGCAAAGGCTCTAAATGTATTGCAGAACAAGAGAGAGTCAAGACCATTAAGGAAGCATGGTAACATTAATCTTTAGAGGAGATTTAGAATGGGGAAATTAATATCAAGTGTATTAATTGCAAACAGAGGCGAGATAGCCCTCAGGGTAATTAGGGCATGCAAGGAATTGGAAATAAAATCTATTGCACTGTATTCTGACGAAGATTTACGATCAAAGCATGTAAAGAGTGCTGATAAAGCCTACTATCTTGGTCCTCCGGCACCAACCAAAAGCTACCTTAACATAGATAAGATAATTGAAATTGCTGAAAGTGCAGGCGCTGAAGCAATCCATCCGGGCTATGGATTTTTGTCTGAAAATGAAACCTTTGCAGCAAAATGTGAAGAAAAGGGGATCATCTTTATTGGTCCGACCAGTGATGCCATGGCATTAACGGGCGATAAAATGAAATGTAAAGAAATAATGAAAAAGGCTGATGTGCCAACAATACCAGGAAGTGATGATATCTTAGAAGAGGTAGATAAGGCAGTCGAAATTGCTGAAGAGGCTGGGTATCCTGTACTACTTAAATCAGCTTACGGTGGTGGTGGAAGAGGAATTCGGTTTGCAGACAACGAAAAGAAGCTCAGAGAAGAATTTGAAATAGCGTCCGCCGAATCGAGAGCGGCATTTGGTAAATCTGGACTGTACGTTGAAAAGTTTCTTCAAGGAATCAGACACATAGAGTTCCAACTTGCAAGGGATTCCAGTGGAAACGGTAGACACCTATTTGAACGGGAATGCTCTATACAAAGGCGTCATCAAAAGCTTATCGAATTTTCTCCATCTTCAGTCGTTGATAAAAAAACTAGATCAAAAATAGGGGAAATAGCAGTTAGAGCCGCAGAGTCCGTGGATTATCTCAACGCAGGAACTGCCGAATTTCTAAGAGATGAAAAGGGCAACTTTTATTTTATCGAGGTTAATTCTCGTCTTCAGGTAGAGCACCCGGTCACAGAATTAATTACGGGTATTGATCTTGTCAAATTGCAGATTAGAATTGCGTGTGGAGAAGACATTCCTTTTAAACAATCAGATCTCACTTTTAATGGTTCAGCAATAGAATGTAGAATAAATGCCGAAGATCCACTCCATGATTTTGTTCCTTCGGTTGGACTTGTCCCAGATTGTAATCTGCCATATGGTCCTGGCGTTAGAGTAGATACCTATTTGTATCCAAGATGTAATGTATCAGGATATTATGATTCACTGGTCGCAAAATTGATAACGTGGGGACAAGATTTCAATGAAGCTAGGGTCAGAATGTCCAATGCTTTGGACGAATTTATGATAGAAGGAATAAGCACAACTATTCCATTATATCGAACCATAATGAATGAGAAGAACTTTATTGAAGGAAATATCTCCACAGATTACTTGGAAAAATATGATTTGTTAAATTTAATGCGGACTCAATTAAAGGCGAAAAGCCTAAAGGCATCTGATGCTTCTATTGCTGCTGCCTTGCTATACTCTGAATTTTTGAAGGCACAAAATACTGCCGGCAATTCTTCAAAGGAACTATCATTATCTAACTGGGTAAGATCAGGAAATATTAAAAATGGAATTCAAAATTAATAATTTAGATAACATTCTTACAGGTTCAATTTCAGAATCTAGTGGTAATGGTAAAATTATTGCTACTATAAATGGTAAAGAACATTCCATCAAGATAATCGGTCTCCAAAACAGTATAATGGAATTTATTTTAGACAATTCGTATAAAACCGCTAAAATACTAGAATTTGATAGTTCGCACATTAAAATGTTAATGAATGGAGATCAAATCATCCTCAAGAAACATTCGAAATTGACTGAAATTTTGGAAAAATCTATGGTTCTAGGTGGTTCTTCAATTGGAGAAAACAAACTCTTGAGTCAAATTCCAGGTCGAGTTGTTTCCATAATTTTAAGGGCAGGCGACCAAATAAATAAAGGAGATTCAATTATTGTACTTGAATCTATGAAAATGCAAGTTGCTGTGAAGGCCCACAAAGACGGCCAGATTAGAGATATAAAAGTAAATGTAGGAGATACAGTTTCAAGAAACGATGTTGTCGCACTGATAGAATAAGAGACTAAAGCCCACGAGGATACTTTCCTGATAATCTGCCTATCAGCTGTTGATTTCTTTTAATTTATTTCTAATTTCATCGTAGTTTGGTTCAACGAGTGGATTATCTGATATCCAAATATATTTAATTATTCCATTTTTGTCTAAAAGGAAGACGGATCTTTTTGCAGCATTGTAGTCCTTCAAAGGGCCAAGATCTTTCATTACTATACCATAGTCACTAATTGTTCCTTTCCTGTAATCGCTCAAAAGCGGAAAATTCAGGTGTCTATTGACTTTGAATATCTTATTTGCGAATGGACCATCGACTGAAATGCCCACTACTGCAGTATTGTTATTTTCAAATTCGTTCATGGAGTCCCTGAAAACGCACATTTCAGCAGTGCATACTGGAGATTCTGCAGCCGGAAAGAAAGCCAGTAATGTGTTCTTACCTCTAAAATCTCTAAGTTTATGCATGTTCATGTCAATATCGGGTAAATCAAAATCAGGAGCAACCTCTCCTTCTTTTAGTTTTGCCATGTCTTTGATTGTAATTTGTTCAATGTTAATCTTTCTATCGTGCCGCAACAGATTTTCAATTTGTACTGGCTGGCTTGACACACTTAAATAGATTTGTTGCTAGAAGTAGTATTGATATTGATATTGTCTCTGCTCTTGTAACCTGATAAATCTAAGGCAACGTACTTGAATCCGAGGTTTTTTAATTTTGAATCGATCGTTAAAAGTTTATCTGTGTCAAACATCTCTTTGAATTCTTCCCTCCCGACTTCGATTCTTGCAGTGTCTTGATGATCCCTTACCCTTACTTGCCGGACATTGAAAACGGATTTGACTAAGATTTCTGCTGCTTCTATTCTTTTCAGTTTTTCAAATGTTACGGGGATTCCATGGGGTATCCTTGAGGCCAAGCATGAATTTGACGGTTTATCAAATACCGATAAATTATTTGATTTAGCAATACTCCTGATATTTTGTTTACCAATTCCAAGTTCTACAAGTGGACTCTTGACACCGTTTTCTCTCATGGCCTTGATTCCTGGACGATAATCCTCCAAATCATCAATATTTGTACCATCGACTACCAATGATACATCCATTTTTTCTGCCTCCAGCAATAAAAATGATGCCAATTCAGTCCTACAATGATAACATCTCAATGAATCATTTTTAACAAATTCTTCATTGTCCAATTCATTGTATCTTACTATCCTATGATCAATGTCTAATTCCTTTGCAATTTTTCTTGCAGACTTTAACTCGTCACCAGAAAGAGTATTATAGTCTGCAGTAACAGCAACTGCCTTTTTGTCTAATGCTTTCTTTGCAGCAAGTGCTACAACAGCACTATCCACACCTCCGGATAATGCAACTATTGCTTTTTGATTTTTATTCTGAAACCATGAAATTAATCTTTGAAAAACTTTATCTTCCAAATTAATCATCAACTATATTTCTTCATTAACTCATAATATGAAATGTCAAAAACTTTCTTGTATGGAATATTTAGTTTCCTCGAAATATTTTTGAGGTCATCGTACTCTGGCTTTATCGTTTTAATTACTCCGTCACTATCCCTAGAAATCTTTACCTTGATATCATATTTTTGACGCTCTATTGTTATCGGTAGAGTTATGAAAGATCTAGAAGTTGTTACCCTGTTAACCTCATTAATTCTGCATCCCAATGAACCTGTTTCATTTAAGAGAATTTGAATCAGTGAATCTCTAGATATTTTATCTGTCAGGACTTTAACTACAAATGAAGGCCTATTTTTTTTAGATAAACCATGTAATACAGTAACATCTTTTGCATTATTTGCATAAAGGACATCTATCATGTTTCCTATCATCTCTCCAGTTGCATCATCTACATTAGTTTCAAGCTCATAGATACTTTCAAAAGTATAGTCCAATTTTAATTTTGATTCTGCGATGACTACTCTAAGTATATTGGCAACATTTATTCCCTCTTTTTGACCGCCACCATTTCCTATTTTTTCAGGTATGATTGGAGGGTACTGATGAATGTGTTCAGATGCTAAATTGACCAACATAGCTGCACCAGTAGGCGTAGTAAGCTCACCATCAAGGTTTCCTGGTACCAGTAGTATTTGTCTATTCCTGAAAATTTCCAAAATTGCATTGCTCGGATTGGGAACAATTCCATGAGAAAATTTTAACAGTCCGTTACCAACGGCTACATCAGTAGTATAGAATTTTTTTGAAAGAAGATCTAGATCTTCTAAGGCAACAGCGGTGCCAATCAAGTCTGCGGCAGTGTCTACGGTAGATACCTCATGCAATCGGACATTGCCGAAGGATCTTCGATGTATTTTTGATTCTGCTAAAATAATCCTTTTGAGTGAATTAAGAGCAAATGATTTTGCGATAGTGGATAGATTTAGTGAATCACAACATGCAGCGACTGCTCTATATACCACAATTCCTAATCGTGAATTTGACGAATCCGTGTAATCAAATTGTAATTTAGTACACGAGATCCCGTAAGAACTTGTCTTTACAAAATTAACATCTTGTATTTTGGATCCTTTAAAATAACTTTGGCAAGTGTAAATAGAATCAATAACTTTTTTTTTATTTGCGCCAAGGTCAATTAGACTGCTTAACAGCATGTCACCGGAAATTCCAGCAACTTGTGCGTCAATAATCACTATCTTTGTCATATAAATGAAAAATCTCTCTTCTATATCATATTTATATAATTTAAAGATTGTTGTTTATTTTTAATATAGAAAAGAAGTGGATCGAAATATAATTGAGTGACAGCAATCAAATCATAATACTACTTCAATCCTAGATTTTTGCTAATTACCATCAATCGTATTGTTAAAAATTTTGATACTTATTTGGGCACTATTATTGATAATTGTTGTGCATCAAGTTATTAATGAATGAAAACCCTATATTGGGATTGATATCTTTTGTTAAACGAATTTTAATTATTAATGAATTCTATTAAATCGGTGATAGCGTTAAAGTTACCTATTTCAATTAACCTGTGAGCATCACTTCCTAAATGAAGATCTACATCATTTTCTTTAAATATTCGTAACCATTTCATTGGAGGTCGGCGATATTTCGCATTGATCTCCACAGTCTTTTCATTTTCTTTCAACAACGTTGATAACTCAATCAATTCATCGTCTGTTAACTCAAAGGATACTTC
>JBKPGB010000086.1:0-6770 GCA_046729135.1 Thermoproteota archaeon | reverse complement strand
TTTAACATATTTCTAGTGTTGGTACAGGCTGCATTGACAATAGCTGGGAGTGATTCCAGTGGTGGTGCTGGCATTCAAGCGGACATGAAAACTATGTCTGCTTTGGGAATCTACTCATGTACAGTCATAACAGCGATAACTGCACAAAATACAACAAACGTAGATCACATATTTCCGCTCAGCGCTGATATCATCAAAAAACAGATAATGTCAGTATTGTCTGATATCCCAATTCATGCAATAAAGATTGGGATGGTCTACAACAATGAGATTATTACTGCTGTAAGTGATATCCTAAAAAATTCGAAAATCCCAATTGTGCTTGATCCAATCATCTCTGCGGGAACTGGAGCCCGATTACTTGAACAGGAATTTCTATCTGATTTTAAAATTAAACTACTCCCATTTTGTGATGTAGTTACACCCAACATACATGAAGCAGAAAAACTATCCGGAATCAAGATAAAAAATCAAAATGATATTAAGAAAACAGCTTTGAAAATACAAAAACTAGGAGCAAAAAATGTGGTAGTGAAGGGTGGACATTTTAAAAATAACGATAAGGTGATTGTTGACACAATCTTGAATGAACGGGGGAAATTTGCTCTCATAAAAAATCCAAGGATGAAAATAGTTGAAATGCATGGAAGTGGCTGTAATTTTTCTGCTGCGCTAACCGCCTTTCTGGCAATGAAATTTCCTATGGTGATGGCCTGCTTTATGGCAAACAAATATGTTCATAATTCAATTGTCAATACTGTAAGAATCGGAAAGGGGATTCCAGTTAACAACCCGATTTCATTAATGTATGAAGAATCTTGCAGATATAAGGTCATAGATGAGTTAGCTAACGCCGTTGACCAGTTAATAAGTACCAAGAATTTTGAGAAGCTTATTCCAGAAAGTCAATCAAATATTGTTTATGCCATTCCCAATGCTAATAACATTGACGATGTGGCTGGCATCAATGGGCGAATAGTGAAGGCAGGAGACAGGAGTGTCCCAACATCAGGCATAAAATTTGGTGCTTCAAGGCATGTAGCATCCTCAATTCTTGAATATATGAAAACCAATCAACTCGTTAGATCTGCCCTTAACATAAAAAATGAGAAAAGAATATTGGACAAGTGTAACAGACTTTTTAGGGTAACTCATTATGAAAGAAAATGGGAACCAAAGACGATAAAAAACAGAGAAGGTAGGTCAATTTCGTGGGGAGTTAGCACAGCACTATCAAAAAAACCAGATGCAGATATCATATATCATACAGGCGATATGGGAAAAGAACCAATGATAATAATCTTTGGACAAAATCCACAAGAAGTAGTGGACAAAGTAAAAAGTATACTCGACAACATGAAATTTTGAATAGTTTTTACCTTATATTATAGTTCAATCTAACAGTAATTTTAAATGAAGGCAATAATTTTAGCTGGCGGTCTCGGAACCCGTCTTCAGCCATATACTTTTTTCATTCCCAAACCTATGTTGCCTCTCGGAAATAAACCACTATTGGAACATATTATTGAGTGGTTGAAGAATGATGACAATAATATTGATGATATTATAATTTGTGTAAGCTACCTACATAGAACAATAGAAGACTATTTTGAGGACGGAAGCAGGTTTGGTATAAGGATAGAATATGCGAGGTCTGATAGACCTCTAGCTACCGCGGGACAGCTATTGACGGCTAAGAGGTTTATCGATGATAGATTTGTGTGTGTATATGGAGACTCCATCTATGAGTTCCCTCTTACGGAAATGATAAATGAACACGATAGACTTGGAGCATTTATATCAATGGCCTTATTATCGTATAAAACAAGACTAAAGTACGGTTTCATAGATGTAAATGGGAACAGTAGAGTTACTGCATGGGATGAAAAGCCTGAGATAAAAGGATTAATAAATGTAGGATGCTATGTCATGGAACCGGAATTTATTGATTTGATACCAGCCTCAAACGGGTATGGAATGGATGATGCAGTAAGAAAAGCTCTTGATATGAAAAAGGTTGTAAACGGATATAAAATAGAATCAGGATTTATTGATATCGGAGATAAAAAATCTTATCTTCAAACCTACAAAAAATATGTAGAGCGACTGGGAAAAATCTAAGTCATGGGTATCGTTTTCTTTGAAGATACTAGTTGGAAAAATTTTGTACCACTAAGTTATACAAGATCTTTGTTTGACATTAAAATTGGATCGTTAACAACATTTGAACATTTCAATATGAAATCAGCAAAATTTCTAACACGGCAATATTTAGAAAAAGTAACTAATCAAAGACATCCAAATTGCAACGTAAATAAATTTGAATACAACAATGATGATATCATTATAAATTCATTATTCATTCCTCATAAATCATTCTTAAAAAAATGGGATGAGAAAAAAGAATTTTTGATCTCTTTTAGAGGTAAGATACTAATGGGTAGACTAAAAAAATCCAGCTTTGAATATCTATATGAATCGATAGTTCATGATAAAGAAATCAGAGCTAACAAGTTAAGTACAGAAATAATTGAGATCAATAAACTAGATAATTGTGGTACCCTATACAGTTGGCCATGGGATTTTATCTTCCAACTCAGGGACGTACTATACCATCAACTTAGAATCAAAAATAAAGTTGCAAGTGGAGTAAAAGTTATTGGTAAAAATCCTGTATATGTGGATAAAACTTCAAAAATTGATGAAGGGACTATCCTTGATGTAACTGATGGAGGCATCTACATTGGTCCTGAATCTGTAATTCATCAGTCTTCAATCTACGGTCCAGCTTATATAGGATTTTCCAGTCAAATAAAACCATATTCTATTATCAACAGTTCATACATTGGCAATAATTGTCGCATAGGGGGAGAAATAGATTCTTCAATCATATTGGATTATACTAACAAATCTCACTTGGGATATTTAGGTCACTGTTATGTCGGTGAATGGGTAAATATGGGTGCTAATACAATCACCTCCGACCTCAAAATGACCTACGGTACAATTTCAATGAAAATAGGAAATGAAAAAAAAGACACAAACACAATTAAGTTGGGTTCCTTTTTTGGAGATATGGCAAAAACATCAATAGGTACAAATATTTATTGTGGTATGAAAATTGGTGTATCCTCACATATTCATGGTAATATTTTTAATGATGTTCCTTCCTACGTGATCTATGGTCAAGGTGTTGGGTCTGAAAATGCAGAAATGGATATATCTTTGGCAATAAAATTTCAAAAAAGGATGATGTCAAGAAGAAATGTCAATATGTCTTTTTCATATGAATCAATGATGAGGGAACTTTTTGATGTGACAAGGAATGAAAGAAAAGAGTACGGCGTACGTTCAAAAAGATTTACCCTACGATAGTTACATGTAATCTATGAACTGTTTTTCTTTCCAGAGACCAATTCTTTGATGAAGCCATGGATAGAAATTTGCATCACCATTTTCAAATTCCTTTTTCACAATTTTCACAATGTTCTTTGATACCATGCCTGGTTGACCGTAAATCTTTCTTTTTTTCTTAAGCTCAAGGCCGAGTCCTTCTTTTCGGTTATATGCTTCATCTATGAGGGTAGTGATCCATGAGGAATTTACTGGTGGGATAAGAATATTACCACGGGCATCAAATATGGTTTCTGGTCTATCGGTATTTAACCTGACTGTAAGTGATAAAACATTTGGAAAGTATAATAATTCTTCTTGCATGGAACCCGAGTCAGTCATCTCTGCCCAACAATGTCCACTGTCCAAAAATTCTATCACATGAGAATACTCCTTCCATAAAGGAGTGATAATGAATTTATTTGGATATTCTTTTGCTAGGTTTAGAAGATTTTGTTCCTGATGATATGATCTTAATGCTGATTTCATCGCATTTAGCATTATTAGAACTAACTTATAATCAGTATTTTTAATCAAATAAGATATGCTTTTTATTATTGATGAAAATCTATGCTCTGTAAGGTTCTCTCTTCTGTGTATGTCTATTCTAATCCATTCATCTGTTTCTAATTTTGGGTAAATATCAAATAAACTAGTTTTTGGCTTATTTTTTCTCTTAATCTCAATTGCGTCTACCACTGAATTTCCAACAACATGAATAAATTCTTCAGGATAGCCTTCACGAACTAAATTATCTCTGTTGAGTTGTGTAGGTGCAAAGAAAAATTGTGTTCCTGCAGAACATATCCAAGTATCTATTTGTTCAGGAAATGGTTCCTCTCTTGCCAAGAACCATCTACCTTCAAATTGTGAATCTATAAATTTTTCAAGACTGGATTTTGTTGGGTCCTCATTAACTTTTAGATATTTAATTGACTCGGGACTCATGGACCGTAGCCCTGCTTCATTCTGGGCAACTTTTTGACCCATTCCAAAGACCCATGCTAGTGGCGCGATGCCTGCGACGAGTGTATCGCCATGGACTATTGGTAGAAGTTGAGAAAAATTTCCAAAATTCTTTTTCAAATACCTACCAAACGAACCAAATTTTAAAATTAGCTCGCTTGCTTTTTCCATCAAGTCTCCTCTAATCTGAAGATTACACGCGATGTGATCTTGCAATTCAAATTCCTGGATGCCAAATCCAAGAAGATCATCAAAGTGCTGTCCGGTATCTATTACAAATGCCGGTAATTTTTGATGTAATGCTTCTATCATTACCGGAGCTTGTTTATAAAAATCGGGTTTTGTTCCAATTACAACTGAAAGTACGGGGCTATTCAAATCATGAGAAAGTCTATAGCTGTCATCTAGAACATTGTGAAAAATCTCGATAGGAAGAATTTTCTTCTTAAAATAAATATTCCGTATTGGTATCTTTTCACTCAAAAGTTTTCTTCTCCTATTGGTGGTTTTCTTTTTCCTTCTGTCATAAAAGTAATAATTCCTATTATGATGATTCCAAATCCGGCAGCTAAAATTGCGTATGTACCTGGAACAAGTCCAGGTACATACAGACTTTCTGGTATTTTCCCAATCATCTTCTGAGTCAGAATAATACCAATTAGTAGAACTATTCCCGATGCACAGAGGATGATTCCAATTTTCTTGGATCCATAATTTTTCACTAGACCGTAGGTAATTCCTGCCAGTACTATTCCGGGGGCTGCAGATATCGACACAATTTGTATTATAACTCCTTCTGGATGAACTACTATATCTGGTCCTTTGGAATTTGGTCCAATTAGAAAAGATACAAATGAATACATTAGAAGAACAAACATAACTATTAACCCTAAACTAGCTAGAGATACTGCTGTTTCAAGGTTTAACATTATACATCCTGTTGAATAAAATAAGTTTTAAATTTACTTGATTCCAATTACATCTCCAAATTCTTTTCTCGCAGCAGATCCCAAAACTTCTGCAGATCTTTCTGGTGATACATGATTGACATAAACCCCAAATCCTCTCTCCAGTCCTGACCAATTATGAATCTGAGGATAAACTTCTATATGCCAATGAATTTGTCGACTGTTTTTCTTTTCTGGCGAGAGATGAAAAATTAGATTAAAAGATGGATTCTGTAATACTTTGTCCATCCCACCCAAAGTGGATCTCAAGATAAGTGCAAGGTCTGCAAACTCCTTTTGAGAAATCTTTGAAAAGGATGTTGTATGGCGTTTCGGATAAATCCAAAATTCATAAGGGTATGTTGAAGCCCAAGGTGAAATGGCAATATAGCTTTCCGTGTCTAGAATTTGTCTCGGGCCTCCAGTCTCTGTAGAAATTATATTACACGCAGGACAATTCCCATTTTCATTGAGGTATCTATTTGATGCTTCTGCTTCTGATTCAATAGTTGGAGGTATGGTAGAAAATGTCATGAGATGAAAATGAGCATGATCAATATCACTTCCTGATAGGATTCCGCTATTTACGAATATGGAAACATAAGTTACACTTTTCTTTGTGTAGAGATGACTTAGATAATTCTGTAAGACTAATAAAACATTGGACCATTTTTCAATAGATAGCTCTGGCAGGTTTTCTTTATGATCCGGTGTTGCAACAACAATAAAGTGGTATCCGTACGCTGGTTCACTATAGAGAGGTTTGTCTCTGTAATTATTTTCGTTCACAGATGTTACAACAGGATTTGAATTTGGAAAAACTCTTACATCCCAGTTTTCGATGATATTTTCTTCGTTATCAGATAATCTTTGTAGCATTCCCTCCTTTACTACTAGCGACAGTACTGAAGGGGCAGTCATATTTTCATTTCCAGGACAATAGGGACATTCTTTAGTATCATTTTTTACTTTATATGAATCAGGAGGAAGAATCACAAATTTTTCAAGTATGTAATCTTTTCTAAGTTCAGCCAACTCGGTATTCCTAAAAAATCCTCCATTTACCTTTAATTAAAGGTTCTGTGATCTTAAGTCTTTCTTACTCGAATATGGATTTTTCTTAAATGTCATTTTCCAAAGATAGAAAATTCATCAAATTTGTGAACAGGAGACGTCTACAATGGTACCAGTTAGATACTCAAGCTTACTCCAGTTAGATAAAATATCCATACTTTGAAAAACCAATGAGCCTGTGCGATTTTGATTCCCTCAATATTTTTGAGCTCTCAGGGATGTATGAATTGATAGGAACTTGATAAACTGTGCCATAGATAATTACGAGTATGAACTCATACCTCCATACCAGATACTTCTCTGTATCGCTCAAAAGATTTGGCAATTTAATTAGGGATTCCGTTGTTGTGCCAGAAAACTGCAATCTTTCATCCCACTTTGGGTACTTAG
>JBKPGB010000085.1:0-29825 GCA_046729135.1 Thermoproteota archaeon | reverse complement strand
ACTGGATCCAATTGTTCATTTAGATAATCAATAAAGTTAGTTGCAGTCACTATACCCACGGTTTTGTCTGCTTCCTTGACAATAAGGTGTCTTACCTTATTCTGAATCATGAGATTTGCTGCCATTTCTACTGATACATTAGGTTCTATTTTAGATAGTGGGGAGGTCATAAGATGGTGTATCTTGTATTCTTTGCTTGGGACATCATGAATACACACACCTCTTGTGATATCGCGCTCAGTAACGATTCCTATAGACTGTCCTTCTTCGTCTACTACTACAAGTGAACTTACATTCTTGTCTAACATCTTCTTTGCTGCTTCTTTGGCACTCTCATACCTTCCAATAGTCTCTAATTTGGTTGACATTATATCGTTTATTCGCTTCGTCACAGAAGTTTGTAGTATCAAAGTTTAATATATTTTAATTAGCTAGTCCTCGGCCGTCGGGAACCGTATCGTTAACAATTCGGATCCAACTTGGTGAGACATAACTTAAAATTCAATGGGACCATCTATTTTTTCTTCTGCCTGATTTTTAAATTTTATCCATGCATTTTAACAAATTTTGCCATAAGTCTGTTACTAATTTTAGTATCCGTTTCAACTGGCGGGCTGGAAGAGTTCTACGACGTTGCCAGATGGATCCTCGACAAGGATCTGTGCTCCGCCTGGACCTCTAACAATGTCGTTGCGAAAGCGCACCCCTTTTGCATGCAGACGGTTCACTTCTGCCTCGATATCGGTCACAATTAAGTGGATCCGGTTCCACCCGCCGGGCTCGGGTTTTCGACCGTCTGGCATGGGCCGTCCGGCTGAGCTGGTCGGCCCGCTTAGAAGAAGGCGTAAGTCTCCTCGGACGACATCGGCGAAAGCCGGTGATTTGTTTGAAAGGAGAGCGAACCCAAGATGGGTTGTGTAGAACGCAACGGCAGCATTTACATCATGTACCATATATCGAACATTGACCTGTGTCATTCAAAGAGTAAACTGGGCGGACCGCATTAAAATATTTTATCAATTTTTCCGCTATATCAAATTGTGAATTCAATTATACAGTATCGATTTCAAAGACTGATGATTTTAAGCTACAAATAGCTAATAATGTTCATTGAGCAGCTAACTATCGTTATCCGGATCCTCATTCCCAAGCAGTTATATCTTTTTCTGCAATTATTTTTGTAGGTTTTATTCGCACAAGTACGGCACCCTCGCCACTATTCCTTTCACCGTACGCTTTTGAATCTTTCTTTCCAATGTATCGTTCGGCAATTCTAGTGGCCCATTTCAAAACCTCATTTTGTTTGTATGGATAAAGCTTTGCAGTGCCATGAATTGTTACAAAGGAGAAAGGTGGAGTCTGGTCATCTATACACATGCTTATTCTATTATCTCGTTGAATGTTTTCCGCTTTAACCGATCCAATAAAAGTTGTAAAATAGATATTTCCTAGATAATCTTCATTATTTCGATACTCTAACACAAACCAGATAGGAACTACATGAGAGCTTCCATCCTTCTTAACCGTTGCGAGCTTTCCAGTGAAAGTGCCTTTATTGAGAAATCTTCTAATTTGTGTTTTGGACATTTCCGACATATAATAATCCAATTGCTTCATTGAATATAAGACTTAATGAAAGGAATCACGAATCACTAAATATTGTCTTATTTTCTAGCAAATATTGTCGTTACTACATATATTATCCTCTATTATTAAAAGACATTATAAGAGTTTAATATTAGTAACGATAGCTTTATTCATAACTGAATCCCCATCATTGCTTCGTTTTGATCGGTATAATGAACTGCAATTCAAACCCTTAAATAAAATATTGCCACCTAGGGTTTCCAACATGTGATATAAAAAGGGTTTTCAATTTCGATTGGGAAATAGATTTTGTAACTCAATTCCGGATAGCTAAATTCAAGGACAAATGTCGATCTGGCTAACGGTAAATATCAAAAAACAGGAAGGTGTTTGATTCTGCACACTGGCATTAAATATATTTTAAACGATATAATCTCTGATATGATTTGTTTCATCTTTTTGGTAAAGCTACTCCGAGCTCCATTGATCGAGAGTTTTTCAAAGGTTTCGCCCTGATTAATTCTCCTGAATTGTCAAAAAATAATGTGTTCTGAAAGTAAAAAGGAGATTTATATATGAACGATTTAAAATGTACAACGGATGAATGAGGCTTCTTATATATACAGGCAAAGGTGGAACTGGTAAAACAGTAATTTCCTGTTCAACTGCTATTAAGCTAGCTGAAAGAAAATACAATACATTAATTATTTCTTCCGATCCAGCTCATTCATTAAATGACGCGTTTCAGCTACATAGCCCTGTTACCAGCAATAGTAATGACAATAATGCATTAGAAGTATTTCCTTGTCTTCAGGCATTACAAATCGACCCAACACTAGAGATGAATACACAATACCGTGAGATTATTTCTTATATGGCTTCTATGTTTTCATCCAAAGGTATCGATGAAATACTGGCCTATGAGATTGCAATGATGCCTGGAATGACACAATTATTTTCTCTTCTCAAAGTTGAGGAAGTCATGCGTCTCAGATCACACGAGGTTATGGTTCTGGATATGCCTGCGTCAGGGGAAGCACTGAGATATCTTTATTTTCCGAAACTTGTTAGTAAAATTGGTAACAGAGTCACTAGTTTATTCGGCGCTTTTTCTGGGTTTGTGGAAATTTTTCAAGCTTTTTCTGGGTTTTCTATTCCAACTAAAATGTTACGCTACGAGAAGGACTTGTTCAAGAGCCTTAACCATCTTTCAGATATAATTAAAGACAACAGTATAACAACGCTAAGATTGGTTGCAAATCCGGACTCATTCAGCATAGAAAATGCCAAAAGGGCTTACATGGCTGCTAGCTTGTACGGAATTAACACTGATCTAGCTATAATTAATAAGATTTTGCCTGATAAATATACTGAATTTAAGTCAAATGAGTTTTATACTAATTGGACAAAATTTCAACATACTAAAATCGGGGAAGCCAAATCAAATTTTTATCCCCTTCCTATTAGAGAGGTTCCTCTTCATAGTACTGAACTTGCAGGAATAGAAATGTTACGTGTTAATGCTGACATTATATTTGGCGACGACGATCCATCAAAGATATTCTATACCGGTAAACCATACTCTATTATCGACCAGCCTCCCAAAAATCTAAGAATCTCAGTTAAGGTTCCTTTTACTGAAAAGCAAGACTTTGATATTAAACGACTGGGTTCAGAAGTTATTATTAAGGTAAAGAGTCCCACAGGCTATTTGGTCAATGTTATTCCTTTGCCAACTATAACCTTCGATATGAAGATGATTAGTACCAGACTGCATAATAACACTCTAAATATATTATTCGAGCGAACTGCTTATAGCCATTGAACGAGAGTGGGAAATCAGCAGATGCATCAATGCTTAATCAGATTGAGCGATACTCATCGGAGTATGAAGTTCTATCATTCTTAAGAATAGCAACCTAAGTAGTAAGAATTATAGAGATCTGATTCTTTGATAACCTTAATACATGAACCATTAATAGAACGTTAAAAAGAGGACAATATTTCAAAGCTTTATGACGATTTAGTTTTTAATGTAAAGTTCTCAGTTTACGAATATTAAGAAATAGTAAATAACTAGCTGACTGAACTACACATTAGGAATGAAGCCCTTATTAGTAATCTTCAATCCGCGTAGTATCCCAGAGTTTTACAAAGCCATCGAAAAGATAAACGGGGTCCCTAAACTATGGATTAAATATTTTCCACAAGACGAAGCATACAACAAAGCAAGAGAGTTCTTTTTGCAAAGCGACTATACTCATTTTATGATCTTGCCAGACGATCTTATTGTGACTCAAGCAGATGTTGATGCAATAGTAAGTTATGACGAGTCGTATGATTCCATATCTGGCTGGTGCAATAACACCGGCCGTGATGATACCAATATCGATACTAACATCTCGGCTTTCCTTCCTCCAGATCCGCCCCGCACTGCAACATATGAAGGCTACCGTTGGTTTAAGATAGCACAGTTTGAATCGTTGCTATCAAAAGTAGAAAATTCCGATGCCATAATTCCTGTATTGCATCAAGGATTTGCTTTGTCGCGTCTATCAAGAAGACTCATTGAGCAAGTGCCATTTAGGACGGATGCGGGTTGCTGTGTTGATTCTTGTCTTTCATTAGATTTAATGAAGTTTAAAGTTCGGTTTACTCAATACGTTGATATTCGTATCAGAATGAAACATCTCAAGATTCCCCGTAGTGAATTGTTGGTAGGAAAAGAAAAGGCCATAATGTTGTTTGAAAATTAGTTAGCCAATGACAGAGGTCGATTGGAAGGACCCTGTAGACTTTGGACATCTGATTTACTTTTTAAGGTCTTCTAATCCTTCTATGATTTATAGTTGGAAGATATCGTTTACTTCGCTGACATTATCGGTACTATTGCTGGAATATTGGTCCTATCTTCCTTCATTCCTCAACTACATAAGGCCTATAAAACAAAGAGGATGTCAGATGTATCAATCTATTTAATGGGTCTTATAGCAAGTGGAATGTTATTATGGGTAGTATACGGCATAATAAGGAGGGATCCTGTAATAATTGGCACGAATGCTGCGGGCTTTGTTCTGAATATTATTCTCATGATATTAAAATTAAAATACGATAGGCTGCATCAATAATAGATTAGAAGTATGAATTTGATCCCATTCAAGAGACCGTTAAATTTGGTATTTGTAGTATATTTATATTGGATAAATACTTTGAAATATTAGTTCTGGAGCCGGGTCTGGAGCCGTCGGTACCCACGACGCTATCGGTTCTAGAAAATGGGTTCTCGGAATAACCATAAGATACTAAGCTTTAAGCTTTTCTTTTTTAGGAATGTGAACCAGAACTAATTGTTAATAGAGTTCGTTGTACTGAATTCACTAGCTTGAGAGCAATTTTTGATATTTGCGATTTGAACTTTGTTAGTAAGCAGAATCATCAATTAGCGAGTTGAGGCAACATAAAGAACCCTATTTGTGCTTTAACTTCTGAATAGTTACTTATTCAGCGGTAGCACACCTGTGAATGTTGTCATACTAAGTTTATAATCGTCTTTACCCTATGAGATAATATGCGATTTGGCTTGCAAAAACCCAACTTTAATTTCGATTACAGAGGCGATGATACTTCTCAAATCATAGATTCCGTAAAGAAATTAGCCACGACGGCAGAAATCAATGGTTTTGATTCTTTTTGGGTGATGGATCATTTCCATCAGATTCCAATGATAGGAAAAGTGGACGAACCTATGCTTGAAAGCTGGACAACTTTGTCCGTGGTAGCAGGATTAACTACCAAGATCAAACTTGGAACTCTAGTCACAGGCATCATGTACAGGTATCCAGCTGTTCTAGCCAAGGTAGCTGCCACGTTGGATGTGTTAAGCAAGGGAAGATTATTCATGGGAATAGGTGCTGCTTGGAATGAGGATGAATCCAATGCATATGGAATTCATTTTCCTCCGGCAAGTGAAAGATTGTCAAGGCTAGAAGAGGCAATACAAATCATACACAAAATGTGGACTGAAGAGCCATCTGCTTCGTTTAATGGAAAATACTATCAAATTCATAATGCATACTGTAATCCTAAGCCAATACAGAAACCTTCGCCACCTATTTTAGTTGGTGGAGGCGGTGAGAGAAAAACTCTCAAGATTGTAGCAAAATATGCGGATGCTTGCAATCTATTTGGATCGGCTGAAACAGTAAAAAGAAAATTGAATATTTTAAAAGAGCATTGTAAAACTGTAGGCAGGGATTACGATTCAATTCTCAAAACAAAGTTGGGCATTATTGTGGTTGAGGATGAGAAGCAAATGTCCGAGAAAAAAATAGAACAGATCTTTAAAGGGATGCCTGAAGAGCAAATTAGAGAGTTTGCGATATATGGAACGCCAGAAGATG
This sequence comes from Thermoproteota archaeon, assembly GCA_046729135.1. Lineage (GTDB taxonomy): Archaea > Thermoproteota > Nitrososphaeria > Nitrososphaerales > Nitrososphaeraceae > TA-21. The sequence continues at coordinate 23,838 of JBKPGB010000085.1, read as the reverse complement.
TACTAAGACAAATAGAATTATTTGAACAAGCTGATATTCAATATCTTATAGTGGATCTAGATCCAACTCAAGAACTTGAAGCTTTAAATGTATTCGCAAATAAGATTATAAAGAAATTTTAAATAAAATGGAAAGTGTATATGTTGAGAGAACAGAAGGATAATTCACATCTATTAAGAAAGAATAGAAGCCGCTATCGATACATGGTAACCCTTAAAGATGTAGATGTAATTTAGTATCGATAATAGCAGGTCATCTCTAGATTGATTGGTCTGGAGCCGTCGGGAACCATATTGTTAACAATTCGGGTCCAAACCGGGCGGACTGTTCGAAATATAATCAAAAAGTAAGTTAGTGTTAACAATTCGGATCCCTTTTCTGGTCGGTGTTCTATCTATCTCTAAGATTTTGATTGAAAACCTTATCTGGTACGGTCACCATATTATTTATGCAAATGTCGATCGCAGAGCAATCTGTGTATACACCAAATCCAAAGAAGCTGAAATGTGAGATATGCGGGAAGATTTTTGAGACCTGGTATATGCTAAGCTATCACAAATCGCTGGAACATAGTCAAGATAAAAGACCACCGACGGGCATCTCCTAAAATAAGATACTCCTCTTGTGGTTGTTTGCCAACTTTATTTCCGTAGAAAAGTGATGCATAGATCAAATCAGATTGAAAAAGGAGTACCAGCATATGCAGCTGTAAATCCGAACACGATTAGAGATTATATTTTTTTATACATCATCGAATTTTATTATTATCGTAAATCTTGAGAACAGAACAATTCGGATCCAAATCATAGTCTATGTGCCTGGATTTTTCATTCCAAGTTTAGCACGGCCTATTTCCTTGACTTATTGGGTGAAACATATATTTACTAATCTGAAGGATTAGCTTTGTAAACCTGATTAGTTTGTGCATTGACTGATTTGTCAATAATAAAGTTGTCTGATAAAGTTCCATCATTATTATAGAAGGTGCAATTTAATCTTGTGCTGTTGTTTGTCAACTCTAAATTCAAGAAACCAAAACCTCGATACTGTGTTACAATATAAGGAATTTTTACTTCAAAATTATGAAGTTCTCCTCCGCCAGTTCCAACAATAGCAAAGATGGTTCCATGGAATTTGTTAATATCGTAATTGTAATTATTTTTGTTTGAATTGACTATTATAGGATTCTCTGAATCCTTGTTGTTGTATAATAGTGGATAAGTTCTTTCATAATTATGACTATGTGCCTGTAATACCAGATCCACATTATATTTATCAAACAAAGGATGGTACACATCTCTTAGAGTTACTCTTGGACTACACCCTTTACAATCATTTGGAGAAATATAAGCAGGTTGATGGTATGCGATTATTATCCAGTCGATGGTCGAATTTGTTGATATGTTTTCTAAATCTGACTTGACAAATTCATATTGTTTAGAACCTAATTCATATGGCAATTCTGTGGACATAATCAGAAAATGTATATTCACGTGATTAAACGAATAAAATTCGCTTGACATGTTGAAATGCGTCATATATTGACTAGTACGAAAATCATTGTCGTGATCTCCTCTAACTATCCTAGTTATGTTATCTACAGAAGAAATTATATCAAGCCAGCATTCTGCAGTTCTCTGGTACGAGAGGTCCCCAAGTGCAAGAATTAGTTCCGGTTTCTTACTTAAAATATTTTTTAAAGTTTTCCTGGAATCATCATTACATCCCCAGTCTCCGACAGCTGCGACGTTAATCAAACTTGAATATGTATACTGAGGAATCATAGGTAGTAAGGATAAGCCGATATAAAAGAGAAGATAATGTGAGACCAAGATATATATCTAATTTTATTGGTATTTAATCAGTTTCTTTAGTTTCTTAAGATTTATTTGGATAAGAAAGATGAATTCGTCAGTATAAGCAATAAATTTAATATGCAGGTCGGGATTTGAACCCTGCATATAGTAGGCTTCTATTACTTTCTATATATTCGTTTTTTATACATCTAGTTGTCGAGACCGACCTTTTATTCTAAGTGCTCTCCCCGCCTTAGAGTCTGCCAGATTCCAATTAACTATATGTTCCACATGGATTCTCACAGTTACGTCATCGCCTTTGGATAAATACGATGCAACGCTTGGATCATTTAGTCCCTCTTCTGTCACATACTTCAAATGGATCTGGTGGTTGATCTTTCTTGCCTCTTCCCCTTCAACAAGCTCTACAGGGCCTCTAATCAATACCCCTTTCAAGTCTAATCCCTCTCGCGAAATATCTATCATCACTGATGCGTATGGCCTCGCTTTCAGGTTCTTGTATTTGCGAGTATGTCGAGAAGTGGGAATACAAATATCGTTACCAAGTCGTATGAACCACATGGGAACGATATGGATAGTGTCATCTTCCCCAAGTGTAGCTAAGTTAGCAATGAGGGTCATTGAAAGGATTTTGTCGATCTCGGATGGGCTAAGAGAAGGAGGTCTAACATCATGACCAGAACTAGAATTAGATGCCATTAATACGCTTGTCCCACTTCGTATTAAAATTTAATCCAAATAATTTTGATGAGGTTAAAAATTAATGCAAGCCTCTAGGTCTCGGGAATCGCGTTGTTAACCGTTCGGATCCAAAATCTAGGAGTATGACTTGATAAACAGATTTAAAAATATGCGAGACAAGACTAAATGGAGAAAAATGCATTCAGTCTCAGGATTTTTTTTAATTGTCACTTTCTTTATTATAGGCGTATCGATTTTGGCAGTATATACAACCACTCTGGCAACTGAACTTGGCCTAGAAAAGGATGATTTGCAGATTACTTCTCTTGCCCATTTAATGAAATCAATGGATTGGGAAAATGACTATAACGAAGAAAAAATTGGTGAAAGAATTCTGAAGGCTCAGCTTGACAATCTGAACATTGCTCTTCAAAGTAACTTTACTAAAAATAATGTCACTGAAATAGAGAATAACTTTGCTACGTATAAATCTCATCTTGAAAATCTTGAAGGGAGTGTAACGGTCAACGGTTCATTGTTAAATCTAAAGCACAAAGCAGAATCCGAACATGACTCATTTCTTCAATCTGTAGATCATATTTCCAATATTTCAAAGAAGATCGGAATGTATGAACTTATAACCATACTCCTAATCATAGCTGCTGGATTGGGAGGTGTATCGGAAATTTCACGTAATAAATTGTTAGGACATCCAGCGTTCCTAATCGGTGCAGTAGGAGTAATAATACTCTTTATGATAACCTTTATGCCATCTATACTAACATAAGCAAGTGTTTATCGAAACCTTTAGGTCTTCAGCGGTCGGGACAAATTAGTCCCTAGAAAAGGACTTGCCCTAAAGAAAATGGGAAACCTAATAAGGGAATGCAAAAGTGGAAATGTTTTATAGATCAAGAGATCGTCAGTATCTGATTTATGTCTAGTTATCAACCTAATAAGCACAGAATACTTTAATACTATATTGCAGTAAGAAGCCTATGTCTACTAACACTGTTCATTTACATCGTGTACTTACAGCAACGCCAGAGAAAATTTATCGTGCTTTTCTTGACCGTGATGCTATGGCTAAATGGTTACCACCCAATGGTTATACTTGTAGCGTTCATCACATGGATGCAAAGGTAGGAGGAACCTACAAGATGTCTTTTACAAACTTTACCACTCAAAAGAGCATGTCATTTGGTGGAGAATTCCGTGAGCTGGTTGAAAACGAACGCTTACGTTATACGGATAATTTTGATGACCCAAACTTACCTGGAGAAATTCACGTAACTGTAACCTTGAAGAAGGTTTCACTAGGAACAGAAATGACCATTGTACAAGAAGGTTTGCCCACTGTCATTCCTCTTGAAGCGTGCTATGTAGGCTGGCAGCAATCATTGAATAATCTAGCAAATCTAGTTGAACCTGAAATCCCAGAGTAAAGTTAGATTTTCTATAACGTTCATTCGGCCAAAATATTAAAGGTCATCAAGTGATCGGAGGTCTTGATTCGAATTGTTACTAATTCGAACGCGTTATTAAAAGATTTGATTGATATTGTTTCAGAATTAAAATTATAATTATTTCAGTTCGCCAATTATTTTTCTCGTTTCATCCAGATCAAATGCTTTAAGAGTTGTAACCCTAACATTGCCCAATGGACCTGTGCCCAATGAAACTAACATAGCGATTTCATCATTGGATAATTCTGCAATTACTATTGCATCGTATTTCCCAAAAGTGTAAAGGATATCAACAGCTTTCCACCTTTCTTCTCAAGATACGATTTAAGAGACTCAGCCCGCTTAACAGTGTCCTTAACATTTCTTATGCCCTGATCGGTCCAATTCAGAAGTAGCACGTAATTACCCATGTCTAATTAATATTATTCTAAAGTATTTATGATTAGCTTTAGGCACTTGCAAATTTATTCTTCTGTTATGAATACAGGTGTGAAGCCGTCGGGATTCGACTGAATATTGAATCGGAACTTATTCTAGAATTTTCAAAAACTTAGAGCTTGGAAAATTGAATACTATCTTACTTTGCGTATTGTAGTAACTGTTTTGAAATTTCGATTGATTGATCTATATTTGGATATATGGGCGAGAAAAACAAACCAAATACTATATGCTCTATGCCCATAGACTTAAATTCTCTTATATCGCTACCTACTTCTTCAATCGTTCCTGTCATTGGAAACCTTTGATCTCCGCCTGTGTTTTTTGAATCAGATATATTAGGATAGGTTAAAAGAATGACCTTGAAGGAATTTGGGTCTTTATTTCCTTTGGTGGCTAGATCATTTATTGTATTCACAGTTGTTCGAAGCTGTTCCAAAGGTCCGAATGGCACGCCTAACCAGCCGTTTGCATCATATTTTACAATTCTAGAAAGTGTAGCTGGACTGAACCCTCCCATGTAAATTGGTATATGAGGCTTTTGTATAGGTTTTGGGCCTATTTTTGAAGCGGGTATATTGTAGTACTCACCCTTAAATTCTACTACATCATCGGTCCATACTCTTTTCAGTGCTTCAAGGAATTCATCTGCTCTTTTACCTCTATTCTTAAAAGGTACGTTAGAAGCTTGATATTCATCTTTTGACCAGCCGATACCAAGACCACATATAGCTCTTCCTTCCGATAAAACATCTAGTGAAGCAATTCTTCTGCCCAGAACGACAGGATTATGGAATAACATATCTATTACGGAAGTACCTAATGAAATTTGTTGGGTGTGCGCAGCAACAAATGACAGGGTTTCTAACGGATCAAGTACGTTTTGATAGTCTAAAGGGAGGCTACCGTCAGGAGTTGCCACATACGGCGTACGTGGGTTAATCGGCCACAGAAGTCTTTCTAGTACCCAAACGGAGTCAAAACCCGATTCTTCAGCTTTACTAGCAAATTGAATTAAATTTTCTCTCGTAGCTTGTTTTCCAAGCTGAGGTAGTGTGACGCCAACTTTCAAGATAGTTTCAAATGCAATCAATAATATTAAAGGATAGCCCGAAAACAAATCCGACAAAAAATCCTATAGGGAATAAAATCTGATACTTTTTCTCTATCCTCAGGCCATCACATTTTCAACCAACAATTTTCAAATGTAGTAGAGAGACTCTCTGCAAGTAAATCTTGTATTGGAATGTTAGGATCAAGTGAATTATTAGGATAAAACGGGCCAGTCGGGAACCAACTGTTAACAATTCGGATTCAAATTCAATTGTTTCTCCAGGTTCAGTTCAATAAATCCATCACCCAACCGACAGCCCACATCCCCAGAGCCTAAGATCCCAATTCTCATTAATAGGATCTAATACTTTATGAACTAAAAGCTTATGCAACCACTAGATTATTTTCATTAATACTGGATCAGTTTATTCTCTATAACGATCGAAGACGTCAATAGTAATAATACATGATCATTTCTGCTGCGCTATCTCCCACAAAGCAAATGAGTTATCTTCTGTATCAGAACATACGGCGAAGAAACCATAACCCTCAACTTTTGTTTTTGGCATCAAAACCTTGCCCCCCAGATCCTCAACCTTCTTTGAATATTCATCTATTGAAGGCACACCTATATAGTTCAAGTTTGGTTGTTGAGGATCCTTTCTCTTCATCAAACCTCCACCTAAGGAAGATTTTTCATTACTATCGCCTGATGTAGATATCATCCAATAATCCATCGTATCTCCATCTACCTTTACTTCAGCCCTTTCTATTTTCCAGCCAAACAAAGTTGAGTAAAATTTTCTCGCACGTTCTACATCATTTGCGGCGATCTCAAAGTGCACTACAGTTGGATTCTTATTCTCCTGTGTCATTTGTACTTCAAATGGCAGAGTCCAATATTTGAATTAGTAGGTACCGAAGGATTTGTAGTTTAATTTTACGGTTCTTTGAGATAAGGTCAATACGACTGATGGGGAATTGATTGTTCTTTCTTGTTCATCATTCAATCAATCCGACTCTTCCCATCAGTTTTAGTCCTTAGGAAGACCTTCAATAAAATTGAAGTCATTTTTTATAGGCTCGTCAGGAGTACAGGTGATTGGATAAAACTGATTAAATATTGACAGTCAAGTTAGTCTTAAATATTTCCAACCACCGGTGATGCTTAACTAAGAGTTAACTACAACTACTGAAGTTCCATTGGTATGGTATCAAATGCAGGTGAAAACCTCTTACCAATTTCATACAACTCATTTATATGTATCGCAGTAATGTTTTTCTCTGCGGATATGTCTAAAAACTTTATTATCATTTAGTATTATTCTTGAAAGATTCAAAGATATAGTATCAATATTCTTTGATAGTAACATGCTATATCTTCAAATAAAGGATTGAGTTTGAGTATCATGTCTTTGGGGTCATATACTACAGCTTTTTATCTGTCTCGACTAAGAATATATTATTTGTAAAAATTAAAGTTCAAGGAAGAGTCTGATAAATACTGGGTTAGGTTAGGAGAAAACATCTAAATGAATGCGAGATATTAGAACAAACCAGGTAATCTTATGAAATATAATACAAAGCAAATTAGAAGAATAGCTAAAGAGAGACTTCGATAGCACTTCATTCTATAAACACTCATATTAACAATGATAGTAAAAATTAATTGTCATCATGCAGAATTTAGGTTTAGAAATTTTTGACATGCTTACTCGCTTTCAGTTAACTAGCCAAGCTATTTACATTGTAGCAAAACTGAGATTAGCTGATTATTTAAAAGATGGTCCTAAAAGTGTCAAAGATTTAGCACAAGAGACCAAAACTCATCCTGATTCTCTTTATAGATTATTGCGTATGTTATCTAGCATTGGGATATTTGCTGAAACAAAAAAAGAAGGAAATGGACAACAAAAACAACAACAAGTTGATCACAGCATAAAAAGATTTGAGCTGACACCTATGGCATATCCTATCCAATCTGATTCAAGAAATTCAATTAGAAATTTTGCATTAATGTTTGGATTAGAATCATTTAAGAATGCTATTGATGATCTTTTCTACAGTATACAAACGGGTGAGAATTCATTCAAACATGCAAATGGGTTGGAAATATATGAGTATCTTGATCGAAACCAAAAAGAGGCTCAAATATTTAACAGTGCAATGGCTTCACTTACATCCTCCGTTACTTCGTTGATCTCCTCTATGTATGATTTTTCACAATTTAATACCATTATCGATATCGGAGGAGGACAAGGAATATTTTTATCAAGTATTTTAAAGGATAATGCTAAACTTTATGGCGTATTATTTGATTTACCACATGCAATTCAGAGTGCCAAAAAGATCTATGCCAGAGAATCTGCAAATTCGAATGATAATGTCGATTATGCCATCCTTTCTCGTTGCAAACTAATAGAAGGCGATTTTTTTAAATCTATTCCTGCTACAGGCGCTGACGGTTATATTATAAAGAATGTGATTCTAAACTGGGACGACCAGTCCGCCGCGATTATCTTAAAGAATTGTTTGCAAGCCATGAAAGATACATCATCATCATTGATAATTAGTGAAAACCAGGCTAATCGAAAAAAGACAAGCCCAAAATTGTTAATAATTGATACGATCATGCCAGAAGGAAATGAACCATTCATTGGTAAATTTACAGACATACTAATGCTAGCACTCACTCATAAAGGAAGAATAAGGACTAAGGAAGAGTTCAGGAAATTACTTGATAGTTCTGGCTTTGAGATCACTAGGATAATGGGATCGCATGATCCTGTAAACCCTCTCAGTATCATTGAAGCAATACCATCATTATCTCGATCTTCATAACGGTAATATAGTTGTTGTTTCACCTTGTCGATCAAAAACTAATCCAATTCCTAAATAAAAGTAAGGAAAGTACTGATTCTATCAAATCAATTGGTATAAGAATATTTTCTTTAGGCGCAATAAGTCAAATAGCTTAATTGATTCTCTAACACTTTACAGAATTTCAGTTAAAATAATTTTCTGTGTTCTTATCTATTGAATTCTTCGATAGATAACCTTAACTTCAAGAAGAAGAGAACGCTGAAAAAACCAGTAACAAACAAAAATGTGGGATATAATTGCTCTAATTTACAGCACTAATCTGTCCTCGTATTTCTCCGTTAGGATTTATCTCGGTGTGAACATTCACGTAAGCTTCACCACGTTCCAGGGCCCTGATTATGTCGCGGAAAGGGCTTCCCTGCATCTGCCCTTCCAAGTTAGAAGCTGTGATAGATCCATTGGCCAGACTTCCTGATATTTGGCCAGTCGGACTATCGGCCTTAAACAAGGTAACTACAACTTCTCCATTCTCACCTTTGGGTGCATTGTGAATATGTGCTGCAGTAACCTTATCCATGCCAGTAACGTTCACATCATATTTAATTGATTCTCCTCCTTCCACAGTAAATGATGCAACACCAGTAGCAGCAGTATCTACTGGAGGAACTTCTTCTCCTCCTGAAAGCATTGCACTAAAAGGTTCTGTCTGCTCATTCTCCTGCGCAAATGCCAAATTTATGTGCGCCAGTGAAAATGAAACTAAAGATATCGCAATAGCAAGTGCTAGCACCAGTATTTTTGGTTTATACATTACAAACCGATAATAATCTAACGCATTTAAATGAGATTATTTTAAAGAATGCCTTTCTTTTGGTGCCTTTCTTTTGGTAGAATTAATTCTAGTAAAATGAGTAAGTTAGCTTTGAGACTATTCTATGAATACTTGTTTGTCATTTACAAGTTCTTGTAGGAAAAACTCGCCTGCTTTATAGGAGCTCCGAACAAGTGGACCGGATGCAACGTATGCAAAGCCCATTGTTTCTGCAATTTCTCGCAGAGCATCGAATTTTTCTGGCTTAATATATTCGATTACAGGCAAATGTGTGTGACTTGGTTGGAGGTATTGTCCCATTGTCAGGATATCAACCCCAATCGACCTAAGGTCCCTCATTGCCTCAACAATTTCTTTTTCTTCCTCTCCAAGACCTAGCATTATGGACGATTTTGTATAGATACCTGAGTTGAAGTCCTTACAAATTTTCAGAACAGACAAAGACTGTTCATAAGAGGCTCTAGCATCTCTGATTCTAGGCGTAAGGCGTCTAACCGTCTCGATATTATGACTAATAACCTCAGGCTCGGATTCAACTATCTTCTTTATGGATTGAAAGTTCCCACGGAAGTCTGGAATGAGCGTCTCCAATATTATCTGGGGGCACAGATTTTTCACTGTTCTTATTGTGTTAGACATGTGTTCTGCCCCTCCATCTTCTATATCGTCTCTACATACAGACGTAATTACAACATATTTTAGTCCCCATTCTCTTATTGCCATAGCTACACGTCTCGGCTCATAGGGATCGAGCAAAATTGGCCTGCCGTTATCTACAGCACAAAACCTACAACCTCTGCTACAAATGTCTCCCATGATCATTATTGTCGCTGTGCCTGTCCCCCAGCACTCTGATATGTTAGGGCACCTCGCCTCCTCACAAACGGTATGAAGTCCTTTTAATCTGAGAGATTGTTTAATTTTAGTATAGCTTTCCCCACCTGGTGGCACAATACGAAGCCAGGTTGGTTTTGTTGCTGTTTTCACTATTATTACTCAATTAATACCTGTAAATAATAATAACGGTTAACATATTAGATCGAGATTGAATGCTAGTGATTTATTCGAGGCACATCTATGAAAACCCCTCTTTATGATTTTCATAAATCGTATGGAGCAAAAATGGTGGACTTTCACGGATGGGAAATGCCTTTGCAATATAGTGGTATAATTGATGAACATATCAATACCAGATCTGCTGTTAGTATATTCGATGTTTCGCACATGGGTCGCTTCGAAGTGAGAGGTTCCAGTGCATTAGATTGTTTACAAATATTGGCGACTAATGACGTTGCTAAATTAAGGGATTATACTGCGCTATACTCCCCTATATGTTACGATGATGGAGGTATTGTAGATGATTTAATTATATACAGAATTAGTAAGGAAAAATTTCTTCTTGTTGTAAATGCTTCAAATAGAGAAAAGGACTTAGAATGGATTATCGGGCATTGCGGCTCGGCTAATGTTGAAAATGCAAGTGATAAAACTCTCCTGCTTGCAGTACAAGGACCACTTGCAGCACGTGTTATGGAAAAGGTAACGACTCACAAAAACTTGGATAGACTAAAGCCATTCGAATTTGTAGTTGCAGATATTTTTGGTGCTGAATCCATTATATCAAGAACTGGATATACTGGCGAAGATGGTTTTGAAATATTCGTCGATTCAACAAGAACGGATATTTGGGATAAGCTCCTCGAGGTAGCATCCAAATTCAAAATAAAACCTGCCGGTTTGGGTGCTAGGGATACACTTCGAATTGAGGCTGGTTTGATGCTTTATGGAAATGATATAGATGAAAATGTCACCCCTTTTGAGGTTCCGCTTAAATGGACAGTAAAAGTTGAAAAGCCGGATTTCATTGGAAAAAAAGCATTGACTAGTCGAATTACAGATAGGAAGCTTGTGGGCTTTGAATTATTAGAAAAAAGGATAGCCAGACACGGAAACGAAGTATTTCTAAATAGTGGTCAAAGAGGTGGCTTTGTAACTAGCGGAACATTCTCACCAACTTTAAAAAAATCTGTTGGCTTTTGCTTTGTTCCCACTTACATTTCACCTGGCGAATCAGTTCAACTTAGTATCGGGGGCAAGCTATACGGAGCTAAAGTTAAAAATAGTACTCGCTTCTACAAGCGAATCGGAAACTAAGAGTGGGATATTTGATGGAGGGCATTAAATTTACTAAAGAACATGAGTGGATAACAATATCAAGTGACGGGCTGGCTATGATCGGAATATCAGATTTTGCCCAGGAGCAACTTGGGGACATAGTTTCAGTTGAATTACCAAAGGCAGGCAGTAAATTTAGACAGATGCAACCGATGGCCATTGTAGATTCGGTTAAAGCTTCTTCTGACATTTATTCTCCATTAAGTGGTGAAGTTGTACAAGTAAACGTCGAGCTCTCTGAACATCCGGAATGGATAAACGAGTCACCATATGACCTAGGTTGGATCGTTAAAATAAAGCCATCCAACATGGAAGAACTTGACGATTTGATGACAGCTGCCCAGTATAGGGAATTCGTAGGTGAAATGGAGAAGTAGAAAGAAAAAGGAGAAGCAAAGAAATGAATATAGATGTGTTAGACAGCAAGGCGAGTACGAAGTAATTATTATGAATTACATACCTGTTACCGAAAATGATAAAAGAAATATGTTAAGGCACATTGGAGTCAAATCAATAAATGACTTATTAATTGAGTTGAAGCCTCGCATTGCAGATAATGGCGAACTAGCTCTCTGCAACCCCATGAGCGAGCTCGAATTATTGGAGCACATGAAAAGACTATCTGAAAAGAACAAATTAATGAAGTATTTTATCGGCGCAGGAGCTTACAACCATTATGTTCCTGCTGCAGTAAATCACCTCTTAATGAGAGGAGAGTTTCTAACAGGCTACACGCCTTACCAGGCAGAAATGAGTCAAGGGACGTTACAAGCAATGTACGAATTTCAATCATTTATTTGTCTCCTGACTGGTATGGATGTTGCCAACGCTTCTATGTATGATGGGTCTTCTGCGCTGGCAGAAGCAGTCTTACTCTCTTCGTCTTATAATGGAAGAAATGGAGTATTTGTTAATAATGGTTTGAATCCTCAATATGTGGAGGTATTAAAAACGTACTGCGAAGGCGCGGACCTAGAAATTGTAAATGACATAAACGAGAAGACTACATGTGTGATAGGCCAGAATCCTGATTTCTATGGAAATTTGGAAAATTTAGAGTATTTGTCAGATAGGGCGCACAAAGTTGGTGCTCTTTTTATCACATGTGTTGTTGAGCCCACTTCTCTTGCAATAGTTCAACCGCCAGGATATTATGGTGCTGATTTAGTAGTGGGTGAAGGACAGTCCTTCGGTATTCCCATTAACTTTGGAGGACCTTACCTTGGATTTCTTGGAGTGAAGGATTTTTTATTAAAGAAAATTCCAGGGAGAATCGCTGGTATGACGACAGATTCCAAAGGGAGAAAAGGCTTTGTCTTGACGTTCCAAGCACGTGAACAGCATATACGAAGAGAACGAGCCACAAGCAACATTACAACTAATGTAGAATTGATGGCAATAGCGTCAACGATTTACTTGTCCCTTATGGGCAGGACAGGTTTGAAAAATGTTGCAAAGCTTTGTTACAGCAGAGCACATTTGCTCCAAGAGAAGTTGGCAAAAATGGGTTTTAAGGTGTTGAATGATAAACCATTTTACAATGAGTTCCTTGTCAGGGTGCCGTCGGGCTCATCTGAAAACGTTCTATCGCATTTACTTAAAGAGGGAATACTTGGTGGTCTGCATTTGGATCACGATAATATTCTAATTTGCTGTACTGAGATGAACTCACTTGATGATATAGAATCTTATGCTTCGATAATTAACGAGGGAATGTTATTAAAATGAAACTGATATTCGAATACGAGGAGAGTATAACAGGTCATCTTCCTGACAGTAGGGATGATGACTCCAATAGTCTCGGAGACCTGCCAAGAGAGCTAATTCGAATAGAACTCCCTTTACCGAATGTGAGTGAAATTGATGTAATTAGGCATTACAGCAATATGTCAAGGAAGAATTTTGGAGTTGACATTGGTTTCTATCCACTGGGCTCATGTACGATGAAGTACAATCCTAAGATTAATGAGGATATCGCAAAACTTGAAGGCTTCATGCAACTGCACCCACTCTCGCATCAAAGTTGCATTCAAGGTTCCCTACAGTTGATGTGGGAACTTGGGGAATACTTCAAGAAAATCACAGGGATGGATGCTTTTTCCTTGCAACCTGCAGCTGGGTCTCAGAGTGAACTGTTAGGTGTCATGATAGCTAAAGCATATTTCAAGGAAAAAAAGGAAAAAAGAACCAAGATCATTATTCCTGATTCTGCTCATGGAACGAATCCTGCTACTGCAGCTATGTGTAAGTTTGAAATTATAACTGTGAAGTCAGACTCGCGAGGAAATATGGATATCGATGAATTTAAGGAATTGCTTGAAGAGGACATAGCATTGGTTATGTTGACAAATCCTAATACACTAGGACTTTTTGAAGAAAAGGTCTTAGAAATAAGCGATCTTGCTCATAGGAACGGATCGCTAATGTATTGTGATGGCGCAAACATGAATGCATTACTTGGAATAACCAGGCCAGCTGATCAGGGTTTTGATCTTATACATCTAAATTTGCACAAAACTTTTTCAACCCCACATGGTGGTGGAGGCCCTGGAGCGGGCGCATTAGGAGTAAAGACACATTTATCAGATTTTTTGCCATTACCACGAGTAGTAAATGATGGTAAAAATTTTGCACTTGATTATGATAGGAGAAGGTCTGTAGGTATGACCCGATACTGCTATGGTAATTTTGGTATGCTTGTTAGAGCTTATGCCTATATAAGGTCCTGGGGGAATGAATTAAGAAAAATATCTGAACATGCCATACTAAATGCTAACTATCTTTGTAGTTTGTTAAAAGAAGATTTTGAACTTCCTTATGACCGTAGGTGTGTCCACGAGTTCGTTTTGTCTTCTAGAAAATTGGGCCAAAAAAGTGCTTTGAATATTGCAAAAAGACTTATGGACTATGGGTTTCATCCGCCCACTATTTACTTTCCTTTAATTGTTCCTGAAGCTTTGATGATAGAGCCTACAGAAACAGAAAGTAAAGAAACGTTAGATGAATTTGCTACAGCATTAAGCAAGATCGCAAAGGAATTAAAAGAAAACCCAGATTTGGTCAAAGGAGCTCCTTATACAAGATCAGTAGAGCGCTTGGACGAGGTTATCGCCGCCCGAAGGCCAAATTTAAGATGGAATGCACATACAAGATTAGAAGAAGAGGATGGTAAAAAAATGCCGGGCATTAACGAAAGAGAAGGTCGCCAAAAGTAATTGTTGAAAACGGCTCATAATGTTTACAAATCTAAAAAGCTTATCAAAATTTCACTCGAATATATGGAAGATGGCAAGGTAATCAAATCAATAAGAATTACCGGAGACTTTTTCCTCTACCCAGAAGAGGCTTTGGATCAACTTGAATCATCGCTGATCGGAATGAAAATAGATAGACACTCTATCAAGGAAACGATCGAAAATGCCTTACAAAAATGTGAACCATTTGGTTTTGATTCAGAATCCTTGACAGACGCAATATTAGGATGTCTGAAAGTGTGACAAGATAGCTTGCCGGATAGGAAACTAGATAAAAACCAAAAGGACAGGTTTAGATCGAGTTTGAAATTTAACAGTATCAGGCTTCTTGAGACTGGCTTCAATCCCGCATCATGGAATATGGCTCTTGACGAAGTATTGCTTATGAACTGCACAAACGATAACCATCCAATTTTAAGACTTTATGGTTGGTCTCCTCCGGCCGTGTCAATAGGTTATTTTCAGAGCATAGAGGAAGAAGTAAATGTAGACAAATGCAATGAGCTAGGTATAGAATTCGTGAGAAGGATGACGGGGGGTGGAGCGGTGCTGCATCAGTCTGAGTTAACCTATTCATTCATTACAAAGACATATCCAATGAATATATTGGCGTCATACGAGCTAATATGCGATGCGGTAGTTATGTGCATTAATAAACTCGGTTTTAGGTCAATGTATGTTCCACTAAACGATATTCTTGTAAATAACAAAAAGGTATCTGGAAATGCTCAGACTAGAAGAAATAATACATTATTGCAACATGGAACAATACTACTAAATGTCGATTTTGACAAGATGTTTTCAGTTCTAAATGTTCCCTCAGAAAAGATCAAAGACAAAATGTTAGAAAACGTAAAATCAAGAGTGATGGGACTGAATAAGACCTTCGAAGAGGTTGCTGACAAATTGAAAGTATCATTTTCTGAAAAATTCAATTCCCAATTTATTGTGGATGATTTGACAGATAAAGAAAAAAAAGATACTGAAAAGCTTGTAACTAAAAAATATTCTGCATATCAGTGGAACTGGAAAAAGTAGAAAACTTTCCATGTCCAAAAAATGTTCGGGTTGAAGGTCCGGATAGTGGATAAGGGTGCGCTAATCAATTAGAATGTTTATTTCGTAGTGATGGGAATTTAGCACTGGAATGTACGATGCAGCGGTTATAGGAGGAGGCCCAGGAGGTTACACTTGCGCTATTAGATTGGCACAACTTGGCGGTAGTGTTTGCTTGATTGAAAAAGAAGGATTAGGAGGAACTTGTACTCAAAGAGGATGCATTCCTACGAAATACCTACACTCTTTGGGAGATGTAATAAGGAGGGCCAAAAATGCAAAGAAGAGCGGATTAAATTTCGGAATGGAATTGGACTATAAAATTTTAAAGTCTAGGATGCAGGCTACCGTATCTAGACTAGCATCAGGAATAAACCTACTCTTAAAGACTAATGGTGTGGATCTAATTGATGGCACAGCACATATAGTTTCAAAGAGCGAAGTGCTGGTAAATGGCAGAAGTATAAAGACAGGGAACATTGTCATTGCTACGGGTAGCTATCCTGTCTGTTTAGCTGACCTCAAATTCGAAGGTGACATACTATCGACTACCTCAATTCTGCAATTAAACGACTTACCTAAGTCCGTTACCATTATAGGTGCTGGCTATAGCGGATGTGAATTTGCTTCTATATTAAATGCTCTCGGAAGCAAGGTCACCTTAATAGAAGCTGAAGATCACCTGTTGCCTAATCAGATTCAGGAAATTGGAAAAACATTAGAAAAGTACATGACTCTTGAGGGTATAAACGTAATGACAAGTTCAAGAGTTGAAAAAATCTTTGACAGAACAGCAGTAGTCAACGGAGAAGAAATTGAGTCACAGAAGATACTAGTTTCCACAGGCAGGAAACCAAGCTTGAATCGTCAAGAACTAGATAATATAGGCGTAGATTTCAACCACAAGGGTATCGCTACTGATAAAAGAATGAAAACTAATGTGGATAATGTATATGCGATAGGTGATGTGACCGGATTGTATGAACTTGCACATGTGGCAGCCAGACAGGCCGAAGTAGCTGCGGAAAATATTATGGGATTGGAACATGCAGCCATCGACTACCGATGCGTACCGGCTTGTGTATTCACCTACCCTGAAGTTGCATTCGTGGGCGAGTTGCATGGAGAGTCTGGTGAATTTCCATTTACAGCAAGTGCGAAGGCAAATTGTATGGGGGACACTAGAGGCAAGGTTAAAGTCTTTGTGCGAGATGAAAAAGTTGTCGGGACCTATATCATAGGTTCGCACGCTGGGGAGATGATAGGCGAGGCAGCGTTAGCTGTCAAGTTTGGCCTTACTCCCAAGGACATATTTGAGACAATGCACACGCATCCGACACTTCCTGAGTCTTTCGCCGAAGCCTTAAGAGCCATCGATAATCAAGTAATTCATATTCCACGTTCAGATTAAAATAACGTTACCTGCCGGGGGAAGTCTTTTTTTAGTAACATTTATGTTGGTAACATAAGTAATTTGTATTATTTTGAATTTGAAAAGACAAAATGGATGGGTGACGATTGATGAGTATAGCTGTGGCTTGCAATCTCATGCATCGTTATCAAAGGGGGCCCGTCGGGAATCGCATTGTTAGCAATTCGGATCCAATCATAAAGGACTACTGAATTTTTTTTGGACCATTATTACAATTTTTAACATTATGATGATTATATGTAAATAGGGAGACAACTTTGGTGCGCCCAAATTAGGGGAGTTCTGAAATCAGTTTGTCATTCTTATTTTAATAACAAAAAAGGTAAGATATTCAACTCAAGAGATCTCAACTAATTTTCGGGTGAAGGTGGAGGCGAAGATGAAATGCTTGCGGTGTACAGCAATGGTTCGGCATTCTTATCACGATCTCCTGTAAAATAACCATGGCCGTTACCATCACATGTTGTAGCAGGTGAGGACCCAAGACTGCTAAGAGCATCTCTGATATCTGAGGGTGTTACGTCGGGATGCTCAGATTTATATAATGCCGCGGCGCCGGTAACGTGAGGAGTTGAGGCGCTCGTACCACTAAATGTAGTATATGAACTTCCTCTTGTTGTTGTTTTGATCAGTACTCCTGGGGCAGCCATATCAACTACTGATCCATAATTACTAAAACTTGCGAAGTTATCATCTTTCCCCACTGTTGTAGATTTACCAATACCACCACACTTCCCGTCAGTGTCAACAATTGCTGATACGGCTATTACTTCTGGGTAACTTGCGGGAATTACTGATGAGGCATCCTTTGCATCATTCCCAGCAGCCACTACATAGGTTACTCCAGCTGCCACAGAATTAATGATTGCAGTATGTAGAGCGTCATTTGGACCATCTTCTCCAAAGCTCAAATTCACAACATCTATATCGTCTGCATGTTGAGTTACATAATCAATCCCTTTTATTAAATCGGAAGTAGAACCAATGCCATTGCTGTCAAGAACCTTAATAGCCCATAATCTAGCCCCTGGGGCGACACCCACTACACCCTGAGAATTATCTTTTGCCGCTGCAACCCCGGCCACAGCTGTACCATGACCATAATCATCGTCGCCGCTACTTGTTCCTGAAACAAATGTTACATCTCTGTATACGTTCAGGTCCGGATGATTAAGGTCAACTCCACTATCCAAGATGCCTATGTCAACATTTACATTACCTCTCCCATCTCCAGATTTAGTTGAGCTCAGATCGCCATCTACTCTGTCAACGCCAGTTGGTAAACTCTGAACGAAGGCTTTTAACTTAATATCAGGCTGTACATAATCTACTTCAGGATTTTTCACAATTGCCTCAAGCGCCTTCTCATTAGGGACTCTAATAGAAAACCCGTGTAAAGCATGATCATAAGTATGTTCCAATGTTGCTCCTTCATTTATGGCTTCGTGAGCTAAAGACCTTGTTGTGGAGGATAAAAAATTGCTATGCTTTAGTGCTACGATGTATTCATTTGGTATTTTCTCTCCCTTAACCTCCCTTAATTTTTTTGCCGTATTCTGTAAATTAGTCCTAAGTTCATCAATTTTGGTCTTGAGGTCATCAATTTTGCCTTGTCGTGATGTTGTATCGGGTTGCTGCGCCTCTACTTTAAACAAAAAAGTTTGTGACATTGGACTTAGTATCCAGTTAGAAAATAAGAGCACTATCAAAGTACTTACTGTAATCGCAATCAGCGAGCTGGTCCCACCTTGAGATCTTAGTTTCTCTGCCATAGCTACAATACCATTGAACCTTGATCAGATGTCTGATGGAAACATTCAATAGTTAGATATTGAAGTCCCGTATCCATAAACCACATGAGCCTTTTTGATATATATCAGATGGTTAAGATGATTATGAATGATATGACTATGAGAATCATTTGAAACTATCTTCTAACCGAGGGAACCTCTTCCTAAAACTTCAAAATCATATGGTGCAGCAGACAACTGATGTCTTATATTAATACATATGATCAGAAAACTTATGATGTCCTCGTTGATGGTAACAGAATAAAAATCAGTGCATAACTTTTTGTTTCGGACATGTTAAGTTTTTTTCGTAACTAAAATTTTATGCTAGTAGTTGCCTCTAATTTACTAGGTCTCGAGTAGTCGAGATACGACTGAATATTCAATCGGAACAGTAATTTTGGATATCCCTGACTGGATCTTATATTATCAAATATTCACATAATGATATATGAGTTCGCGTAGAATGACGAAGCCTAGTGACTATTTTAACGGCACCGATGCCCTTAGAGAATTAATGAAATTACAAGATACTGGGCCAATTATGGTAAAAATTTCACCTAAAGATTATAGACTAAATAATGGAGTTGACTACTGTTGTGTAGTAGTTGAGTACAAGAATGGAACTGACTACTCACTACATGGATATGGAAAAGAGGCAATAGAATTACATGAAGAGGCCACATTGATGATGTCGAGAAAGCCGATGTTAGTTTCTCCTACAAAGTAACTCCTTTCAATAATACGTCTTTCCTTTGCTGTATATTTTGGCACAGTTTGTAAAAATAAAGATTATGTAGAAGTATAGCTTTTAGCTTGAGCATGTCTGAAAAATATGAAGATTTGGAATTATGCCCTAAATGTAACCAGGGTCGCCTTAGAAATATAGGCGTCGATACTGTCAAAGGTGAAGCCGGGCCTGATACATTTACACACACTGCCACTATGAGAGTTCGAAAATGTGATCATTGTGGACATAAACAGGTAGACGAAGTCCTTGAAGAACATACAAGAGGACCAGCAAGTGATAAAGTAACAGGCACAGTAATAAGAATCGATCCAGAAGACAAAACAGAAGAATAAACTTTATGTTTGGTCATTAACTCAACACAAAAGTTTACTGCCGACTGGCATCAATGAAAGTTAGGCAGTGAGTCAGAGGTTCCGAAAAATTAAAAAATTAGAACCTCAATTGCCAGACTATGGTGGTATTCACGGCATTATCATTATCTTATTTCCACTTCTAGCCAGATAACATATTTGTAAAAGAGGGTTAAAAATTATTACAAAAGCGGAAAATCCAAACACCGATCTATAACATCATACTTTTCTTGCCTTCAATTAACATCGACTTACAATGGTTAATCAATTGATAACATAGCAAAATTAATTCAAGAATCTAGATTTGCTATTAAACCGTCTGTCATGAACAGACTAAGAATCAATAATATTGCCTTCATTTATTATCCAGGTGCCAGCGGGATCTTATTATCTATTACTGGTAATTGGATCGTTTCTGGCGAAGCTAAATATTAAACCAATTCAATATTTAATAGCCGTCTCACCTTTTACCTTAAGCATGTCTGAAAATTTGGAGTTATGTCCTAAATGCAAACAGGGTCATCTCAAAGATACAGGCGACTCCGCTGTTAAAGTTGAAATTAAACCGCCACTTAAACAACCTGGCAGCAGTGTGAGAGAACGAATATGTGACCACTGTGGACATAGACAGATAGATCAATATCTTAATGAATATGCAGAACCAGTGAGCGATAAGTTAAGCGGCACAAAAACAAAAGCCAGTCCAGAAGAGAAAACAGAAGAATAAACTTTCTATCTGTTCGATACTCATAAAGATGAAATAAATATTTGTATTCCGAGCTCCTTGATCTAGTATTTTTCACATTTATAATGATTATCCTTAGAAGATGGCGGCTTAGAAGCTAGTGGTATAAGATTACTAACAATAACGAAAGTTCATTTCTTGCGATGGTTGCGGTATTTAATGCGGCGATTGTAGGAAATAAGAAAGTTACAGTAGTCTTCAGTGGTTCCTATAGTGGCCAAAGTTCAACAAATAAACCAATCGACCAAGTAATAATGCCGGGATAGGATCCATTTGCGCATCTGGTAAATTAGCTTATTATAGTTATTAAATGAACTTCCATTTCATTTCATTCTTTCGATAGCCGGCTAGTTTTAACCTTTTAATTGTTTGTTGACCAACCTAATAAGTGTCGACAAAGACCAAGAACATGCGCATGGCTGGTGGGCTTTTTACAAATTGGCCCATCAGTTATAATTCCGTAACCCAAGGCGATCAGCCATGTTGGTCGCCTTGAACCATCATTAATCAATTGCCTGCAAATCTTGTAGGTAATTTTTTATCTTTCTTTCTTTACTTATTCACAATAGCTATTCTATTTCATTTTATTCCATATGGAGACGATAATGCTGATGGTGGCAGAGCTTACTATTAGGGTTAGAAAAATTTCATCTTTCATTTATTTTCCTTTGCTTTTATGACCAACTTGTGCGTAAATATTGGAGGAAATATTATTAGATTAACAGATAGATCATAGTTGCAAACATCAGACCAGCGCATCCGAAATCTTCCTAAGATCTTCCTTTAATCCTTTGTAGGTATCTAAATTTAGTCTTAGTTCGTCATCGGCTGGAAGGTTTTCTAATAGTGTTCTTTGTTGTATGTCTACCATTTTGTCGATTGATTCTATTATATTATTGAGATCGTTCTCGCTCATTTCCAATGCCACTGTTTTATTTGCCTTATCAGCCTGAAGTTTTCGGATCATACTTCTAATTTAACATATTGTTGAAATAAAGATTCGTATTCCGAGGTCCTTGATCCAATATTTTCACGTGAAATCTATGGTTACACCTTCTACAGAATAAAAGTCCAGTGACGTAGAATGTCGTTTCGATATGCTTTTTAGGATTTGCAGGCTGACCAACACCGCGGAAATTAATTTCGTCAGCATGCGGTTCAATTTCATTTATTTCTATGTCCTTAAAACCACATCTAATACACCGAAATTTCATTAACCTAAAATCATTTTTGATTCGTTCCTCGTCCTCGCCTCTAACTGGAAATTTTTCACTCATTTCTTAAGTTTTCCTTGGTCTTTTTACTATGTTTCCGCTAAGCAGTGTGTCACGATCTGGAGATAATACTAACATCCGTTCATCAAGATGGGCCTTCTTCATTTTATCAGCTATAAAAATACCCTCTTTATCGATAATGTTGCAACTATGCTTTTTATTGTGGCTCTCTGCATAAGTGAACTTGGACACGCTCCTATCTTCCCATTTTAGGAAAATAAATATTTAGCTAAGTATATCCTGTTTTGGTAGCTCTTAACCGCTTGCGCCATTTCTTTAGATACTGGCCTATGTAGCTGTCTTCAACAACTGGATCTCTTTTCATTGGGGATTCTCCTTGTGTAAGATGGATTTTAACGATCAAAAATGAAGTAGAAAAGAAAAAGTTTTAGCGTCTCTAGGGTATTTCACAGTTTCCTGATGCTTTGTCTCCTTCTGCTTCATTGAAATCTGTTACAATGTCAACTCCACTGCCACACTTGAACTTGTCTGCACCGCCACCACCGGTTAATTCATCATCACCTTGGGCAGCATTTATCTTGTCATTTCCTCCAGCACCTGAGCCATCAAGGTTATCTCCAAAATTAATATCATTTCCCTTTCCACTCTTTATAACGTCATCGCCACCGTCACCATCACCATTGAAGTTATTGAAGTTATCTCCAATATTTTCATCATTCCCATCTCCACTCTTTATAACATCATCTCCACCGTCACCATTACCATTAACATTATCTCCTGTATTCAAATCATCCCCACCTCCACTGTTTATAACATCATCTCCACCGTCACCAACACCAAAGAAGTTATCTCCATAATTATTATCACCTCCTGCTCCACTCTTTATGACATCATCTCCACCATCACCATCACCAATTTGGTTATCTCCAAAATTTCTATCGAAACCATCTCCACTCTTTATAACATCATCTCCACCGTCACCATCACCCACTTCATTATCTCCAATATTGGTATCGAAAAACCCATCTCCACTCTTTATAACATCATCTCCACCATTACCATCACCATTAGAATTATCTCCTACATTTCTATCATTCCCATCTCCACTGTCTATATTATCATCTCCGCCATCACCATCGCCTTCATTCTTATCTCCAATATTCCTGTCATTTCCTCCCTTACTATCGATATGATCATCTCCACCCTTTCCCTCAATATCATCATCATTATCCGAACCTTCCAGGTTGTCATCACCATCAGTTCCAGTGACAGTGTCAGCAAGAACTTGATTCAGTAATTGTCCGGGAAAAAGGCTTAATGTAGTAGGTATCAAAGCACCGATTAGTAGAGTATAACCAATAAAAATTGCAGGTAATTTGATTTTAGAAGATTCCCTATCATCGCTTGATTTATTTTGGCTCATTATATTTTTTCTTTCAATAGAGCCAGTAATTAAATCTACAAGGAAGAATGTTATGTTAAATTATTCCGATTATAGTATCGAAGATTTTTCACGAAATTAGTTACCAGCATTTCGTAAAGATAAACTTTCTTTACCTATTCAGAATAACTTTATTTCATTTCATCTCTTTCCTCATTTTCCTCTTTACCTCTTTTAGTTGCTCCTCTTGTATTAAGGGCCTTACACAATCCATGTAGATTTTATCCAAGTCTAAACCCAACGCTTTAGCTGCTTTTTCATAATGTTCTAGCATTTTTTAATATTGGAAAAATTAGAAAATCATATACCTGATTATTTAGCTACTTAATTGCCCCTTGC
This sequence comes from Thermoproteota archaeon, assembly GCA_046729135.1. Classification (GTDB taxonomy): domain Archaea; phylum Thermoproteota; class Nitrososphaeria; order Nitrososphaerales; family Nitrososphaeraceae; genus TA-21. The sequence continues at coordinate 160 of JBKPGB010000085.1, read as the reverse complement.
GTCATTGCAACTAATGAGGTTCCTTATCATATATGATGCCGTAATAATGTTATGAAAAGATTTGTAACTAAGCGAAAACAACCTTCAAGCCTCCATTACCTCTGCTTGAAAACTGAGATAACAGAGGGGCGTTCAAAGGTTTTTTCAATTTCGGGTGACA
>JBKPGB010000084.1:0-46109 GCA_046729135.1 Thermoproteota archaeon | reverse complement strand
ATAATTGGGTGATTTACCCTATTGGTTTAATCAATATATGTGTATTCTAGGGTATAAACTCCCTAATCATATTACTTATCGAAATTAGCGATCCGTGGCATGGATAATTAAATAGGCTAACCTACAGATTTTATTAATATTTAGATATTGATAATAATACAAAATTTTATTTTACTCCATAATATGGACAAAATCAGAGGCTATCTCTATATTAAGAAAGATACGAACACGATTTAAGGCAGGGATGAGAAGATGCACGTCTCTAAGAGGTTGATACATTAATTGAAGTACTCACAAATTCTTGAAATGATATGCCATTCTAGTGCTGCATTTTGTCATTCTGCTTACCGTCTTGTTCGTCTGTCTGTAAATCTCCTGAATGATTTTATTATCTGGTGTTCTCTTTATTGATAAAGTTGCAACTATACTTTTGACAAGTGATTTTTCTGCGTTATTAAAGTTGGACACATTCTTATTTTAACACTTTATCAAATTAAAATTTGTTCTCAATTTGCTCATTATCAACATTAGTATATTGGTTCACGCCTTTCGTAGAAGCGTCCGAAGCGTTCCAAGTGTCCTGTTTATCCGTGCCCTCTATCTCCTTAACATCCATGCTTAGATCGAGCTTACCGAGCCTTTACCCAATTTTATGGGGTCAAATGTTAATTTTCTAGCTTTATTTTAATGCAATCATTGAATTTTTCTCAGGCAAAACAAATGTAAATAAGGCTTGGAATGGTATGGAGGAGAATTTAGAGAATTTAGATCAAAAGTTGTGAAATAAGACTTTGTATCAGCTGGACAATCCGCAAGGCCATTTGAAAGAATCTCTTTGTAAAGATTGCTGAATAAATCACTTTCTTTAGGAATATCTGTCACAATCTGCAGAGTACCAGTACTGATTAACTTGATACTAATCGTGCTAACAAGCGAGCCGAATGACGAAGAATGTGTTAATTCTCTAAGATCCATAGATTTTGGAACATAAATAATGAAATTGTCTACTGATTTATTGGGTATATTTGGAAGTAACTTTTCCGGATTTCCCCAAAAAACAGATGCATTCTGAGGTTCTAGATCTAGAAACTTGGATTTGGCATAATAGATTTCGTTTTGATCCTCTCCAATACCAATAAAAAATTCTGCCCATACGTCATTAGCCATCTTATAGATTAGATTGCCTGTAAAATACCCAATTAGTATATTAATTTTCAAAAAGCTTTTGCGAGCGTTTAGTATCGTCCTAATCAGTAAAGTTGTTGGATTTCCTTCATGAAAAAATTGGTACACAGAATTCCATCTATACTTGAATATCTCAGGAAAGCCCTTCATTTTTATTAGTTCTTGAAATAGTTTGGTCTCTGCAAAATCAGAAAAGTATGAATCTGTTCTAGATACGGCCTCTAATTTGGGCAAAAATAGCTCGTCATACAAACTTGTAACTCTATTCCAGGCTCTTATAGGGTCAGATCCCATATAGGTAACAGATAGGTCAGATAGCCATAAGACCTCTGCCAAGATTTTTATTTTTCCAATGTCATATCCTTTGGCCTCAATCTCAGAGATTAATTTTTTAAACATTTCTTGGGCCGTTTCTAGTTTAAAATAAGGAAAATCAGTTCTCCATATCATCGCCTCAACAATTAAGCTCTTGTCAGATCTCTCTATCTCATTTAGGTGTTTAACTTGAAGATCGGATAACGCAGACTTAGATTTAAAAGAAAAACTTTCAAACAAACTTTCTAATTCTTCTGCATCTAATTCGAAATATGCGTCATGTATATGGTATCTTTGAATAGTCTCTATTGTTCTAAAGACTCTAGGACCAATTATAGGCCGAATTTTAGATTCTGATTCAGGCTGACCATATTTTTCTGGATTAGAACCGCTACCTGCGTAACTGAATTGCAAGGGATCATAGTCATGTAACAATGCAGCTACAAGCATAATTTCGATTTCATCAACAGTAAATCTATAATTGTTAATTGAACTTGGTAACATTTTTAGTGACATATAAGAAACCTCAAGACTATGGTGAAAGTTATGGTATTCAGTAGATCCTTCCCCTAATCCAGTATCTGAATATACGCCATCTAAAAATTTAATTAACTTGGTAATTTTTTCGATTTTATCATCATCCAATCCTTTATTTCTTGCCACATCTAAAATCGCCAAAATTAGTCTATCTTCTCTGATATCAGCAAGTGTTTCGTTTGCCTCCTTTACTATAGATTTACGGAATCCAGGAAGTTTTTCTAAAATTTCATTGTAGATAATTTTAATCGGCAAGCTCTTGTAGACATAGATCCACAACCCAATTATCTTCCAGGGATACTTTATTCTAAATCTCTCTCTTTCAATAATTTCATCTACCAAAAGTACAATGTTTCTATTCAGTTTTCCTATTTCACGATTTGTCACGATACCTTGCTGATTATTGGATTTCGTCCCTTGATATTCAGTGCGTATTACTGCCCACTGAGGGATTTTAACCCTAAATCGGATTCGTTTGTTGGATCCATTTTTTGACCATGGAAATCGAAGAATTTCTCTTTGAGTCGTGGCCACGTTTCGATTTCTTGTGTTTAGCAAGTCATCATCTTTGACAACTTGGAGTATCAATTCCTTATTTGGAACCTGCAGTCCCAGTAAAACATGCCAATACTTGCCTTTGTCTATCCACTCAGGAGCATATGTTGCTGGATCCCAAAAATCAATAGGTCCAAATGGGATGTAACCGTCTTCAAACTCATGAGTTTCAGGATTATATGATTTGTATTCATATTTTCCAATTTGAGGATTAATTTGACAGGCAAGACCTTTTGTTTCGTTGACTCTATTTGAGGACTTTGTAAATTCCCGATGTGCCATAATCCCCCAAATAGTTCCTAGTACGCTGAATATTGTGAAAATAAAATAGGAGATATCAAATTTATTACATACTGCGTAATTAAGAGCCAAGAGAATACCGAAAGCAAAGGAAGAAAACATTCCAGCAAAAAACATGAAAAGAAAAAACCACCTTGCCATGTCATTGTAAAATAAACTAAATGATTTTATGTCACTATAGTTTGACATTCTATGCTTCATGGACATTCACTGTTATTAACGAGCATAACGTCCTTAATTGATCGTATCATCATCCTCAACTATTCGTACCTTATCAATTAGGTTCCGTTAAAAATAAATCCATATATAAATGCGACCATGGTCTGCTTAATTTCACGGTATTCCTTGGGTAACATGTCAATTATACATTATACAGTTTGAGGCGATACTTTGATAGTGAAGTATTTATCAAATCAAAATTCAAGGGTATCAAACAACTATAAGTTTTACAAAGTGCATTCTTTTGTTTATTTGAAGTTGTCTTGATATTTCCTTAACATCTTTAGCGTCGCCTTTCAAAGAAAATATTTCAAGGCACCTATTTTTATCTATTTTATTATGTAGGTGTACAATTATTATTTTGTCAAAATCATGTCTTATTGATGAAACTTGATCATCTGAATCTTCATCATGTACCGCCAAAAGTAACGAATTAATTTCTCCATCCAAATCTTCTTTCATACGTTCATCAGATAAGAGATTTCTAATTCCCGCCCTTATGATTTCAGATCTTCCGGAAAATCCCAATGATTTAAGTTTATCCAAACTTTCAATTATTTCTTCATTTAGCGAGACACTCACTATGGTCAATTAAGTTTTCATAATCAGGTGTTAGATATAATAATTATTCCCTATTTTATAGGGCCAAAGTAAGGCTCTTGCAATGTAAAAAAAGCTTGTGGTCTGGAGGTACAAGGTATAAAAAAACTACGATGTAAAACATATCCGATTATAAAGTCTTGAGGGTAACCTGAAAGGCCAGTACAGATGTCATCAACAGCAGTCTGATTTTGTTTGAACTTTGATAAAGAATTTCATGTTAAAATTCAGTAAGGCAAATAAAAAATTACTGGGAAAACATTATGACAAACAGGTAATTTCTATTTCCGCAGTGATGGAATTATAGTTCAAAATATTTCGTTTGTATAGATGAAAGACTCTGATGATTGTCAAGAATAGTCTACGAAATTTTCGATTTAACCCTAGCGAATTTAAATAATGTTATTAACATCAATGTAAATAATTTAATTAAAATTAATAAAAAAGGTATATATTCTTAATAATACACTATTTCATCGTGAAACGGGGGCTAGCATTTTTGTCTCTTCTGGTTTTATCCATTCTATACTACTCCTTTTCTCAAAATTTGTATGGACAGAATCAAAAATCAAACGTGACAGCAGAAATAAATGCGAACGTAACGTCAAACGCCCCGCCTGGAAGTTTGTCTGATATACAATCTGTTCAAAAAATCTCACACAAATTGAAAGTGGTGTCATCTTTTTTCCCCATAGGCGAATTTGTGAAGAAAATCGGAGGTGATTTGATTGAATCATCATTGCTAATTCCTAATGGGATCGAACCACATGATTTCGAACCAACCATAAATCAAATCCAAAGCGTAAATTCTGCCGACGTGTTGTTCTACAATGGCTTGGGAATTGAAAGTTGGATTGATAAAATTAGCATTCCTCATAAAATTCAGGCTAGTACGGGCTTGAATGTTTCGTACTATGATAACAGTAACAAGACTGTTGATCCTCATGTGTGGTTGGATCCAGAGCTTGCAAAAAAAGAGGTAGAAAATATACGTGATGGCTTAATTACGATTGATCCTAATAACAGAGACAAATATATTAGCAACGCAAAGAATTTCTCAGACCAGCTTGACAGTCTTGATAGAGTTACAAGAACTGATTTACAATCATGCAAGAAAAAAGACTTTATATCATTTCATAATTCCTTTTCATATTTTGCCAAACGGTATGGGCTAAATCAACACAGTATTTCTTATGCCGGACCGGAAGCAGAAATAACTCCAAAGCGACTTGCAGACGCCATTGACACTGCAAAGAAATTACAATTGCATGTTATCTATTCCGAAGAATTGATTGATCCACGTTATGCATCAGCAGTTGCTCAAGAAATCGTGAATGGTAAAGTTCTTGTCTTAAGTCCCATAGAAGGACTAACAAAGAATGAACAAGCTTCAGGAATTGGATATATGGATAAAATGCGTGAAAATATAAAAAATTTGACGGTGGGATTAGAATGCAACCAATAATTAAAGTAGTAAGATTATCATATTACTATGATTCGATCCCATCATTGGACGATATCTCTTTCACAGTTGACAAGGGGGATTTTCTTGGAATCATTGGTCCAAATGGAGCAGGAAAGACCACTTTATTTCAGTGCATGCTTGGGATAATTAACGATTTTAGAGGTGAAATCAATCTTTTTGGATCGGACATTAGACAAAATAAGAAGACCCTTCAGAGAGTTGGATATGTGCCGCAAAAGAAATCTGTAGAACAGACATTTCCTGCAACAGTTAAGGAAATAGTTTCATTGGGCATGATCGGAAAGAAAATTAACAAAGAAGCTATTTACAATGCAATTAAATTTGTTGAATTGGATGCATATAGAGATAAGAGAATAGGAGAACTTTCTGAAGGACAGCAACAGAGAGTTATAATTGCAAAAGCTCTTGTGAAGGACCCTGATTTATTGATATTAGACGAGCCCACTACAGGTATCGATTCAGCAACACAAGAAAGATTTTATGATCTATTGAAGAAATTGAACAAGGATAAGAGAATAACTATTGTGTGGTCTTCACATGATATGAATGCTGTCGAAAGACTAGCAAATAAGGTAGCCTGTATTGATAGGAAATTATTCTTCCATGGTGAATCAGGGGACTTCTTTGGAAATGACGAACGAATGAAGTCTTATGTAGAATTTGCGATGCAATCACACATGAACCTTCATTTTCGTACACCTGAAGATGGGAACAACAATTTAGAAAAAAGCTGATGGGAATGCTATTTGATATAATTCAATACGGCTTTATGCAAAGAGCTCTGATATCTGCAATTGCAATATCCGTAATTTGTTCTATTGTAGGCCTTTTTCTGGTACTTAAGCGACATTCTTTATTTGGGGACGCTCTTGCCCATGTGACATTCGGTGGAATATCGTTAGGTTTATTCATTGGAATCTATCCATTATGGACAGCATACATCGTAGCCATTTTGTCTGCAGTCGGTGTGAATAAATTAAGGGAATCTACAAAGATTCCGCCCGATTCCTCTATTGCTGTACTTTTGACATCCGGCTTGGCTATAGGAATTATTTTGATTAGTATTTCTGGAGGATTCACAGTAAATTTGTATAGTATACTATTTGGAAATATTCTTCTAGTTAGTAATGATGACTTAATTATTATATTGATTACAGACGCCATAGTTATTCCAGTAATTTACATATTCTATAAAAAATTAATTCTCATAACTTTTGATGAGAAACAAGCAAAAGTCAGCGGATTAAATGTCACTTGGATCAACACTCTATTTATTATTCTTGCAAGCATAACTATAATCGCGTCAATAAGACTTGTTGGAGTTCTACTAATTTCTTCCTTGATAGTTATTCCAAACATAACCGCATTGATGCTTGGAAAAGGATTTAAGAAAACTATATTTATTTCATGCGCAATTTCAATTTTTTCCGTAGTCTTTGGCATAGTTATATCATACTACTTAAACTTGGCTCCAAGTGGAACAATGGTCTTAATAATGATATCAATGTTCTTAGTAACGATAATTGCAAAAAATATGAAATTTAGACTTAATAAGGTTGTCCTTACTAAGAACTAAATCTATTGTCTAATGTTTTTACAATAGTAATTGAAAATAAATCAAGTCGGTTCTGTTATGTAAGTTTTCCAAAGTTTGTAAAATTATCCAAACTCTCTTATTTTATTCAAAAGTTAGCCTCGGCGCAATCAAAAATAATATGAATATGACTATTGAGAATGTGGAGCATCAGATTTTTCTTGATCAACTAAGACGATCTTGTGCTTAGTATTATTGTATTCAGTCCAGGCAATCCATACATTATCTCCTGCTTCAAAAATTAAGGGGTCTGTATAACTTTCTACATTGTCAACTGTCAGTTTCTTTGCTTTAGCGAATGATCCTGAAGTGTCTCCAGCCCGTAACAAAATTGAAGCATTATTTGTATCATCACTCCAAGCAACAAAGATACGGTTGTTACTGACCAATATCGATGGAGAGACAGAGTTCCCAGTATTGTTGCTTAAATTTATTTCCTTTCCAGCTTTGTTGTTTGCATTAGTTTTTCTTAACATAACATCAAAGGTTTTATTATGATCTAGAGTATCAGACCAGACTACATAAAGGTCCTCCCCCTCAACCTGAGCTTGGGCAAGTCGGGAAACTCCAGAAGTGTTGCTAACGTTGATTTCTGAATTGAATGATTTCCCATAATCATTACTAACTTTAAGAAATATTTCTGAATGTCCTGATCCAAATTGCGCTTGTTCCCATAACACAAATACATTCTTACCATCCAAAGTAGTAAAGACACTCGGGTTTATAGAATTGATCCCCTCTAGTACTGTTGCATTATTGAATAAATAGGAAGCCCGCGCATTTGAACTAGTATTACTAGCCATCCTATCAAATGCAGCTTGACTAATTGTGGTATTGTAGGGCTGTATCGTATTGCTTACCTTTTTTGGAATTGTAAAAGCACTTCCTTGGTCCATACTCTTTGTAAATACTATATTGCATATAGGTTCGTCACGCTTAATATCGCATTCGGTCCAAACTATGTATATTACAGATCCATTGTGATTTATTGCCATATGTGGATCCAGCGAATCGTCATTGCTATTGCTCAAATTTATTGTACTACTAAAGGATTCTCCATGATCCAGACTCTTCCTGAAGAAAACATCCTTATTTGTTGATGAAATATTTTCATTTGCGGCCCACACGGCGAATACATTTTTTCCAGCTACCAATAGATCATGAAGATGCACGTTACCAGTTTTATTACTTAAGTTAATCACGTTGCCAAATTTTTCACCATTATCCTGACTTTTACGGAATAGTAGTTCCCACTGAGCTGCTTGTTTATCTTCCCATGTAATGTAAACGTTATTTTCACTATTTGTTAATTTAATTATGTTTGAAATTCCGGATGAATTGCTTATGTTCATCGCGTTCGTAAATGACTTTGAGTCCTTATCGAGATTCTTAAACATCACATCGCTATTCTGCGAACTGAGATCAATTATCCAAGATGCATGGATACGATTCTTGGACACAATGAACTGAGGGTTTATTGAGTCTAACATCGTGTTGCTAAGTATCAAAGTAGAACCTTCAATTGTGAGAGATTCAGAATCAAACACAATTCCAATAAAATATACAGAAATTATAATCATGGAAAAGACGATTACCTTTTTTAGCAAATCTCGAATGTGAAAATGGTTTCCCATGAAAAACATCAATCAGGCTCCCAACAAAGTATCATCAGTCGATTATCTGGTAGTTTTTTTATCACTGGGCATAGGGTTATGTTGGGGTTTAATGAAGTCAAATACATATTGTACTTTAATTTTCACACTAGGTGATATTACAGTTTTTGCAGAAAAATATTAAGATTCAAATTAAATTCATTATTACTACTGTCTCACGTTGAATTCTTCATAGTGCAATGTCCCAATATTTAATAAGTTTTGAAATCATGAATTGGGTCAGATCGTCGCGAGATCTTCATAGATTTTTCCTCAGATTCGAGCAGCAACAAAAGTTCACCTCATCCCCTTGTTATGTTGAGTTCACGTCGTTTTTAATCTTTCTTATGTCTAAGCTAGAAACGTTCTTTCTCAACTTCTTTATCGTACCTGATAAACTGACAACAGTGAAAGAGGGCTGAGTCAAGCTCAATGAAAATAAGAAATAGTCAAGGTATTTCAATTTACATCCAACAAACAATATGTTTCCAATTTCAGAATCATATAGTTTCAACATTGCCAATTCGTAATGGATGACTCCGAAAAGTTCCTTAAAGCGCTCTACAATTTTTTCATGTAATTGGAAATGTCGGTATACATTATTTTCATCAAATATTATTGCAAGATATCTTCTTTTTTCTCTATGGTTTAGCATAAACCCATCTCACCTTATTTTTTGTGTACAGCCATTCAGAAATTTCATTCCAGTAATTCTTTGGAGATACGCCTATAAGCTTTAATATTGATTCAAATGATCTAGCAGACACTAGCTCATTGATAGACCTAGCACCACTAGATAATATGAACTGACAATCGTTGGATTTACAGAATTCATAAATTGATTTTACTTCCTTTAGCCATTTTCCTACCATAGTAGCATTAAGTTTTTTTGCAAAGGCAATTGAAATTTCTACACCAAGTCCTCTTTTTGCTTTGCTTTTAATCGTATCCTTCCTTTGAAAAGGATCGATGAGAAGCAGATCAGTTTTACCATCCAGTGTTTTTATGTTATCTGAAACAATCAAATAAGGATAATAGTCTGCTATTGTGTATCTTTTATCCATTCTTAGAATAATATTTTCTACCGGTTTTATGTTAGTCGAATAAATAGAATCAATACCTATTATGTCCAGATCTAATATCTTGGACATACTCAAGGCTCTGTCAATATCTGAGACATGAATTCCTAGATCTATTTTTTTGTAAATAAATCGATCACATGATCCCGGAATTTATTATTTTGGCTATACTCTTTTGTTGGCTTGAATCTGATCCTGATAGAGTCATGTTCTGAAAGTGATATTATTCCCATATAAACAGATTGTTTATTCAACCTGATGTAAAAATTGTCCCTTTCATCAAAAGAATTAGATATTGAGCGCAAAAGATAATTTTTTTCACCAGTCTTTAACTTTGAAATTATTGTCTCCAACAAAGCACTAGATTCCTGATGATCACAATCTGCCCTAATTAGAGATATTTCATTGTCCCAATGCCCTCTGGCCCGTGAAATTAAAAATCTTTCCTTAGGAATAGAAAATAGTTCATTCATCTTAAGGATTAATTTTGGAATATCTTCTGTAGCGTGAGCTACAGCATGTATGCTTGTAGAAAGTGTCAAACCTAATTAATTTCAGTAATAATTATAAAAATAAAACTCAAATTAGATAGAACTACGTGACTTTTTCCATCTCAGCAGATGGCTCTTCCTTGCGTTCGGTTTGATTTTCAGTATCAAATTTTTCGATAGGAATTTTATGTGACGATACAAGTTTAGTCTTCTTAATACCTATGTGTCGTAGTGTTGAAATCTTTTTTCCTTTTTCCTGAATCTCTCTATTAAATTCACTATTATCGTTAGTAACTTGTTTTATGAAGGTATTGAGATCCCATTGTGGTATTCTCTCAGACAATAATTGTTGTATAACTTTTCTTAACTCATGTTTCTTTGAAGTATTTATCCTGCGCTGGGTAAAGGCAATAATTTCAACTCTAAATTCATGACCATCTTTTGTTGTATAATTATAAATGTGAGTAATCATGGAACTGCCTCTCCTGACTAGGCTTCTCAGGAACTCCTTTCCGTATTCATGTCCCTTGAATATTGTACTAGCAACACCTTCGTTTACCTTTTCGATTTCGACAAATACCTTTGTCTTATGATCAGCTGGATCCTGTTTCTTTATGTCAAATAATGTATTTTCTACAACTCGACCTATTGCGGCATTGGCATCTGTTATAGGAAGATAATTAATATGATGTCCTCCAAAATCTCCAAAAGAACTAGGTGAGTCAAGAATGAGCCATTGCTTGTCTCTCCATTTGTCTCTGACTCTCCCGCCTCTTCTTGAACCCTTAACCATAAAAAAATCGCCTACGACCAAAATATAAGTTGTGCGCTAAAACGCCTAAAAAAAAAGTAAGGAGTTATTTTACGAGTCCTGAAAAAAAGTTAATCTGACAAGGGCTTCCCGTCAGACGAATACCTTACTTTTTTACTTTCAGATGATGCGACAGGTGCAGAGCGGATTCGGTATCTTTTAGCTCTCGCTGAGCCTAAGATTATTACAAAAATTACAAAAGCCAGGGTAGTTATTGCATACATCGACAAGCTATCCATGACATTGCCTTCTCAGAGCTTGTTTAAAAATATTTATGCACTATGCCCGCTAATTTTTTAAAATTTCTACAATAAAACATAAACAAATTAGTAACTATTATTATTAAATGATATAAATTAATTAATTTATAATGCAGAAATGAGACCTCCCTTTTTAAAGTACAGCTATGAGAGCATCGGGTTAATAATAAATACTAAATTATGGAATTATTCTGTTAGTCTTGATGAATCAAGAATCTACTAGGTGAATTTTGCTTTTGACATTAGACTGTCATTTAAAACAGAGATGACCAACTTGAGCTATTGCGAAAATAGTGAAAAAAGATAGATAGATAATACTATTTCTTGCTCATCTGGATTACACAATTTCTTCATTTAAAGTCGTTATATTGAATCAGAACCACTCGGATAGTAACATTGCTTTTGATGAAAGTAAATCCCTTGACGGTATCAATAGTAAAGTGAAACTGTTTTCATTTAAAAGACAAATGCAGAAACTAATAGATTGAACAGAAGAAGAAAATGATGAGGATATTAAGAGAATTAAGAGAGTGATTTATTGTGCATAGTAGAAGATTCATTTGATTATTAAAAACTAATGGGCTTATTATAATGAATCATAGATTGATAAATTGGTGACCAACAAGATGCATTCGGTAAGATGAATTTTACAAGATTTAATAGGTGGTCACGTCACATGTACATGTATTATCCAGTATTCAGACACTTTCCATCTTGGAATTTGAAATGTCATTTCATCACTAAAAAGTGAACACCATTTTAGGGCTAATCTATTTATACTCCCCGTGAATTCCACAATCAAGGATTTAGTACCCTACCAAACCGTCCTGTCCATTACCATCGTTATGAGCCTCTGTCAGACAGTGTTTCTGGTTCTCTCCACTCAGCTCATATGCAGGCGAGCTCTTGAACTTTTGCCAGTCGATTACATCATGGTTTGTGCAGTCCTCTACGTCGATGCACTTTGAGAGTTCACATAGACAACCTTTGTAGGCCAGCTCCTTGAAGTCCTTTTCCGACGGGATGATTAACGCCGTAGTTTTTTGGATCCCACTTGATATCCGCATACCCATTCTCGCATTCGACTTCTTTTGCTAACGAGTAGTGCGTTGATAAAAATACCGTTCACAGCGTTGCAAGTAACACAACAGTAATGTACCCAAACACAAAACTTTTCGAAATTTGCACTTAATAAATCTTATTCTCTATAGGGTTCTGACTATTTTTATAAAATTACAAAAAAATCGAAATCTCTAGCCGAATCGCCTGTACCGTTAGCAGTTCCATTATTTAGTAATTAGCCATTATGTCATTCAGACAAATATCAATCCCAACTCCACAAAATCTTCCTACATATGTTTATCGTGATATACTCCTTTGACAAAGCCTTAAAGGATCTAAGAAATTATTATAACTTGCGTGGTCTATTTACCAGAGCTGTATCTCTTCATTCGTGACTCGCTTGTAAGATATAGTGATCTATCAGAGAAGTAGGAACACTTGCAGAAGTTAGTACTAATTCGAACGGAGCCTTATCTCCTGCCCCAACGGAAGGAGGATTTGCATAGGTAAATTGTGCTCCGACAACTTGATTGTTGATATCGTAAAAGGTTCCAATAATTTTTACATATGTCTCAGCAGATGGGGAATTATTTTTTATTTCGCCTACTACGTGCATATAACCTTCAGAATCCGTAAATGAATTATGGCTCAATACTTGAAGTCCACTGGGATTATTTTTTGAAGCAGTGTTAGATTTGGATCCTTCCACTTCACTCATATTCATAAATGAGGGTATTTTGCTAATTTGATCTTGAACAGGTAAAAATTCTATAGAATCGATTACTTTTTTAAATTCAGGCAATAGTTTTGCTCGTGATTCCTCCGGATAAGTAACACGTATTGAATAATACGTGTCATTGAACGTAGCAAAAACATTAATTCCTCTTTCCTCTGCGCCATTATGTAAAAATGAGTATTCATATTGCCAACCCAGGTAATTTTTCCCAATAGTAGTTTGATTATCGTTTATAAAGGAAAAACCATTGAGAGAGGTAACCTGAGAGTTAAAATCATTTCTGACATGATCCGTTAAGGACATACAATTACAACTTTCTTTAGAAAATTTTCGCAATGAAAAGCCAAATGTATAATTAGTATTAGTTCCATCCAATCCTAAAACACAAGTTGGTTGCTTATGGCAACCCTCATCCAACTCAACAATCTTTCCCCAGTCAGATGGATGTGACAGTCTAATTCCTATGTCTGGATTTTCATATTGGGTAAAAGAAGAGTTTTTATTGCCTGTTACTTGCGACAAGTTTTGAGCAAATGATGATTGTAAAACAACCTCTAAAGAGAGAATTACTAATAACTGTACTATGGCAAGCATCACAAATTTCATTGCTAAGCCCATTTATTTGCAGCATTAACTATGAGTTAATTTGAATTTAAGGTTTCTCAAGTTTAGTTCAAATTGAATCAGAAATTTCCAAACGTGGCATGGCAAACATTAAGGCTCTTGAAGGGAGAAAAGATTTACTTCGGATTCTAAGAACAACATTTACTGTCAAAAAAACAATAGAAGTAACTAAGAGGAAGGAGAACAAGATCTAATAATTTACCTAAAATTTACACGAACCGTTTAGCATATACAAGCATATTGAATCGAAATACCCCTTTATTGTGGGATATTGTAATAAAAATAATCAACTAGAAATTCTTGAAAAATTTCGCATGAATAGGTCCTATAGGTATTAAGAAATTCGAAAAATTGGTTATTAGTGACCAGTGTTTTATCAACGTGTTTCTTTACTTAATGCTGCATTCAGGAAATTAATGTAAAAAACCTAGAAAAACCTAATTTTCTACGCTTTATATTACTCAAAAAGATTTTTATCTTATAGACTTGAAATTGGAAGACTTCAGCGTACTATGTAATGATATTTTTGGTATTAATGAGAAGATACGATTCGTAGGGATAATCGATCCCATGGGAAAATTAATTGCAGGGGATATGAAGGATGGATTGCCGTCTTTAGAAAGGGATGATGGTTCAATTAGGCTCTATCTTGGATATGCCATAAATAATGTTCTAAGACGTGATTTTGATAATGTCTTTGGTAAAGTACTTTATACTTTTTCTGAACGGGAGAAAATTAAGCTCTTAACAGTACCAATCGATAACAATTTACTTCTCGTTTCAATGGATATCTCCTCTGACCACGTTGAATTAATAAATAAGATACAGCATATTGTAAGCAAGCTAACCAAGGCGTGAGCTTCTAGAAGGTAACGTAATGCACATCTAATTCTTAATGCTTAATTATTTTAAATAATGGCAAGAAAAAGATAAAGATCAAAATAATACCAACTTAATTACATTGTAAATAATCCCCAGTGATAATATATTTTGAACTAAGTTTCAGAATATATTCCTATCTCAATTATACCTCAGTACTTATCATTTTCCTTATCATCAATTAATAATTATTTTGCACTGACAAGAATCTTTTTTACCCTTCTCTTTTCCCATGCTAACAGGTATACTATTCCAATTACCAAGAATATCTCTACTGACTTTGCCAAAATTCCTGCAGTATCAATATTCTCCGCCTTATTGTCAGGAGACAACGGAGGGGCTAGAATAACCGAATACGCATACAATCCTATGAGAACAGAAGTTCCAATCAATCCGAAAAGATTTAATGCGACCCTTTTTTTGTATTGACTTAAGATATATTTTCTGTTGTTACCCGAATAGGAATCGCCAGCAAAATTGATCAAAATATACAAGATTCCGTATGCTACCTGAGCTCCAGCTGCTGCCATTAAGAAAACTGAATAATAAATTTGTAATGATCCATGTTCGGGAAAAATCGCCATGTGTACTAAGCCGCCAGCTATGGCAAGCAACATAATTATATATTTCAGATTTTCTTTTTCTGGTATCGCATCTGAAGTTTGGTTTCTCCTTTTATAATATATTCTTCCTAAGACTATCCCAAGAACTATGATTGGAGTTAAAATGGAAATGACCAAAAGAGAATTTCTAACCAGTCCCCACGAGTCTGAGATAGTTACATTGAATATTACTCGTTGACAATTACAATCAGTTATACTAGACAGAATGGATCTTGGGGGATCTAACTGGTTGTGATTCACCATCTTGTCATCGTTAGCTACACTAAGTACTATTTCATATGAGCCTGGATTAGGGAACACATAATATAGATTGAAATCTCCGATATCCCGTACTGTCCAAGGGAATCCCTTTACCCTTTCCCCCGTACTTTCTTGATAGATCTCAACCATTGTTTCGATATTGTATACATCTTTTCCATCAAAGTCTTGTACGCTAAATGTTATCTGTGTTGGCTTGTTAGGAGTGGCATATTCGGGATCTAAAGCCATATATGGATAGTACTTTCCCATTCCATCTCTGTTGGATCCTCCATTGTAATGGGGCGTATGAGAAAGATGGGCAAATGAAAGAAAATGAGGAATAAAAGTCGTAATTACTATGAGAAATAAGAATGATATCAGAACAATCTGGAATCTCATGTTATCTGACTATGAAACCTAACGCTTTGGTTTCATATAAGTCGTACCTGCTACTTCAAATCTTGTGTTCCTTTATTATGCTGTTCTCCATAATTATAGAGATAGCTCTCCAAGGGGCTTTGAAAAGTATATGAATATTTGAAGACCAAATTAAATAAAATAGGAAAAATTTATTTCAGCAATTACTTACTCCTTTCCCTATACTTGAATAAAGTAGTAAGTGTAAATGATTACTTAAAGAATTTTCCTCACACTTCATTTAGACGTAATCAAGAACAAGTTATTGAGCAGGTTTGTGATGCTTTTAATTCAGGTTATAAATACATTCTATTGGAAGCGCCAACTGGATTTGGCAAAAGTGCAATTGCGATAACGATTGCCCGAGCGCTTGGGTCTAGTTACATATGTACTGCAACCAAGGATCTCCAAACTCAGTATACTCATGATTACAAGCTTCTAAAAGTCGCTAAAGGAAAAAGCAACTTTTTGTGTAGGGTAAAAGAAGACTTTATTGAGAAAGGAAAATATTTTTGCACATCATGTAACTCGGGATCTGAAAATGAGTGTAGACATACCTCTTGTGAATATGGGCCATGTTTATCTGATGAATCAATGGAAGGAACAGGATGTAAATACAGAACTTTCATAAATGATTATAAAACTGATTACAAGGGAAAAGAAAATGAAAGAACTTTAATTAATAGGGAAAAATTAGAATATTATAAAACTGAATATTCAAACTGGATTCACTTAAAAAATTTTGATACTCCTCGTGCATGGAATCCTTGTTACTACTTTGATCAATTATTTCAAGCATTAAAAGCAAGTCATTCAATTTTTAATTACTCAATTTTTTTATCATTACTAACAAACAAAAATATGATGCAACAACGGGAATTACTTGTACTGGATGAAGCACATTTACTTGAAACTGAAATCGTAAAATTCAGAGGACTTTCGATATCAAAGAAAAGGTGGAGAAGATATATTCCTAGCTTTAAGATGGTCGATTATGGATATGATATAGATGGTTGGTTAGATTTTTTGATTGACTTGGAGAAAACTATCCTCATGTTAATAGGATATGACTCTCTCGTTTATTCTTTGGTAAAGGAACGAAAAGTGAAATATGGATATGACCCAAAAAGGAAGGCTAAAGCAAGAAACAAAAGAATAGTAAGCGCGTCAGAATTATTTGAAGATGATTCTAGTCTAGAAATAGATATCAAGTCGGAAAGTGGAAAAAACTTACAGATTCATAAAGAATTATTGATTGATATTGTACAGGATATCGAAAAGCTCACGAGAACCATAAATAACATTCTTTCAAGTCCTAAAAACTGGATAGTCTCAGAAGTGGGAAAAGAAAATTACGATGTTGTGAGGGTAGAATTGAAACCCTTGGATCCCTCCAAGTATATTAGAACAATTGTTGAAAAATGTCCAAAAACACTAATTATGAGCGCAACAATTCTTAATCATATAACGTTTGAGAAGAATCTCGGAATAGACCTCGAAGAGAATAAAACTAAATTCATACAAATCCAATCAGATTTCCCTGTTGAAAATAGACCCATTTTTCCTCTTAGTGTAGAATACCTTAATTTTAGTAATTTACAGCAGGTGGATATAAAGACAAAAATATCACGGGCAATTGATAATATAATGCACATACACAGTAACGATAAGGGTATAATACATACAACTTCTTATGAGCAGCTAAATTTTATCAAGGAAAATCTTTCAAAATTGAATTCAAGGAGATTAATTTTGACGGATCCCGAAATCGAAAGGGACGAAGTAATAAAAGAACATGCCGAAAGTAAGAAACCAACTGTACTTATTTCCCCCTCTCTGCATACTGGGCTTGATTTAAAAGATAACTTGTCCAGGTTTCAAATAATTACAAAAGTGCCTTATCCTAACATCGCCGATAGATGGACTTCAGAGAAAAGGAAACTTAACAAAGAATGGTATTATTGGCAGACGGGGTTAAGATTAGTCCAAGCGTATGGTAGGTCCATAAGGTCTAAAGACGACTGGGCAAAAACATATGTGTTAGATTCGGCATTCAATTATTTTGTCAGGATGAATTATAACATACTTCCAAAGTGGTTCCTGTCTGCGATAAGGAAGTAATTTATTAGATCGATACAAATTAAATTCTGCAAATCAGGTATAGTAGAGGGGGAACCTGACTTTACTTATCTTGATCTCTTTCATTGAGAACTAGTATCATAATCCGTTATTTGTCATAGGACAATTAATTTCATATGGATGCCATTAATCATTACTTTTTATTACAAAAATGTGCAGGATTACTCATGGTTGTAGACTACGATAATAATTATTATGTTTAGTAGAAAAATATTCAAGCAAAATTATCAAATTTTGTCAGGGGAAAAATCAATTGATGGACATCTCTTTAATTTCATTGATATTTTATCCTCTTTATGAAAAACATGCCAAATTCATATATTGGCATGGATTTTGATTACATTATGGCTAATTTTCATACATCAAAGAAGATCAATGCTCCTGTTTCCGAGGTCTGGAAAATTTTGTCCGACGTTGATAGAGAACCAGAATTCTGGCATGGAACAAAATCCATTAACAATATAACCAAATCAGATAAAGTAGTGGAGAGAGAAGTTGTGATTGCTTTCAAGAATTCCGTTTGTAAAGAAACCGTTACAATAAATCCAATGAAGTCTATTACAACAGAAATTACAGACGGACCACTAAAGGGAAAAAAGGTAGTTGTCATTAATCCCGATGGAGACCAGGAAAGTATAATTGACGTAGAATGGGATATTAGACTATCGGGTTTCATGGGAATTTTTTCAAAGATGGTTAAAAAACATATTCTAGAAGGTACGGAAGATGCTTTAGAAAGAATCTCAAAAGCGGTCGAAAAATAGTGAGCTAAATGTTACTAAGAAGGGAGACCGAATAGATAGAATGGAAGAGGATCTCGAAGTTATATACGAGCTTACTAAACAAAAGGAATATGCTACTACGGTGGACATATCAAATTATTTAAATGTGAGCTCTCCAAGCGTTATCAAAATGATATGAAGATGGGATGAACCTGGATAACTTAACTATGAAAGATATAGGAAGAATAAGACTAACGGATGACGGAATTAAAATGGCTTGATTTATAGGTAACAGACACTAGATTTTGACTGAATTCTTTAGAATCATAAGGATTGATGACGAAATTACGAATAATGATGCAGAAGGAAAGTGCCATCATTTGCATCATGAAAGACTAAAAATTGGAGCAATTTATGATTTCAATGAAGGACAAGTCGACACCGAGTATAGATTGAATTTATTCCCCTTTTAATTTTATCTTGAACCAGTAATTGAATACACTACTTTAGCTCCTTAAGTAAAGTATCTACTTTTAACGTATTGATAATATCCATTTTTTTTGCCCATCCTCTTCGCGCCTGACCTATTCCAAATAAAAGGTAAGCAAAATGGACAGGGTGATGAGCATCAGAATTTATGGCCAGTTTTACTCCATTTTGTACTGCCAATCGTATATGTTCATCTCTTAAATCCAACCTATTATAACTGGAATTGATTTCAAGAACAGTTCTGGTCTCACATGCAGTATTAATTATTTTTTCTACGTCTATTGAATAACCTTCCCTTTTGTTTATTATTCTACCTGTAGGGTGAAACAATATGTCTATGTTTGGGTTTTTTGCTGCCTTAATAAGTCTCTCCGTTTGAATATCCTTGGATAATGAAAAATTTGAGTGTATTGAAGCTCCTACGATATCTAGCTTATCCAATACATTATTGACTATATCAAGAGTACCGTCTTTAAGAATGTCGACTTCGGCAGAACTCAAAATCCTAAACCTACTACCAGTTGAGTCTTCGTTTATAACATCATTTAATTCTTGTATATTATTTATTTGGTCTAGCAGTTGGTTTTCATTCAAACCATTTACCAATCTAAGGCTCTTTGTATGATCAGTAATTGCGATATAATCTAATCCAAATTTTTTTCTTGCCTGTAAAGCCATATCTTTAATTGACATTGTACCATCGGTTTTTTCACTATGAGTGTGGAGGTCTCCTTTTAGATCACCATAATCTATTAAATCTAATCTCTCCTTTTGATTATTAGAATAATACTCAATTTCGCCACAATTTTCCCTTAGTTCAGGTGGGATATATTCAAGGTGGAGTTTTTCATAAATTTCTTGTTCATCGTCTCCGGCAATTTGTTTCTTTTTTTTGGTAAATAGACCCCATTCATTAAGATGAAGTCCAATTGAAATAGCCAAGTTGCGTAACGAAATATTGTGATCCTTGTTTCCAGTAAAATATTGTGAAGCGGATCCAAAACTTTCTTCAGGAACCACCAACAAATCAACACCAATTCCATTGCTAAGTTCAACAAATGCTTTTGCTTTGCCTTTACCCTTAATTTCTTCGACTTCAGGCATATTGACAAAAAAGTTAACCACTTTTTCTGGTTCTTTTGTAGAGACTAAAATATCAATATCCCCAATAGTCTCTTTCATACGCCTGAAAGAACCTACAACTGCACAGCGAATCACACTATCTTCGGTGGTCAATCTTCTCTCTATTTTTTTTATCAGAGGATAAACATCTCCCAGTAAGTATCTGGTTTTATTTTTTTTTGATAGTTGAATCGTTCTCAGGATATTCTCTTCTTTCATCTTTGAAAAACCCTTTAACTTTGCGATTCTTCCTTCAGATGCTGCTTTTTCTAAATCAGATATACTGGTGATTTTCAATTTCTCATAAAGTATCTTTATTGTCTTGGGACCTATCCCTCTCATATTATAAAATTCGGACATCTTGAGGGGTATTTTCGTCGTTAACTCTTGATGATAATCGATTTTATGTGACTTGATAAATTCTTCTATCTTTAATGAAATAGCATTACCAATCGAAGGTATTTTTCGAAGACCCTGAATACCATTTTTAAGATATATTTCTTCAAGTCCAATAGTCAACTTCTCTATTACATCTGCAGCTTTTTCATATGCCCTAACCTTGTAGATGGTATTTGGATCATTTTCCGCTATCTGGATAAGGTATGCAATTTCACGAAATATTTTGACAATTTCAGCATTTTTCATTTCATAATTTTATATATCTTGTGTAAGTCACGTAATAATAAATTTGGTCTTTAAAACTGGCGGTAGGGTGAAATTCATATCGTGATTAGGCGGATCCATTCAATATGAAATCAGTTACATAGATGTCTATTACCGCCGCGAAGCTAATATTGAATTCAGCCTATGTATTACTATGAGTTCAATTTTTTCCACACAAGTTAAATGGTATAAGAATACTAATAGGTATCATGATTGAACTTGGATACGATTATCCGCTCTATAGGCCTCCTTCAGAAGCTAATTCGGTTATATTTCAGATTACTTTGGGATGTTCATTTAACAAGTGTTCATTTTGTAATATGTATAGAACTAAAGAATACTCTGAGAGACCGTGGGCAGAAATCAAAAGCGAAATCGATATCGTATCTAAATCATATCCTCAAACCGAAAAGGTATTTCTAGCAGATGGCGATGCATTAAACCTCTCAACAGAAAAATTGATTCAAGTCTTGGATTATGTTAAGGAAAATTTTCCAAATTTAAAGAGAATTTCTTGTTATGCAATGCCGAAAAATCTCCTTCAGAAAAGATCTGATGAGTTGACTTTACTCAACGAAAGGGGACTAAATATGTTATATGTGGGAATAGAAACAGGGCAAGATATACTACTCAGAAAAATAACCAAAGGGGCCACTTCCAAGGGAATTATTGATGCGTGCAACAGGGCAAAAAAAAGCGGTTTCATTATCTCCTGTATGATTATTTTGGGTATTGGTGGTAAGAAATATTCAATTGAACATATAAAAGAGACAGCTAAAGTAGTAAGTGATGTTTCACCGAACTTTCTAGCTGCCTTGACGCTAATTCTTGAAGATGGTGTATACGATGAGTTTATGCAGAAATTTGGTGAACCATTTGAATTTTTGGATGATTCATTAATACTTGATGAGCTTGAAATTCTGATCGGTAACATAACGCCTTCATCATCTATTGTCTTTAGGGCTAATCATGCTTCAAATGTATATTCGATTGGTGGCAACCTGCCAGAAGACAGGGATAAAATGATTCAATTAATAAGAAGCTTAAAAGAACATCCTGAATTATTAAAACCAAGGGTATTACGTAGATTTTAATATTATGAACAGAACAATTTAGAAACACTGTTTGTTTTTTGAATTTAATTATTCGCACATCCGAATGATATTGACTAATTGATTCACTCGTCAAGACTGTTTGATTCAAGAATTTTGAATTAAATGAATTGAAAATCAGAGCTGGGGGCGGGACGAATTTAAGAATTGGAGTAACAACCAATAACCCACCACCAGTTGTAGTTGAAGCGTTACTGTTAATTGTAAAACAAACTATAAAACAATTATAACTCTTATCTCATACCTTCAAAATCTATAAACAATCTAATAGCTAGTTCATCATTGATTAAAAACAATATTTTACCTAGTATACTTGTGAGAGAATTAAACTTGTACATAAATTAATCAACATCTATATACTTCTACTAGTAACTTATTTTATTTTTATTTCTTGTATCTCTCCCATGTATTTTCTTAATACATTTGGGACTATTACGGTGCGATTATTTGTTTGATAATTTTCAAGAATTGCAACCATTGTGCGCTCCGTGGCGACAAGTGTACTATTCAGTGTATGTACGAGCTGTGTTTCTTCAGTGACTTTTTCTCTATGACGTATACTTAATCTTCTCGACTGGAAATCAATACAATTAGAACATGATCCTATTTCTCTATACTGATTTTGTCCGGGCATCCATGCTTCTATATCATATGTCTTTGAAGAGACTTTGCCTGTATCCGCACTACACAACAGTACTACTCTAAATGGGATTTCTAAATTTTGGTAAAAGCTTTCTGTGATATTTAACATTCTTTCCTGTTCATCAAATGAATTTAAGGAATCTGAGATCACAAATTGTTCCACTTTTTCGAACTGATGAACCCTGAAAATTCCCTTCATGTCCTTACCATGTGCGCCAGCCTCCTTTCGAAAGCATGGACTGATACTCGCATATCTTAAGGGCAATTTTCTTGAGTCCAAAATTTCATCCATGTGCATTGATGCCATTGCATGTTCCGATGTACCAATCAAAAATAGATCTTCATTTTCAATTTTATAAATCACATCTTTAAAATCATCCATAATAATAGACCCCTTAATAGCATCCTTCCTTAGCATAAACGGGGGTTGAATCAATTGGTAGCTATGTTCAGCAAGAAAGTCCAAGGCATAGTTTATCAAAGCCTGGTTCATTTTAACAAGCTCACTTTTTAAGAAATAAAATCGAGCTCCAGATATTTTTGCAGCTCTTTCCATATCAATTAGTCCAAGTGAATTGGCCAGATTAACATGGTCGCTCTTGACGCCAGATTTAATGTAATCATCATGCATTCTGATAACAATATTATCCTTCTCACTATCTCCAGTGGGCACTGATTCATCCAAGATATTGGGAATCGAGTAAATTAATTCAGAGTATCTTTTTTCTACTCTGTTTTTCTCGCCCTCCAAACTGTGCATCATCTCGCCAACATTTTTCATTTCATCGAGTTCTTTATTTACACTTTCTTGATTCTTTTTCTTCTTCGCAATACTTTGAGATAAAGTATTTTTTCTGTGTCTTAAATTCTGAGTTTCTATTATTAAATCACGTCTTTTTTTGTCTAGATCCAATAGCTCGGAAAATGGATATTCAACTTTTCTTCTCCTTAGCATGTCTTTAATGAGGTGGGGATTATCCTTGAGAATCTTAGGATCAATCATTAGATGTCACTATGCTTGATAAAGATATGTGTTCTAGTAGTTCATCTATAGTATTAAGGAACGTTCCTGTCCCATTCTCGCAATAAATATCAATCACTAAATATTTGTTATGAGATTTAATATCAATCTCTAATCCTTCGGGGATACGAATATTATCCGGTGTTAATACATCGATAATAGTATCTACTTCCTTCTTACTATCAAATTGTATTTTCATACTAGACTTGATATTAAACCCTTCTTTCATTTTGAAATCTTCTTGAATAGTTTCGAAATAATAGACATCAATGTATCCTCTTGTGCCGAAGGAATTATAATTTGTCCATCGGCATTACTAAATGTCACTGTAATTCCATCAATTGTATTAGACAATTCCTTTGCCATCTGTTCAACATCCATATCTCCATAGTAACGAGAGCTAAGGAAATATTTGGAATAATTCTCATCAATTACTATTTTCAAGATTATCATTTTATTCATAAATTGATAATGAGATGTCAAAAGACGAGACAGGTAACCAACGTAACCACCATAATCTGGTTCAATGATCCCATCCGCACTAATGAATACAAACAAGCCCTTATCAGAGATTCTCCACTTTTCTTTTAGGATTTTAGAGACTAATTTTTGTGAACTATTCTTAAATTCTTGTAAGTCCCTTTCAGCCTCTTCGAGAGGTTCTGTTCGTTCACCAAGGCAAATGCTCAAACCTATTCCACATTTCATACTGAGTGCACAAGAATTCAATAACTCTGAAAATCTACGTGCGTCATATAAATGACTGCCGTATTCTTCTGCCGGAAGAACGTAGGTATAACCTATGAGAATGTTTTCTAAATTTTCAACATTCCTGTTCATTTGAGAACTAAGGTGATACTTAATAGATTCAATGATAAGAAATTTTTCTTCTTGATTAATATCGGCTATTGTTTTCCATCTTCCATCTTTTTTCAAGTTAATGTTAGTGTTC
Source organism: Thermoproteota archaeon (assembly GCA_046729135.1). Lineage (GTDB taxonomy): Archaea > Thermoproteota > Nitrososphaeria > Nitrososphaerales > Nitrososphaeraceae > TA-21. The sequence goes on along the minus strand of JBKPGB010000084.1, from coordinate 21,582 downwards.
TTCATGAGCTCAAGGCACTTGTCACTATTCGATGTTATTCCATACAAATATGGGATCGATGTATTGGCAATAGATTCATGGATCGGTAAGGATTCATTAAAGGACAACAAAAGATCAATATCTGTCTGCATTAATCGATTTTTTTCTGAATCTTTTAGTATCTCATTATTAAGACCAATAAGAGATCTCTTATCCCCTACATCTTGATATTCTCCCAATGCTGAAACAATTGCTAGCGGAGATAGATCTGTAAATCTTTTATCCATACTTTTTACTAAAAGATAAGAAATACCTCCCGAAGTAACCTCTTTATTACCATCAATATCGTATTTCCACGGATTTAAGATAGCATTATTATCGTCTGTTGCTATCTCGGCAAAAGAAAGTTTCCTATGGTCCAGTACAATCCACTCGTTCGAAAAAAACTTGTTGAATAATTCTGATAAACCCGTGCCAAGCTCTGTGAATAAATAAAATTCATGATCTTCACTTTTTAAATCAGCAATACTATCTTGACTGATTTTATTCACAAAGCGCGCTGTTGCCTTTCCGCCCAATTTCCAAATAGCTCTAATCAATAGGCTTGCAGAAACAATTCCATCGCATGATGAATTTGATACTATTAAAGTATCTTTTCTATCGTTAATTAGATTCTTTACTTTTTCACTAGTTAGATTTACATTTTCATAAAATTCCTTGTAACCCATTTAATTCATTATTCAAGTCGAGCAATTACTGCAGCATATTTCCAATTTTGCAAAATCTTTCCTTTCTTCTTATAATATTTTGACAGTCTATGAATTTTTGCTTCTATCAATTCAAGCGAACGAATATTTCTTTTGTCAGTATTGTGCACCATTAGATGTTTTTGTAAAGCCAATGCCTTTTGAACTAGTTGGTTGAGGTCCTCAGGCATCTCTGGAGTAGAATTATTTTCCTCAAGAAGCTGGCTTATTCCCTTTCCCAATATTGGTTTTATTAGAGGAACTCCATATTGATCCCTCATTCTAACCCCTATTTCACTTGGACTGAGGCCATCCTTTGAAAGCTGAACAATAATGGTAGATAATTCTGATTTCTGATTAATCCAAGAAGGAGCAGTGTACGAAATAGGACGTGTTGAATGTGATTTCCCGTGTGTATGAGCATGAATCCGAGCCATTTAAGTAGAAATCAATAATGCGCATCTTAAATGTTACTTATACAATAATCAAACTAGAAATTCCTAATTCTAACAACAATAGTATTTTAAATTTGTCTGAAAATATTTTCAAGACCAATAAGGTTATATATTTGGATTCGAATTTACAAATTTAGTATGAATTCAGTTAGTGTCGTTACAGTGGCAGCAATACTAATTGCAATGGGACCATTAGCCTTAACCTTGTATCAAACCGCAAGTGCACAATATGTCAGTGGTCCAGGGGGGTCACTTGGTGTTGAGGAACAACTCAAACTCGCTAAGGAAAAGGTAGCCAACGCTGAACAAGCTGGTGCGTACGGTTCTGGAGTACCGTTCTTTGGTAAGAATATTGGTGATGCTGCAATTTACGTTGCTGCACTAGTTGCAATATTTGGCGCCGTAGCTGCTGCATTCTTTGTGATGAGCAGAGGTAAAAAACCGGTAAAGGCATAGCGCTACTTTACTACTATTTTTTGTTTATATAGCCATTACTTATTTTATGATAATGAAAGTGTTGAGTGTCTTCGCTTCGATTAAAGTCCTATAAAATATTCTAAGCTGTCTAGGCACTCAATTGAAAAGCTTTCGATTTTCGTTTTTGTCTGAATATTCTGATCGATTTTACGCCTACTTTAAACTGGCTCACCAAAATGTATATATCATAGAATTAATTTGCTAATAGATAATGAGCGGAATTGAAGGACTTGTTACAATGGTTGGAAATGCAGTCCACAGTCTAATTGGTCAAATTGGTCCATCGTACGATCCTTTATTTTACGATGTAATGGTCTACATATTTGGAACAATGATGTTTGCAGTGTTCTTACTCGCAGCAATAGCCTTCTGGTTAAGGAAAAAAGGTCTCGGTGGCGGTTCAGCAAAGGAAAAATGGGTACAAGAGTTGGATAAATATTTTGAACAATCACAAATAGGTCTGATTCCTGACGAAAAACATCACTGGTAAATTATAAAAATTCAATCCCTAAAAATTCTTATTTTTTATTTTATTTTTTCAATAGATCTGATGCATGCAGGCCAGAATTCAATTGAAGTAATTATCAGTCCTAAAAAACGACTACTGTACTTCAATCGCAGATTCTGTGAACCCAAATTTAACTAGGTAAGATTTTACATCTTCCCTGTGGTCACCTTGTAGCATAATGAACCCATCCTTTGCAGTTCCGCCACAGGCTAATTTACTTTTCAATTCTTTTACTATATGTTGTATATCACTCAATTTCGGATCAATACCTTCTATCATGGTAGTAGTTTTGGAAAAACGTCTTGTTTCAAGTCTTATTACAATTCTTGTTTCTTCTTTATCCAGCTCGCCACATGCGCAAAGGTCGTTTGGTAGTCCACATTTTTTGCATATCACCGCCATATTATAATTAATTTCCATTGAAGTATTCTCATTATTAAGCCTTGCCCGATTAACAAGAAGTACTAAGATTTGTGAATGAATGGAAAAAATTGAAATCTCATTATTATTGTCTATCTATTAATGAGGGTATAAGTTATCGCCAGTCGGTAAGAAGACTTTAATTTACATGATCGCAAAGATGTAATGCAGAATATGTCAATATCTGGTGACAAATATAAAGAAAATCTAAAACAAGCTGCAGAATCCTTGCTTAAGGGAGGAACCCTACTATCTGAACCTTGCGAAAAATGCAATGGAATCCAAGTAAAAAAAAATAATGAAGTCACATGTATTATTTGTGGGAACACTACTACGCAAAAAGAACCAAAATCAACAGAAGACATAGACAAGACTATCGACAAGAGAATACTGCCAGATTTTAGCATAAGCGAAAAAATAAGAGAGAGACTAGTGGAATTAATAATGAGTATTGGTTCAGATAAAAATTTAGATGAGGAGGAACAAAGATTGAGAGTCATCGACATTTATATCAATATTTTAGAAAAAATAAAGGTTCTCAATTAATTTTAAGACTCTCTAATATTACAAGCGAATAAAACGGAATGTATTTAAGAGATGATTCAGAAGTAACTTTTACATTGGGCGAAGGAAAGAAAAAAAATGCACCATTGCCTGCATCAAGCGCAGGATTATTAAGGTTTTTTGAAGATGAAACTCGTGGTGTTAAGGTAAAACCAGAAGTTATACTAGGTGTTACTGGTGCCCTCATAGGAATTTCTATAATTATCAGAATCGTTTTCCCAGTATAGAATTATATTAATAGCATTAATTCATGAGTGAAGACAGTGTAACTGATATACACAGAAGATGGTATTTCACACTGTTAAATCCATCTTCGTACAAAACCTCGGTAGCAATCTCAATAATTGCGTCATTAGGAATAATAGGCATTAATTATAATTCCTATTCTCATTTTACGGAATTAATAACTCATTTTGTCATAGGAATTGGAATTACTGTAGGTAGTTTTTTTCTAGATCTATTCTTACTAAAGGGAACACCTACAAATAAGATTTCAAAAGTGATTCATGTTGCAGCTTTTTCAAGCTCCCTTTGGCTAGTAACTATTTTATTAGGATTATTAGCAAATAATATTTTCAGCAAGAATTCAGATATCGTTAATTATGATTTGGTAGGAATGTTCATTGCAAGTGGACTTCGTTACGGTATTTTTGTTTCAGTCTTTGGATCAAGAATAATTAGAGCTGTATTAATTTCGTTTATTATGCCTACTATTTTTTTTATTAATTTATTACCATATACTTCCACATTTATTCTGCATGACCATGTTACGGAACTAGTTATGGGTTCTCTTATCTTTACAGTAGGGGTTGTATGGTCCATATTAGCTGACAGGGCTGGATGTCCAAATATCAAAAGCACTTTTAGAATATTACAGGCATTCTTATCTGCGTGGACAGAAAATAAGCAAGAAAAGATGGAGGACATATTTGAATCAAGATCCAAATTAGATAAGATAAGAACCCAGATGATGAAATTTGAAAGACAAGACGGAAAACAAGTATTTGTTGTATTGCCTGATATACATCCAGGGCCATTTAATCCAATAGGTGGGAGTAATCTTCCTCATAAACTATTTAATTTCTTTCAAAAAAATGCAATAGTGTTACATAGTATTTCTGACCACTCATTAAATTTGCCTACAATCTCGGAAGTCACCAAGTATCTTGAATCACTAAAAAATTCAATTATTAAAAATAGTGGCAACGAGTGTACGTTGCCTTTACAAACAAAATCGGATGATTTCACATTGACTTGTTTAAATTTCAAGACTAGCGTATTCATGATCATTTCAAAAGATAGCGGGATGGAGGACTTACCATATTCAATTCGAGAAAAAGTCGAAGAATACGTCAAAGAGGCAGGATTTTCTGACATCATGATTGTTGATGCACATAATGCACTAGGAAAAAAGATTTCTTCAGAAGAAGAAACGATCCTTTGTGATCTTGCGTTAACTTCTTTAAAAAAACTAAAGACTCTAGAATATCATTCCTACGGAATTGGATACGCCAACTCTACAGGGTCAGAATTCAAATTTATTGAATTAGGTGGAGCGGGTATTGGTGTTCTGAATTTTCAAATCAACAATGAGAATTATCTTGTTGGTTGGTCCGATTCAAACAATCTTGGTAACGGATTACGAGATAGAATACTCAATGAATTAAATCAGCAAGGATTCTATATGTTAGAAATCTGCTCATCAGACACTCATTCTAGTTCTGGAAAAAGAACACGTATGGGATATTATGCACTGGGAAATGTTACTAAATATGAAAAAATTATTGGAGCCTTCAGAGAGATTTCTCAAAAGGCCGTATCCAATGCATCATCTTCAAGATTCTCACTTTTGGATTCATATTCGCAAATAAAATTAATGGGAAAAGATCAATTCGATAATTATGCGGCCGCCTTAAATAGGTCTATGAGCATAACAAAAGTTTCGCTAGGGGTTACGGTAGGGTTATACATTATCATGTTAGTTATTTCATGAAAATATATATGCTAAGCAAACTTGGATGGTTTACTTCTTTTTGAATCGTTCCCTCTTTTTTATAACACTATGATACAAATTTTTTCTATAGTCTTCAACATCAGCTGATATACTCTTTGAACTTAAAGCTAATATTTGACATGCTAGAATTGCGGCATTTATGGAACCGTTAATTGCAACACAAGCAACTGGGATTCCACTTGGCATCTGGACAATTGAAAGGAGAGAATCGACCCCATTTAGATTATGACTCTCTATAGGGACACCTATAACTGGTAATGTAGTAAGCGATGCAATCATACCAGGTAAATGTGCGGATCCTCCTGCTCCTGCGATAATTACCTTTAGGCCCCTCCTTTTCGCAGTTTTTGCGTACTCAAACATTAGATCCGGAGTCCTGTGAGCTGAAACAATCTCCATTTCATATGGAACGTGATTTTTTTCTAGAAATTCTGACGCCTGAATCATAACTTTTAGATCCGAATCACTTCCCATAATAATTCCAACAAGTGGTTTATTCTTCTTATTAATTTCCACGCCGTTTCCCTACTTTTAACAAATTCCTTACTGTATTAGCTCTAGATAACGCTTCCTCTACGTTTTCTGCAGTTATGGTAAAATGACCTAATTTTCGTTTTGGTTTTGTTATCTTTTTTCCATAGAAATGCACTTTAAGACCAGGAATGGTGAAGGCTTTTTCAATTCCTTTAAAACAATATCTTCCAGTGTAGTTAGGTATTCCTAGGATATTCATCATAACCACAGGAGACATCAGTCTCGGTTTTGCCAATGGTAGACCAAGTATGGCACGTATGTGTTGTTCAAATTGAGAAACACTACAAGCCTCGATTGAAAAATGCCCAGAGTTGTGGGGTCTGGGTGCTATTTCGTTTATCATTAATTTGTTGCCTTCGAGAAACATTTCGATACCAAATACTCCGACACCTTTCAGAGAATCAACAACCTTTTCTGCTATCAACTTTGCCTCGGAATCGACTCTGCTACTGATGTTTGCCGGAGCGATAGTGGTATCCAAAATATTGTTGGTATGAATGTTTTGTGCTACTGGAAAAGATACTATATGTCCACGCGTGTTACGAGCAACCATGACAGATACTTCCTTTGTAAAATGAATGAATTTTTCTATCATGCATCTTCTCCCTTCAAAATACTGAATCCCTCTTTCTACATCACGAAGAGATTTAGCTAGGAAATTTCCTCTACCGTCGTAGGAATCTTCGCAGGCTTTTAGCACTGATGGATAACCGAATTCTTCACAAATTTTCTTCGCTTGTTCAACTGTTGTAACTTCTTCAAACTCTGGAACTTGAATTCCTTTTTCTCTTAGGAATCTCTTTTGTCTTAGCTTATTTTGAATTGTATTTAATACGCCCGAAGCCGGATGAACAGCATACCCTCTTGTTTCCAGATCTTTTAGAACTGAAGAATTTGCAAGCTCAATTTCAAAGGTTAATACATCAGATTTGTTTGCCAATTCAATAATCGATTTTTCATCTTTAAAATCACTTACAATCATTTGATCCGCAATAGATGAGGCAGGACAATTCATGTCAGGATCTAAATACGCAACATTTAGTGACATTCTTTTTGCCTCTATTCCGATCATCTTACCGAGTTGTCCTCCTCCTATGATTCCTATTGTAATATCATTAGGTGAGAGTTCAGATTTGTCAAGCGAATGTTTCATCGATAAAATCAAAATTTATTGGAAATTTAAAGTATGTATATATGTTTAAACTTTAAAAGTTTATAGATCTATTATTTGATATGAGTCTTAAGGGAAAAGTTGCTATTGTAACAGGCGCAGGTGGAGGAGTAGGAAGATCTACAACTGAACGCCTCGTTAATGAAGGATGTAAAGTGACTCTAGTTGGTAGAGATCGTTCAAAATTGACAAAGGTTATTTCAGACACTGAAAAGAGCAATGATTTACTAGCTGTAAGTGCAGACATCACCAAAGAGGCAGAAGTGCTAAATGTTATTGAGCAAACTATATCATCCTTCGATACTGTGGATATTCTTGTAAACAATGCTGGTGTGCTAAACGATCCAATATCATTTCACCTGATGAGTGAAGATCAATGGGATAATCTAATCTCTACAAATTTGATAGGTACTTTTCAGATGACCAAGGCTGTTTTGCCAATAATAATGGAAAAAAAAATTGGAAGTATTGTTAATATCTCTTCATTACTAGGAATACGTGCAATTCCAAATGTTCCTCTGTCCATTTATGGCGCCACTAAGGCTGGTATCATAATGTTTACAAAAAGCATAGCAGTAGAATACGGACCATTTGGTATTAGATGCAACTGTATTGTACCATCTACTATAAGAAGTCCCATGATAGAACCTTATTTGCAAGATGAAAAGTCTAAAGAGTTATTAGAATCGTCATTTCCATTAAGGAGGATAGGAAATACTAGTGACATTTCAGGAGCCGTTGTTTATCTATGTTCGGATGATGCAAATTGGATTACCGGAACAACTTTGACTATTGACGGCGGCCTTTCTGCAAAATAAGTTAAGACAAGATAAATTATCATTTTACTAGATTAGGATTTCACCAAGTCATTTTTTTTCTGCTTGATTAATGGGATTACCTTTTCGACTATTATTTCATGAAAATTATCTGTTCCAGGGTCAAGAGAAAGTATTATTACGAATGATAACTTTCTATTTTCATCAGTTATAGGGATGGTAGCTCGGATAAGTTTGGAATAATGCGAACTTGCATATTGTATCTTGCCCAATAATACTTCCCACCTAAGCCTGGTAAATTGTCTGGTAGCTGCAGTAATTGCGTATTGAGCTCTTTCTTCAGAAGAGAGTAATGGCTTGATACCCTTACGGTGACTAATATGTAATATTATGCCATCTTCATTTGTAATCCCTGCAGATCTAATTGATGAATCAAGTTTAATTATCTCTTGACATAACGTCTTGAATATCGAATTTTTCAATAAAAAAAAATTAGCATTCGGTAATTTTAATGTCATGATTTCCTATTTTCTTCTTTTTTCTCTAAAACGTCCGGTAGATCCAGACCTACCGTGGGGGATTCGCTTAAAGTTAGAATTACATTAGTAAAACTATTCTTATCATGAGCCCATCATCCCCGGCATTTTGATAGGTGTTCGGTATGCCGTAGTTATGTTTATTCCATTGTCTGCTTTGATTCTAACAAGATTCAAGTTACTTCCTTCTGGTGGTGAGAGTGAAATTTTTTCTCCAGGATTGATAGATTGTATTGTTTCTTTTTTAATACCATAATCAACAACAACATGAGTCACTGGTTGTTTTCCTACATTAGTCAGCATAATCCTGCTGTTTGTGAAAAGTGATTGCTGTTCTTTCATAGCGTCGACCGCCAAAGAATATTCAGGACGTTGATAATATTGAATAATTAGATATGAAAGAAAAGACAGAGAAACAACCCCTGCAATGCAAATGAAAATAAGATATAGTCTTTTCAATTTTAATTAGTTGAGTTTACAAATATTTAAATTGCTTAGGAAAAAGTTGTTGGGGATAGGAATTTTAGAATCCATGTTTTTAATTATCGCAAATTTTATGTTGTGTCCCCCTTTATTTCAGCACGAGTTTTGAAAACTGGTTTTATGCCAAGGGGTTTGTAACTCCCTGTTGAACAAGAAAAACACAATTCTTTTTCATCTATACCGATTGCCTGTGCCAACGTAATGGTATCATTGTAGATTACTTTGTCTGCACCGATACTTTTCGCGACTGCAAATTCAATTCGATCGTCCCCTTGCTCTTGATTCTGAAACGCCAAAAGCTCATCTTGTGATGGAAAATCAATTCCTGCATAACAAGGATATTTTATAGGTGGAAAAGTGACTATAAGTGATATCTTTGATGCGCCCGCTGATCGGAGAATCTGAATAATAGATTTTGAACTTGTGCCTCTGACTATACTGTCGTCGATTACCACTACGTTTTTTCCTCTAATAACTTCTGGTATTGGAACAATACCCTTGTTAATTTCAATCCGTTCACCATGATATGGTTCAATAAAGCTTCTCATAGAACCTTTTTTTCGATATCTGTCTTTCAATAATCCCTCTTCAAAATGAATCCCTAATTCTTCAGCATATCCCAAAGCGGCGGGTCTTGCTGAGTCAGGAACTGGAATGACAACATCTGCATCATTTACTGGATATTTTCTTGCCAAGTAATGACCCATTTTTTTTCTTGCTTCATATACATTAACTCCTTCAATAATGCTACTTGGATGGGCAAAGTATGTAAATTCAAAGGCACAATGTGAATGATACTCACTGGTAGAAAATTGTTGTCTTTCTATCCCATTTAAGCTAAGTTTCAATAATTCTCCAGGTTGAATATCTCCGATAAGATTACCACCTACGGTATCAATGGCGCATGATTCAGAAGCTATCATGTACGTGTTTGATTCTTCGATATGTCCTAACACTAATGGTCTGAACCCGCGTGTATCACGGACGGCATAAACTGACCCGTCATCCGTTAAAAGTGTAAAGCAAAAGGAACCTATCATTTCTTCCTTTAATACACGAAGGGCTTGAATCATATTATCATTCTTTTCAAGATGCATCATCAATCTTTGTGCTGCCAGCAGAGTATCGGTCATTGTCTGGGGTGAAAAAGTGCATCCTCCGACCATATTGGATAATTCTTCTACATTGGCTATAGTTCCATTATGTGCGATACAAAGATCCTTAATTTTTAATGGCTGTGCATTGTCCAAATTACTTTTGCCGATAGTAGAATATCTGACATGACCAATAGCTGCATTAGAATTGAATTTTCTAATGATGTATCTAAAATTTCTTGAAGCAGAAACCAGGCCTAAACTTTTGTATGGAGATTTCGAGGGTACTGCGAATCCCCACGACTCTTGACCCCTGTGCTGTAGTGCTCGCAAAGAATCAAGCACATAAGGTATCACATTATGGCCATCCAGTGAAAAAAAACCAACAACGCCACAATTCTCACGGACCATTAGTGATCATTTCTTCGAGATGGATTTAATTAAAACTTACTCCAGATAAATTTGTCTTTAAGTTCCATCCATTATGTGATTAATTGAATTGTAGCTACAACCCAGGTCATAGACTGGTAAATTTATTATTTCTTTACGAGAATAATGTAAATTCAAAATCTTGGTCGTTTCGACTTCTCCTATTTCAGAAAAAATACATCTTTTACTTCTCAATATCTTCTTTACCCTGTCTGGCTGCTTGCTGCCTATTATGAATCTGGAATGACTCTCGGAAAAGAGCAAGTAGTCATGACGTGAGCAATTATTTGGAACTTTTTTCAAATCGATATCTATTCCCACGTTGCCAAAAATGGCTAATTCAGCTAATGCCGCTCCAATTCCGCCTTTTGAACAGTCATGCACAAAATCAATCAATCCCTCTTGGATTAGAGCCAATACCAGTGAGTTATTTTTTCTATCGATCTCTAAATCTACCTTCGGCACGTTCCCGTATTTTGAATGCCCAATCGAATCAGTATATTCAGTTCCCCCCAATTCCTCATATGTTTTACCCAAAATAAATAATGTATCGCCAAAAGTTGGAACACACTTGGTAATGTGCGATCTATCTTTAATCAGGCCAATAGCTCCAATTACTGGTGACGGTTTAATGGGGGAACTCCTTGTTTCATTATAAAAGCTAACCTTTCCGCCTACCACAGGAACTTTCATATAATTACAGAAATCTATAATTGCTTCTATTGATTTCCTGAATGTCCAATATATTTGGGGATTTTCAGGACTTCCGAACTGAAGATGATCTATAATTCCAATAGGTTCTGCACCTGTACATACTACATTTCTGCATGCTTCGGATAAACACCCTAGGGTTCCAAAATAAGGATCAAGATAACAATGTTTGGAATTTCCGTCCAATTTGATAGACACAAATTTATTATCATTTACTCTGATAACTGATGCATTTGCACCAGGTTTTATAACAGTCCTCAGTCCAACCTCATGGTCATATTGCTGGAAGACCCAATCTTTGTTACCAATATTTGGATTTGACAGCAAATCTAACAAGATACTATTGTAATCCTTTACCTTGTGTAACTCAATACCCCTTTTTGACCTATTCAGATAACCTGGCTTCTTTGATTTTCTATAACACAATGGAGCATTTACCATCAAGTCACAAGAGATATTAGCTATTGATTTGCCTTGAAAAAGAATATTGAGATTATCGTGGCCATGTACTTTACCAATAATTGAATACGTTATACCATATTTGTTGAATATCTCCTTAAATCTAGATAATTTTTTCCTATTTATTATGTAGACCATTCTTTCTTGCGATTCAGAAATCATTATTTCATTTGGTGACATATCAGCAACTTTTGTATGAACCGCGGCCAAGTCGACTTCAAACCCTTTCTCAACTAGATGAGACAATTCAGATAAACAACATGATAATCCTCCACCTCCCAGATCCTTTATTGCGTTAATACAGTTGTTTTTAGACGCCTCAATTGTGGCTTCAATTAACAATTTTTCCAAAAATGGATCAGGAATTTGAACTGCGGACCTATCTTCATCATCAAGTAATTTTGAAGCAAAAGATGCTCCTCGAATTCCATCTTTCCCTGTAGGATTACCCGCAAGTACTATCTGATCACCCTCATTTGCATGATTCGAAATAATTTGAGCTCTTTTCCCGAGGCCTAATGCAGCAACATCTACCAGACAATAATCTTTAAAGGAATCATCAAACTCAACCTCTCCAGCTACAGTAGGAACACCAATGCAATTTCCATAATCTGCAATGCCTTTTACAACATTTTTAAATAACCATTTTGATTTTGATGTCTTATTCTCATCATTCAGTGAGGAGAATCGTAAAGCATCAAGTAAGGCAATTGGCCTCGTACCCATTGAAATAATATCCCTTATAACTCCGCCCACCCCGGTAGCAGCTCCTCCATACGGTTCAACTGCAGATGGATGGTTATGACTTTCTATGTGAACAGTAATAACATCATCATCTCCTATATCCAATACCCCTGCGTCATATCCTGGGCCAACAACTACTCTTTTACCATGTGACGGTAATGATCTTACATATTTTTTAGATGATTTATATGAACAATGCTCAGACCATTCGGCATCTACCATGTCAGCCTCTAATAAATTAGGCTTTCTGCCTAATTTTTTTAGCAAATAAGTTTCTTCTTGTCTTGTTAGCATTTTATATCAATTAAATCAATTCTTTATGTAAGAAGATAAAAAATTTTTCAATGATAGAAATATCAGTCCTGCATTGCTTTTTGTTTGGTTGGGTGATAGGATTGGTTCTGATGCACGTTCAGGATGTGGCATGAGTCCCATGACATTTCCTTCTTCATTACAAATTGCTGCAATCATTTCAGTGGAACCATTTGGATTTTTATCTTTATATTTGAAAACAACCTGATTATTTTCGTAAAGATCATGAAGTTTATCATCGCTTATGACATATCTGCCTTCTCCATGTGCAATTGGTATACTGATCTTATCATTTAATCTGAATAAATTCGTAAAAGGAGTGTTAACATTCAACACTTCCATTTCTAACCACTTGCAAGAAAATTTTAATTTAACATTTTTTATTAATGCGCCAGGTAGTAATCCAGCTTCAACCAGTATTTGAAATCCATTACAAATTCCAAGAATTGGTAAACCCTCTTCTGCTTTTTTCTTTATTGCTTCTACTATTGGGCTCTGAGCTGCTATAACACCTGCACGCAGTCTATCTCCATAAGAAAATCCACCAGGTAATATTAGAGCATCATAATCTATTATTGATTTTTCCATATGCCACACATATTGAGCACTTATCCCTATGACATCATTTAAGACATGATGTACATCTCGGTCACAGTTACTTCCTGGAAAAACAACTATTCCTACCTTCACCTAGAATCTACCTTAACTGTTTAAGATTAGTAATTTTAATTTATTTATAATGTCTCACCAGTTAGTTTGATCTGCAATAAAACATAAGACCATTGAAAGTGTTATCTGGGACTTAGGTTTTTATTTTGATGATTATAAAGATTGAATATTGAACGATACAATACGGGATATAATGACAAAGAACGTTATATCAATAGATGAAGGGATTACGGCGAACGAAGCGGCAAAAATTATGACTGAAAAGCGTATAAGCTCTCTTATAGTCGAGAGAGAAAACGTTCCCATCGGCATAATCACTGAAAAGGATTTTGTTAAAAAGATTTGTACCAAGGATTTAGTATCTTCAAAAGTTAAGGTGAGCACGATAATGTCAAAAATTCAAACTTACGCTAGTCCTGACACTCCCGTAGAAGTAGCCGTGCAAAGGATGGTCAATCATAAGATACGTAGGTTGCCCATACTCTCAGATGGAAAAGTAGTTGGTATAGTCACTGTTACTGATTTGGCAAGACAATTGAGAACAATATTATTGGTAGATGGAATCTTGTCAGAGGAAAGTTGAGCATAAACGAAAAAAGAAACGACAGTAGGCAAAATATAAAAGTTACAGAGTTCATTTGTTCTGAGTATGAAAAAACTCCTTGCATCTTCTTTAGTTGTTATGTCACTCGCAATTGTTCTTCAAGGTAATTTGTTAAATGCACAGCCATCATTAAAAGATCCTAAACTTAAAGTCGAGGCTTTAGTGAGTGGTCTATCATCTCCTACCAGCATGTTATTCTTGGATGAAAATAATATTATAGTTTTAGAAAAAGATGGGGGTGTCAGACTTGTTAAGAATGGAATGCTTCAACCACAACCCTTGCTTTCATTAAATGTTGACACTAAGAATGAACGTGGATTACTAGGAATAGAAAGAGTTGGTGAAAATATATTCTTGTATGCAACAGTAAAGGATAGTCAAGTATTAAACAGGATATTCAAATACACTTTGGCACCTGGTCCAGAGTTAAATAATCAACAAGTATTTATGGATCTTCCAGCAACACCCGCTACCAATCACCAAGGAGGGAAACTGGCCGTAAGTAGTGATGGATATCTTTATTCTGTAACTGGAGAGTTACAACGAGATGGAAAAGATCAAAATATAAAAAATGGCCCAGATCCAGATTTTAGTGGGGCAATTTTAAAAACGAAGCCGAATGATGGATCACCTGCTCCTAATAACCCTTTCAAAAGTAACGATCCCAAAGATCCACTAAACTGGTATCAAGCTTATGGAATAAGAAATAGCTTTGGGCTGGGGGTGGATCCAGTTACAGGAACCTTATGGGATACGGAGAATGGCGAAAAATCACATGAGGAAATTAATATGATTACACCTGGATTTAATAGTGGCTGGAAGCTGACAATGGGACCAATTTCAGGTAGCGGAATAACACAAAACGATTTGGTAAACTTCCCAAATTCAAATTATAAGGATCCAGTACTGAGCTTTGCAGATTCTTTTGGTATCACAGATATTGAATTTTTGAATTCAGACAAACTAGGCACGGAATATGCAAATAATGCATTTGTAGGAGACTATGGCTATGGAAATCTGTATAGATTTCAATTAAATGAGGAAAGAACCGACTTCAAATTTGATTCTCCGGGACTAGAAGATCATGTAGTCGACAATGCTAACGAGCTAGATTCAATAATATTTGGAAAGGGTTTTGCAGGAATAACTGACATAAAGACGGGACCTGATGGTTATCTTTACATTCTGTCTTTTAATGATGGAACAATCTACAGGATAAGTTAAAACCTATGGAAAATCTAATGAAAGAATGGTTGCCAAAATCATAGCTATTCAGTTCTATCATTTTATTATTTTTTGGTGTTTTAATTGTCAGTTTGAAAAATTTTTATTCTTTGTCCTGCTACAATAGCGTTTAATATCTTTCTACCGCTTTCAGACCTTTTATCTATTTTTATTCTTGATTTCTTTCCGACTTGATTTGCGCAAATAAATTCATCATCAATGTACAAATTTACTTTGTTACCAATTGTTTCTTCGTCTAGCTTTATGATAACTCCATTGCCCGACTCGTTTATTTCAAAGTATACCTCTTTGCCAAGAGTAGGGGTTTTCATTTCTACATCAATTCTTACACCAAGCATATCTTCAAGCTCACTTATGGTTGATCCACCTTTTCCAATTATTCGAGGAATTGTGTCCTTCCGGACCTTGATCCTAACTTTATTGTCTGATAAGATGGATATCTCTGGATTTGGATCAAAACGACGTATTACATCCTTTATCTTTGATTCTGCAAGTTTATAGATGTTATTTTCATTAGTACCGTTATCTAGGCCAACAGGGACAATGACGTTTTCTTCACCAAATGTATAAATCTCGTATTCTGTTACTCCTGTCGAAAAATCTTTCACTTCTACTACGGGCCTGGCAAGATCAGCCTCTGTCATCTTATACGGTACTTTGACCGTGAGTGAAATTTCATAAACCTTCTTGATCATTCCGGCGTCCATAAAGATTATTGTATCTAGAATTTGTGGTATCATCCCCAATTCGATTCTGCCAATAAATCTCTGTACTGCATCCAAGGGTTTGCTTGCATGAATTACTCCTATCATGCCGACTCCAGCTAGTTTCATGTCAGAAAATACTTGAAAATCTCTATATCGTCTTATTTCATCAAATATCGTATAGTCTGGACGTACGAGCAGCAAAATGTCAGCAGCATTGTCGAAACTGCCCTCAAGTGGTCCATATTGGGTTACCTCTTTTGGTACTTGCAAATCTCTAGGTGATTCAAATGTCTTTACAATCTTATTTTGCGTAACATAAAATTCGGCAAGACTGCTTGCCAGTGTACTCTTGCCAGATCCGGGAGGTCCTGCGATAATAATTCCTTCCACATCTGAAGTCAATCGAGCCAATAATTTTTCGCTTAGGCCGTAGTCTTCTAGTGTCAACTTTGCTATTGGTTTTACGATCGTAATTTCTTGCCCATCTGAAAAGGGCTCTTTTGTTATTGCAATTCTATATTTCTCCAACTGGATGACAGTTGCTCCATCCTTATTAATTTCGGTGAATCCTTTTCTTGATCGTGATTGTTCTAAAACTTCCTTTATAATTTCATAAACTTCTTCAGCTTTCAGTCTTTTTCCTTCCAAACGCATAAGTTTTAAGTTACCAGGTACACCTTTTTTTGCAAATGGAAAAGTACCTTCCTTTAGATGAACACTCATTGTATCATTATCAAAATATTTTTCAAATTGCAATTTTGAATCTTCTTTAGTGGAACTAATATGAATTGACTTTATTCCATGTGCTTCAGATACCAAGTGTTGAACGTAGTCACATGTTATCAATGTAGCATCATTTTCTAAAGCTATATCTTTTATAATAGCGTCAATTCTTCCATGTTTGGCCAACCTGATTTCTTCAATGGTTGGTCTGGTTCCCGCAAATTCCAGACTTATTTTTCTAGCTTTGCATTCATCCCTTATCTTTTTTATTTCAAGTAATCCTTCTACTCCATGCGACTTATTCATCGATGCTTGCGCCTGCAGTTCATCCAAAACAGCTATAGGGATTATTATCTGGCTATTTTGTTTGATTTTATCTTGTATGATTTCTGGAACATTGCCATTAATAATTACACTCGTGTCTAGGACGAATTTATCGGTCATCTAAAATAGATTATGTCTTTAGATTAATGTGTTTTTTTATAAAATTGAAAATTAATAGCTGCAAATTGCTCATTTAGTTACGATTATCATTATGATTCATCGACATAAAATATGGTTTGATTGTTTCCGCTGGTTTGTGAGAGAATACTTAATATCATATTAGTAATTTTTTCATCATCTGGTTGACGTCCCTCTATGTTGCCAGCTAGCAATAGGTATTGTCTTATATTTGATTTTATAACTTCTTTTAACTCTTGATTAACGGTTGCGTTGAAGGGTCTAAGACCCCCACGAAATATTTCCGACCTTGCGCGAACAACTCCGCTTATTTTGTCTCCTATGGGAGAGTCCGGCCCGACGACAGTTATCGATCCGTTCGAACCTTTGAATAGAGACGGTTCACTTACTGCTCCTTCTGGAGACATGTTAATTACAGATTCTCTGGTTATCAGTGCGGGCACAAACAAGTAATTTTCCACCATCTGGTCCCATTGCTTTCTATCAAGGGACTTTAATGCTACGCCGTAGTCATATTCGCCAGTCAGCAGAATTACTCCATCTATTGCAGAGAATTTATCACGAACCAGTTTAAAGATTTTTTTTACAGCATCCTCACTAGATAAATTTACAACATGAGAATGGAACTCTTTATAGTAATCCAAATCTTTAGCATCATTTGATAGGATCACCAATTGTTTTATTTTATTTACAAGGGAATTTGCAATTAGTTTAGCACGTTTATGATCTTTTTCCGATGATGAACTTATTATCAAAACAATTACTTTATCCGAGATATCAATTTCGTTTTGGTGAATTTGAGTTCCAATTATTGGTCTTGTGGGATAAAATACTCTGTCGTTTGGCACGATCTTTCCATTTAACAATTTGCTCATCTTCTCAGATGATAGGTTTAGGACCATTTCTGCTACTTGTTCCTGAGAAAGAAATTCATTGTCAACTATCATTTTCTTTGTATTCAGTTGTATTTTTTCAGCAATTTCCTGTGTTTTTGATAAAAGCTGTCTGAGTCTTAAAGTAAGTTTGAGCTTATCATCGTCATTTTTAATCCCTTCATTAAACACTTCTTGTATGACTAAATCCATTTCCTTATTCACAGCAGTCTCGTCCTCCCCCAAGACATTCAAAAGCCGTTGCAATATTTTCTCTATTTCAATAGATGATAATCCAGGGAACCCTCCGATACGTAAAAATTCTGCAGCCGCCTTCGGATATACAGTCTTGTAGATACGATCCGAATGAACCGGACCTGGATTAGTTGCTATTGATTGAATTCCATCAGGGACTAATTCCCAGGCAAAAGCTTCGGCTAACCTATTTTTGGCCCCTTGCGCACTTGTGTAGGGAGTTCTGAATCTATATGGCCGCTGCTCAAACTTGTTTTCTTCTGTGAAAAAAGTAGATATAGTAATTACTTTAGAACCCTTTTCCATATTTTCAATGCATTTAAGGGTAGTCCAAAATGTACCAGTTAAATGAATCATTATACATTCTTTGAACTCGGGAAAATTAGAGTTTGTAAAAAGCTTCACAGGTCCTGAAACTCCAGCATTATTAACAAGAATGTCCACGCTTCCTATTTCTTTTGAAATTGTACTGAACATATTCGTTATTGATGTTTCATCTGAAACATCAACGCCAGCAAATATCCTTATTTTTCCTCGGCTTCCTGCACTGGTTACTATGTTTTCTAATTCAGATTGCGTTTCTTCTAATGGTTCTTTTCTTCTTCCAAGTAAAATAATGCTTGCACCATTCTCAGCAAATTTCTTTGCAATAGCTTGGCCTATTCCAGTTCCACTACCCGTCACTACTACAACCTTATTGGCAAATTTAAAATCTTTAACCACCTGTGAGTCCATCCTGATTGGTATAACTTGATTGCATATTTAATGCACTATTAAATATAGCGAGTCTCGACACATTATGAATTGAAATATGAAAAAATTTGAAAACCAATAGCAATCAATGATTTTCATACAATTTATTTATCAGTGCAAAATTACAAAATGTATGAATGATGAAGCAAGCACAGTGGAAGATTCTGTTATTAGTATCTATGAAGGTGAGAATGATTCTGAAACTATCAAGATTTCAAGCCTGAATCAAATTTTTGCCTCACAAATGAAAAAGAGTGGGTTAACTGTTGAGGCAGTCCCCTTAGGTTCGTTGAACTTGGAGAGTGAAGATTACTATCATAATGATATTGGTTCTAATCCTCGGCTTATTACTAATCGTGGCTGTATCAAGATAGAAGACAAAGAAATAACCATGATCCAAATTATTCAAAGAAACTAATCAGGATTCTCGTTTAGAATTGATTTTTGAGACTTTTATAAGAACAGTAGGCTTGACCACTTAAATCATGTAAGAATGATGTTCCATTTTTGTAAATGAAAAGTAAAAAGAAAGTGTTTGATATGACAGGTAAAGTCATTCATGCTCTCCACCAATCGAAACTAAGAAAATAAACTTTCCGAGGTTTCACAGATGTGATTGCTAATATAAATTGCTTCTTAACAGTAGTCGCCAATCTTCCAGCCAAAACTATTCCAGTAGCTGTGATGTCTTGCTGATCGTCTACGACCTGCACCAGATATGGTGCATGGTCAATTCCAGGACCCTGCTCATATACAGCAAAATCACAACCAAACTTGATACCAGGAGAGACAATATACCCTACATCTCTTAACTTTTTGAATACAAGATACTTTATATCAAAATGCACATATTGTTTTCTGCAAATTTCTTTCATCTCCTTTAAAATTATTCTCTCTCCATTGACATTTCTTAAGGTAAGTAATTTTGATTCAACCAAATAGCATCCTTCAATTAAATCGAGAATGAGAGGGGTTTCAAAATTAATTCCCTTTGGTTTGTAGATCCCAAGAGGTTTCCCATAATAACCAAGAGAGAAAATTGACCTTGAATCATCAATATCCCATATTATTATTCTGCTCTCTACGAGCGTACCAGAAAAAGGACCCATTACATACTCAGAGCGAGTATAGTGAGAGAGTCTGACGCAGCCTGACATCTATCTGCCATTCCCTCTATTCCCTCTACAGCGTCCTTGACCAGAAGAAGATCTTTTGTATTCGGAATTTCATTCAGAGCTTTAATCACAACTTTTCTGTAAAAGTTGTCGACTTTTCTCTCAATGTTTTGTACCTCTTGTGCAAGTTCAATAGTGCTTGAAGGGTTTATACTTAGCGCCCGGGCCATTTCATTTAACTTAAAAATGGCCTCTACAACCATATTTATTAGTCCACTGATATCCTCATCAAATTTGCCTTTTTTTAACGTGGTTATTTTAATATTTGCGAGTCTAAATGCTATTCCGGTGATATATCCAGCTATATCATCAATTATGTAGGCGGTTCTGAGAACATCCTCCCTATAGACCATGAGGCTTCCAGTATCTGAAATTTCTCTAGTCATTTTTCTTCTAAGGTTCTCTACTTCTTCACCAGCATTTTTCATTCTAACAAGGGATAATTCAGTTTCCTTGTTGGTTCCCTTTATTATGGAATTGGTAAGTGATGATAGATCTCTTGCTGCATTAAGAATATGAGTAATTTCATCGTGTAAAACGGCCAAGGCCTTTCTTTTAGCCTGTACTTCTAATTCTCCGTTATACATATATAGATTAAAAACGTTCAGACATTTTTAATCCTTTTCAAAATATTTTTCCCGTTAAAAAATAGAGATAATGAAAATTTAATTGACAAAATGGCCTTGGTTTAGTACACTCAGAAATGTATTTTTAGGACGATATTAACTTGTCCTGTTTGCCCACGTCACTACGGTGAATGTGCTTACTGCAGATCCAATCATCCCTGCTATCAGTGCACCTATTACTGCCTGATTGACAAATTTTGGCATTGATGTGGCAAACCATTCTGCAATTCCAGGTAATAAAAGGTAACCTGCAAAGCCAATTCCAAATCCGATTAACCAGAATATGAAAACTGCAAATCCCCTAGACAATTCTCTTGATCTCCAAACAGTTTATTTTTATTATCATGATATTTCGGAAATTCATGACAATTTTTGCAAAAAATGTATTAAATTGTGAATGTCAAAAAATGTGTATTTTATGCATCACTCATTTACTGTATACACTCAAATATCCTAAAAGCTTGAGAACATGATGAAAATAGACAAATCTAAAAATAGGATATTAGGGAAATTCAAACTTATTTAAACGGATATTTTAGATACTAGAGTAATTGAGACTAATATTGTTAGGATTTGGGGTGGTTGGCCAGAGCTTTGTTAAATTGTTATTATCGCACTCGACCGATCTATATAATGAATATGGTATAAAGCCCAAAGTAGTTGCATGTGCTGATAAAGGAGGAACAGTAACTTGCAATCAAGGTTTGGATATGGACAGATTGCTAAGTGTCAAAAAGAAAAAGAAATCGGTTGTTCAGTATGGATCCAATACACGTACGTCTGGAATATTTGATGTTATAGAAAATATGGATGCAGAAGTAGTTATTGAACTGACTCCAACCAATATCACAGATGGTGAGCCAGGAAAATCCCACATCATCACAGCCATGAAGTCAGGTAAAAACGTAATAACAGTAAACAAGGGACCTCTTGCCTTGGAATTTCCATCGTTGATGGAATTGGCAGAATACAATAGAATTGAATTTAAATTTAGTGGGACTGTTGGAGGGGGGACGCCAATACTAGAATTTGCCAAGAGATGTTTGAAAGGAGACAGAATCCTAAATTTCGAAGGCATC
>JBKPGB010000083.1:0-2713 GCA_046729135.1 Thermoproteota archaeon | reverse complement strand
AAGGGTACCCACTCGATCGGCAAAAACTTGATTTTGATTTCCAAATCTAGAATCAGAAGCCAGCTTCTTCCGCAAACGTTCAGCACCACCCGGTTTGAGGTTCATAATTAGAGTGAATTCTTGTACCTGTCCTGCCTTTAATCCAGGCCGAGACTCAGCTTGATTTGCTTTACTCATTTATCGTATTATCTACTCGATACTATTAAGCATTTTATCAAAAGTCTGATCAACTCAAAAGATTACGAATACATTATGACCGTAACTATATAGTTCTACGAAATTTACTATATTTGGGTAGCTACAAAATTCATTAAGTCGCAACTTCACCCAATGAGGCCAACCATTTCAACGCATTCAAGCCTGGCATGAAGCAATATTCACCACCGCGTACCACAATGAATTGTGGGAGTCCATGAAGCCTTCTCCGGACAGGATGCTTGGGAATAGTAAAGATCTTCTCACCTTGGCCGTTGTTCAAGAGTGGATCTTGCTCTGTCCCGTGACCGATGAAATTGCCGTCGGTGATCCATTGCGATTGAATGAATTCAAACTGCCGCTTTATATGTGCGCCCATGAACAGAAAGACGCCGCCACGATCCAAGCCATCGTCTTCCATGACGCCTGCTGGCAGAGGTGGACCATAGTTAGTTCCACGCCTCAGAAAGTGATGAAGATTGACAGCGACTAAATCATTCTTTAAGGAATCTCTAGGATTAACACGTCTAATGTGTGCACTGAAAGGACAGTTTAGCCCCTTCATGTCATCTGAATAGCTGAACTTGTTATTGCGACTTTTATCTGCGCCTAAGGCAGGGTCATCATTTTCGGGAGCAAGTACCAAAGGTGCGCCACTACGCCATCTGCCAACGATCTTGGCAGCGATTAGTTCTTCTTCTGCAGGAGACGAGGCCACTTCATGCAGATATTTTCGAAAGGCAGCTACTCTGGTATGAAATTTTCGGATAACCACAAAGGTCCCGTTACGACGTAAAATTTCAGGCTCGGGACTTGTTGCAGTTTTCCCAGTTTCATCAGGGTAACCCATGACGATTTCACCGGCCTTAATTGTCGCTCCGGATCCCACCGGGGGATTGATACTACTTCCTTCAACGTACGGATTATGGAGTCCATCTTTGAACCCAAATGGATTGCGCCCCTCTGGTAGTTCACTGAATTTCATGCGGTAAATGATTGATATTTGGGATAGGTCCATAATACTTTGGCGAGCTAGCTCCAAAACCTTATCCAAACTATTATCATTGCTCGAGTAAATAGCGAGCGCAACATGCACGGCCGCGGTCCCAAATGGCTGTTCCCAATTCGCTGGGGCATTATGACCAATATCATTCAGAATCGATGCCCGCGCTGCCATACCTTGGCGGAATTCCTCGGGAAAGCTATTCAAGGATTCTTGCGGTAAACCGAGAGCCTTTAGTCCATGATACGTAAAAACGATACCAAACCAAGCAGGAATGCTGGGTACCCACCACTCTTCCGCCGGTGCCACATAGGGAATAATGCGGCGCAACATTTCACGGCCCTGTGCCGCATCGTCTATATGAAATACTACATATTCTCCCTTATAGGGAGACGGGCGAGGGCGAAGAACAGCTGCTTGCATATCACTTATATCCAGCACTGGAATTGCCGTTTTCGACATCAATATTGCTCCTTCGACTGTTCACCTGGTTGGACACACATCTTAGTCATACCCAATGGTATCATTCTGTAACTATTTAGGATTATGATATAAATCTGGATATTTTAAACTAGTCTTTTTTGCGCGAAGGATTTCAGATCATAAAAAGTGGTGGATTATCTTATCTGTGAGTTAATACCTTGTCCTATTCTCTAACTGCTAGCCGCATCTAGCAGAACATCCAATCCCTTCTCAATTTTCAATGCCTTCCACACATCTTTTACTGTTGCATTTGGGTAAGCACTGTAAAAATGCGTCGCTGTGACTTGGTTTTTAAGGAGAAAATCCTTGAAGTCTGGACTCTTTATTCCAGGATAGCCTTCAGTCTCTCCAAACACAAGATCAATATAGTCCGGAATGTATGCACCAAAGTCTTCAATGTACGCATCCCAATCACCATCAAACGTAGACGCAAATAAGAGTCTTGTATCGTTGTCAAAAGTAGTGAACCTAAGATCGTGAACCGTACCTACTCCATCGACATGACTTTGGAAGTTGGGATCAGAAGCGATCTTCTTTCGCATGCGTTCAGCGCCACCTGGTTTGAGCTTGAAAATTAGAGTGAACTCGTTTACACGTCCTGCCTTTAACCCCGGCCGACCATTATCTCCGGCTGACTTAGGATTTGACATAGTGAAAGATCATTTTTGATTATTATAAACATTTATGGGCCAGTCAGACTTTCTGACTTGTCGACTATATATTGTTCAGCAGATCCAATATGTTCCCGAGGCGTATTTGGATTTCATCTGTCAGTGGGATACAAACCGATTCCAATCCACACTACCTATTTCGCAGTAACTAGCTGTTCGTCGACGAAGTTCTGAAATGCAGGATCAAACCATTTTTCCATTTCAATATGACTTTCCCAGGTTTCTCTTATCGAACCTTCTTCAAATGCACTCTTCATCCACGTTAGCCATCCAATCCATTCATTGTCATTCAACACTTTTCTCTGACGCATATGAAAAACATGGGCAAACGTGTACATTATATGGTATGCATAAGCAATTT
>JBKPGB010000082.1:0-9160 GCA_046729135.1 Thermoproteota archaeon | reverse complement strand
TTTGTAGTAACGAAATAAAAAAAGTCTAGCCGCTCTTCAATTGTATCATTGGTGATTGAATTCCGGCAACCGTCGGTATTAATTAGGCATCATGCAGTGAAAAATACCGCAAACAAACTGCTTATAATATTGTTAACCGTCTTTTGCAATTACTATACGAGACACTGGATCGTGGGAGGATTGACCTAAGGCCAATAATTGTCCAGTCCTCCCATGTGGGCATATATTAGTAAATAATGTTTTTACTTGTGGATTGAGATCCGTTAGAGTTACTCTAGGAGATAATAAGCTATTATATATAGAATAGACGGTATTCAGGGACAGGAGACAAGATCAGCATGCACAAAGTTTCGTTAATCGTATATCGTGCTAAGGAATTAGCAAGCACAAAGCAGATATTTAGTAAGTTTTTGGGGGAAGAACCATATGTTGACAGCCCTTATTACGTTGGATATAAGGTGGGCGATATGGAGATTGGCCTTGATCCTAATGCTCAAAATGCGGAGCCCGTAACCTATATTGATGTCGCAGACATTAAAAGTTCTCTACAAGAAATGAAAGCATTAGGTGCAACTCTACTACAGGATGTCAAAAATGTTGGCAGCGGATTAGTGGTTGCAAGCGTTAGAGATAAAGACGGGAATATTTTAGGCTTTAGACAAAATCCTCAATAAACTTTTGATTATGTTTTGCTAAGAACTGCACAGGCAAGGAATATTCACGTAATAAGGAACAAACTAGTTATGATGATTTGCTAGACGCATTAAGATTAATCTGAAAGGCTATCATACCGAATAATGACCGTTCGACTCGATTGTATTTATTTACTAATGTGTCCTCAATTTATGATTAGTTAATCAACTAGCCTCTGAAGTTGTTGAGGTCGAATTAGAGTTTGGTACAGTAACACCGGCCGAGGTCGCATTAGTCTGTGGTATCACCTTACCTGCTTGCATAAATCAATGGAATTATCATAATAAGAATCTTCTATTATTGTAACAATATTTCCTTTAATTCAGTTGCTGGGTTAGGTCAATCGCTCTCTTCATTGAAGAGGTAAATGAGTTAGGTGTCATTGCCGCCTCCCGGAAAGGTTCAGAAATCTGAATAAAATAGGATAATCATTATTAGATATGCATTTTACTATATTACTAAAGGAATTATCATGAGTCAGATGACAGAACCCGTAATCCATTTGCTCAAAGGAAAGAATTTCGCTTATTTGGCAACACTCATGAATGATGGCTCTCCTCAGGTTACTCCTACGTGGATTGATCTTGACGAAGATAGTGGTATTATTTCGATTCCTACGGTTGAAGGAAGGATAAAACACAAGAATGTGTCAGCAGACCCAAGAGTTGCTATTTGTATATCTGATGAAAATAATCCATATAATATGGTATTAATTAGAGGAAGAGTTATTGAGAAGACCAAGGAAGGAGCTGTTGAACATACTGACAGACTTGCAAAGAAGTACCTAGGTGTGGACAAGTATCCCTTTCCTACACCAATTGAAAAGAGAATGATTCTAAAGATAAAACCAGAGCGAGTGTTCCACCAACCACCTATTTGAATGACTGACATTCAAGGTTAGTTTGGACAAACAAAAATAGACTATTGCAATGACTTTATATGCCGAGATAAATTCTCCGTCATTATAAAATAGTTACAGAAGTTCCTTTCAAAAGCAAGCATATTGTTCTAATTTAATTCCTGCAATTCCTAATGAGGGTAACCACAAACCAAATCATATATGGTATTTAATGCTTGTCTGGTGACATATAATATAATTAATTACCATGTTATTTTTATTATACAAAGCTTATCACGTTATTTTTTACCAACAATAAGTATTGCTTCATTTTCGAGCCTGACTTTTCCTGTATTATTGTCTGTATACTTTCCTGCTGCCTCATTAATTGCTTTCAAAATTTCTTTTCTCCTTTCTTGAGTTTCATTCGTTAACAGGCCATGAAGAGAAGCAGAAGTTTCCAGTATAAAACTTGTATAGGCTTCAGCTGAATCAAATTCAAAAATCACGTTGATTCTTTCAACACTCACACCGCTGAATCCTGATTTGATAAATGAATTCTTAAGTATATTTTCATCAGATAGACTAAACGGTCCAGGGACTTTGGGAGAGGGCGGTGGCCGACTATTAGTTTCTTTCGTAAGGGTATTCACGGCTATAGCAAGTACAGGAACTTTATCTGCTGAACTCCAAACAGCAGCCGAAAAACGACCGCCATCAACTAATGATCTATAAATGTTGGATAAACCAGTGTCAAAATCAAGAAAAAGTGTCATTCCCCATCTACAGAGTACCGCATCAAATGTTGAAGATGGAAAGTCAATTGTTTCCGCATCTCCCTCTTTAAATTCAATCACATTTTGTAGGCCTAAGGAGATAGCTCTTTGTTTTGCAACAGATATCATCTGTGGTGAAATATCTGTGGCTAATATGCGGCCATTATTACCTATCGGATGTGCGATGGTAATAGCTGGTTCTCCTATACCTGTTGCAATGTCTAGAAGTCTATAACCTGGTTTAATCTCTGCAAGTTCTATTAGCCATCTACTAACTTTTTCAGCACCTGTCTCGATTGTATTCCACCACTTTTGCCAATTATTGGCTACACTATCCCAACTCTGACGTTCTGCTTCTTTGTATTGTTTTGAATCTAGAGTTGTCATCTGATATCCCCTTGCTCTGTTGGTCCTCGTTACATTATACATCTATTCTGGCCACGACTCGTTTTGCGACTTGGAGCATTCCTAGAGCTAGCGGGTAGACAATTGGAAGTGCAATAGTGAATGATCTCATCCATTGCGAAAGAAAATCCTCAGCGATCCCCTCCATCAAGAGCGTCATGAACAACGACATAGCGAAAGCCATGCCTGATACCATTATGGCAACTGTCAACAATTCCGACCTCGAAATTTTTTCTACTCGGTATTCCCCCTTTCGCCTATTACTGGTCTTTTCGAGAGACTTAATGCCGTTAAGCAACTTAGGTAACAATGCGTTTTTAACCATTTTAGGTTTTATACGTATGTCTAGAATATATTATTAGTGCAAACGCATTTGCACATAGTGGAAGCTATATAGGTGCTAACACATTTATCCTAAAATGACGAACTGTATGGTCGATAGTACTGACATGGATATCATGAAACTTCTTACCAAGGACAGCGATTGTCAGGCATTAAGGCAACAAGGAATAGATAAAACGATATCTTCAGAAACTCGGCTTCCTATTTCTGGAACGTGATTAATTAGAGTAATATGATATCAGCCGATGTATACAATAGGACGGACAAGCATATTGATGATACTAGCGATACTGTCAGGCGTCATAATTGATTGACTACAGTATAAGATTTTATTTCAATATTAAAATATAAAATGTATTGCTCCCCTAGGGGAGGTTTATTAATAAGAAAAGGGATTGATATTGACACTGCCCAAACCAAAAAGGAACAAGATGGAAATATATAATGATATCCTTACAGCAATTTCCCATGAGCTAACAAATTATACTGACTATCATGAGCATCGGCCAGGCGCAAAACCTACCCGTGTGCAATTAAAAAGTAATCTCGCTTATGACAAGTTTGCAAGATATCTGGAAGAATTACAGAACAAGGAGATGATAAAACAGCATCCACTTACGATAACTGAGAGAGGTAAAGATTTTTTGCAAGATTACCAAAGAATTGCTGATTTTGTTCTTGAGATGGGAATAAAGTACATGTATTTTTCAGAGGAGGATATGAAGTTATAGTAATGCCTGCAGATTCGACAGAAAACAATAAACTAAATTATCGTCCAATGAAGTTCATTGACCAAATGGAGAAAAACAAACATATGGTTTTACTATATGACAGTAAAGCATACGCATATTGGATAATATCACGTTATTTTCTAAATGGTTTTCAAAATAGAGAATCTTGTATATTATTTACTTCCGACAAACCTCAAATAATCGAAGAGCAATTGGCTAAAGAAGGAATTGATGTTGATCTGTATAATAAAAAACATTGCTTACGTATCTATCAGATTGAAAAGTCTGATGATAATAAGCACGAATTACTTGCTACCCTTAAGGGGATATGCGAAGAAGCTTCAAAAGGAATGAAACCACCGTATAGATTTGTTGGAAGAACTATAACAGATACAGAGACAAGAAGCGGAATGGAATTAGGCCTTGCACTAGAAAAAACAGGACATGAACATTTTCATGAATTTAATTGTTCACAAATGTGCTATTATGACATATCTAAAATTGAATCGACTATGAGAGATAAATGGATTAGTGGACTTTTAAAGAACCATCATTATGTCATATATGCATCCAAGCCTGACAAGGCAGTAGCATTTGAGACTGCATTGCTTGAAGATGAAGAAGCAATATGATAAATTCTAGCTATCGTTGAATCATATTAGTCTTTATTGTATTTAAATTCTAGAATGATCAAAGGTAGGAAATTCAAAAAATAAATGCAATGATCCAAATACCTGAATGTACGAAATGTCTGAACTTGAAGCTGCAATACTATTTTTATCTAGCAACAGAAAAGCCATATTTGAAAAAATTCAAAATGTAATTCGAAATAGTTCCTATGAGCTAGTAAAAAATGGAACTGAAAAGATACATGATTTGTACTATGATACTCCGGAAAAAAAGTTAGAAGCTCAGAAAATTCAGCTGCGAGTAAGGATATTGCACGAAAAAGTTTACAAAGTTACCCTTAAAGTTTTGAAAGAAAAAACAGAAAATTATTCTGACAGGATTGAGATAGAGAGATTCTGGTCTCAAGAAGCATTTAAGGATATAGCGAATAATTTAGTTAGAATGGATATAGGATTTCTATATCACGGACGATCCTATGATAACGACCCGAAAATAACATTCAATAATCTTGGATTAATAATTATACAAAATCGTAAAACGACCAGAGAAATCGTAAATGCAGTTAACAAGAACTCCGGAGAGATAGAATTTGAGTTTGATGTTGATACCACTGCCATAATATTAAATAGCAACAATGAAATCCGGTTTTCTGAATTAGAGATAGAATCAAAAAAAAGGGGAAATGAAAAAAAACTTAACAAAACTGTGAATCAAGTGCTTAAATTCTCGGAGTTTATGCCCTGGCCACATAGCAAATTGGAAACCGGAAAGGCAGTTGCATGGCTTTTTAACAATAAATTATTGGAAGCAAAGACTGATTACGACGAAAAAAATGAACTAACGGCAAATGGTGTTAGAAAGATAAGTGATTTATTGAAGGAAAAAGATCCATAGGGATACGATGAGATACCATCCAGTGTAAAAGACAGCTCACATCAAAGGGTCAAGGATCCTGATAATGAAACAACTTGGTTTGCAATATTGCAACCAGAGGCTATGAGATAAAGTCTTAGTGTTGGAATATTTAAAAAAACTAATAAATGAAAAAGACCAATTCTAAAGGAATTTGTTAAACCTCTTACCATTCTTAACAAAATTAAGCGAGAATCTTCAAAGGGTAAATAATCGAATCAACAAATATCTAAAGAAACCCAATGCAAAGCAAATTCATGATGTTAGAACTGCTATTAGACGGCTTGACGCTACCTTTTCATCGTTACCAAAGAAATATAGAATCGGATCATCACTCTCTAAATACGTTCTACAATGCAAGGAACTGTTCAAGATTAATAGCGAAATTAGAGATTTTGATATTATTAATGAAAAGTTGCAGAAATATCCTTCAAACGCTCAAAGGGATAGCATCATTGAAACATTGAAAGAAACAAGAAATGCAAAGTTAGAGACGGCAAAGACCCTTGCACTTAGCCTAAAAGGTATAGACATAGCCACAATTTTGGATGAAATCAGTGTAACAGAAAAGGAACTCCAAAAGAGATACAATAAAATATTATCAAGACTGATATCTGATATCGAATCAACTTTTCCAGTTGTGCTTGCCAAACCTTTAGCATTAGAGGAATTGCATGATCTAAGGATCGCTTGCAAGAAGTTGAGATATATGTTAGAATTACTACCAGACGAAAATAAGGTTGCAGTACAAATAGGAAAATCCCTTCAAAAGCTTCAAGATATTCTTGGTTCCGTTCATGATTCTGATTTTACAATTGGTTACCTAAGGTCTTTACCGCAATCATCCAAAGAAATTCAAGAGATAATAAATATGGAGAATGATGAAAGGAGATTAAAATTTGAACAATTCATGAACTATTGTAAGAGACAACTGCGTATATCTCCAGAATCATTTTTGATTAAGATAAGAAGTTTCAAATTACGTACGTAAGTCATCATGTTTATCAAAGTTTCCACTTTTCTTTCCTATTCTTGTTTTGACCAAACATAAAGACTTTGGTATCCAAATAAGATAACACCTAGTCACACACAATAGGGCTTTCGAGAATAATTTTTATTCAATCACTTGGATATTAATATATTCTTCAATGGGTAACCTTTGATACATATCTTATTGCATTTGGTACCGTTCTATTTTATATTATCTGGCTAAAATCCAAACTTTTCTGTGAAAATAATGCAATTTAACAAATGGAACAGAAAGAAATAAATCATTTATCCAAGATTGACGGAAAAAAATACCACATTAATAATTCCCATAGAAACCAGATCAAAGAATAAATAGTTTGATATCTTTTAATTGCTAATGGCAAGTCAAAAATCAAGGATTAATCCAACCGAATCGAGAACTCCATTGCAGTTAAAAAAGAACAAATCTAACAGTAGCAAGCTGGATACACAATCACAAGGTAAGACGAAACCCAAGATTAGATTTAAGAAAGCAAAAAAGATTTCCAAGTCAATTAAACGGATGGAATCCGAAATATCACAGATACAAAATCAAATGGCTAGAATTGTAAAAGACCTTACGACAGTACTCGATTTGATGCAGACTAAATAAAGGAATTAGCAAGTAAAGGAAATTTAGCATATTTTGAGTGGTTGCAATTCCTGCTTTTTTTGATTAGAAATCTGGGAAATAATTGGTTTGTTTAGTTTGATGTTAATCAATGTTTCAACATACTGGAACAGTGCTGAACTTTTGCTTACTAAATCCCTTTATCGATATTATTCATGAGGATTTAATTCCTTCGGACGCCAAATATTGACCAGCTCACCCTTAGTTTGAGCTTTTACTTCCTTCCACGTTCTGATGGGTAGCCTTACATAAGCTACGGTACATGTTGGCATCGTAATCATCTTTCCTGTTAGTTTCTCCAATAATTGTTCTGAGTGTGGGTTATGTCCAACTAGCATTATTATATCATATTGATCGTTTTGCACTTGCAATACGTTCAGATATTCTGTATATCCCGATCCATACAATGAAGAGTCAACTGTAATCTCTCCATCATAGCCACAGGCTTTTGCAACCTTCTCTGCTGTGGAGTGGGCTCTTACGGCTGGAGAGCTTATTATTAATTGTGGAATAAGGCCTTCTTTCAACAACTTCCTACCAATTCGTGGTGCATCCCGTTTACCTCGGGTATTTAGAGGTCTATCATGATCTGACAATTCCGCAAATTCCCAGCTTGACTTGCCATGCCGAAGTATCAATAATGTCTTTGTATCCTTCTTCAAGGGACTCTCAAAAATTTAATGATATCTTACCTTGTATACTTTGTGGATCTGTTTGCAGAGTATTGCGGTATTTCCAGAAGAGCTGATGATAAACAAGCTAGATTCCAATTATTGTGACATATTATTTTTCAAAAGTGAAAGTGAATGTTTATGAACTTCTTCGAACAATTGTTCAGCTTGTCTACCATAAGCGTTTATGATAACTTTACTTTCGTTATATTCAGCTACAACATAATAATATTTTATTCCATTATTCATATGTATTATTTTTTCAGGAATGATACTAAATACGTATAGTTTATTTTTTAAATCCTGAACTAACTCCTTAATCTCACTTGATTCAGATCCTTTCTCAATCAAGCTATAATTAATCGTCAAATTTAACCCGATATTATGATGTCTTTTCCAGCATTAATTATCAATATTCTAACAGATCTACAATTAGTTTCAAAATTAACCTTTCCCTTTCAATAGCGTTTCTTTCATTAGTCACGGTTGTATTTATGAGCAATCGTTCACATGATTCTATTTGTGCTATAATCGAATCCCGTAAATTTTTGTAAAAGGGCTGATTTAAATACTCAATACAATAGACAGTTTCTTTCTCGTTATTCTCACTAACCTCTAACCTTTTTGCCCTTCTATGTTCGAGTTCTGAAATGTTCATTTTTTAATTATAGCCTCAAATAGCGGTAGTTTGAGCAACTCTGGTTCCATTTTTCTTTTCAATGAAATTCTGCAATAATTATGAGAATGAATACAATCCTCTATTCTATCACATTTACAACAAATCCATGAAACATATTCTTGACAAATATTACAGGTAGCAAACGGTGTCAAACAAAATCCGCATCCTCTACAAGATTCCTTATTAAACATAGCTTAGAAGACACAAGATTACTCTTATTAGAATTGGCGAAGGTAATCTTGTAGATCCTAATAGACTATATGAAACTATTTTATATAATTAATGACAAAATTAGCTTGATATTTAATACTTGAGGGTTAGGGAAATCCTTGTAGGGTTTCAATTCTGAAGCAATTTTTCGTTTATTCTGTTTGGTAGTTACAAAATGATGAGTTGTACGTGTGTGGCGGTATTGATGGATTAGAATGTGATACTAATTATAAAAAATCGGTGTATATTACCAAATTATAAAATTGGTATTAACAAGTATTTTATTAGGGGAAACGTAAGAAAATTTCTAAAATGCAATCAAGTTCTCCAATAAGTGCTTTGCTTTACCAATTAATTATCACCATCTGCATAATTACCTTCTTGATATAAATTTTCAACGGCGTCAGCCGCCTTCATGTCAAGATTGGAAATTGCATGTCCTAAACTCCATGTATCGTAATCTAAAGTTAACGTATTCCATGTTGATGTCATATTTGGATGATGATTTAATTTTTGGGAAGAATCAGCTACTTGATACATAAATTCAAATAAAGTAGAAAAATCTACAAATGTAAATGTCTTATGCAGCTTGCTGTCAAGTATGGTCCAACCAGGAAGACGCTTTAATGCCTCG
>JBKPGB010000081.1:0-39872 GCA_046729135.1 Thermoproteota archaeon | reverse complement strand
CCAAAAAAGCTGAGACGACGGAATCCAAAAAAGCTGAGACGACGGAATCCAAAAAAGCTGAGACGACGGAATCCAAAAAAGCTGAGACGACGGAATCCAAAAAAGCTGAGACGACGGAATCCAAAAAAGCTCAAGAATAGCAAGTCTTCTAATTCTTCGACTTTATTATTTTTTTTAGTTAATACCATTTTAATTAAATTAATATCTCTGTCGATTTTCAATACTCCTATTGCATTGGAAGGAAACTCTACCTGACTGGTACGTTAAACAATATGGTTATCAACCTTGTGTTAATATAGGAACAGCTGGTCATGTCGACCACGGAAAAACTACACTAGTAGAAGCCGTAACTGGTGTTTGGACAAGTGGTCATAGTGAGGAATTAAGAAGGGGGATTACCATAAAGGTTGGGTATGCTGATGCCGCTTTTTACAAGTGTAAGAATTGTCCTCCACCAACGTGCTATTCTACTCAGCCGGAGTGCAAGAACTGTGGGAATGAATCTGAATTCGAACGAGTAGTTAGCTTTGTAGACTCTCCAGGTCATGAAAGTTTAATGGCAAATATGCTCTCAGGAGCTGCTTTAATGGACGGAGCAATATTAGTGACGGCAGCAAACGAAAAAGTACCCCAGCCGCAAACTAGAGAGCATTTACTGGCTTTACAAACACTTGGAATAAAGCAAATTGTATTAGTTCAGAATAAAGTTGATTTGGTATCATATGAAGAAACAATAGAAAATTATAAACAAATAAAGAATTTTGTTAAAGGAAGCATAGCGGACACTGCACCAATTATTCCAGTTTCTGCGCAACACAAGCTAAATATTGATGCGCTAATAGAAGCGATCGAGTCCAATATCAAAACTCCTGAGAGATCTAAAAATTCTGAACCTTTAATGCATGTGCTCAGATCATTTGATATTAACAAGCCAGGCCTACCCATAAGTGAAGTAAAAGGTGGAGTAATCGGAGGTTCATTAATACAAGGAGATTTTAAGACTGGTGATGAAATTGAAATACGTCCAGGGCTCTATGATGATAAGAAGGCTAAATTCGAACCTATAATATCAAAGATTTCATCATTAGGTACTGGTGCAGGAATTGTTGAAGTTGTAAAACCTGGTGGCTTGGTAGCGCTTGGAACAACTTTAGATCCTTACTTAGTAAAGAGTGATTCATTAATAGGCTCATTAGTAGGACTACCAAGCTCACTTCCTCCAGACATTTATGACATAACAATAGAGCTCAATTTATTTGAAACTGCTGTTGGAACACAAGAAATGGTAAAGGTTGAACCAATTAAAATAAAAGAGTCATTGCGATTGAATATTGGAACAGCTGCGACACTTGGTACCGTTACTCATGTAAAGGATCATCACGTAGAAATCAAATTGAAGAAACCAGTTTGCATGATTAGTCACAATAGGGTTGCAATAAGTCGAAGAATTGCTGACAGATGGCGACTGATTGGTTCAGGAGTCGCATCATAGGAAAATAGGAAAATAGTAACCAAAATAAAATTAAGTCATGAATTTTTGTATTTGCTCAATCGGTGAGGATAAGTTTTCTTCCCAGAATTGTTATGGATACAATACCTGTTCCTTTAGTGATATACCCTATTTCATGACACTTTAGATTGTGTTTATCGAATATTTGCATTAGTTTATCCACCTTTGACTTTGAAACAACAATACAAAATCCAATACCCATGTTAAATGTTGAATACATTTCTTGATGTGATATTTTACCCGCTTGCTGAATGAGTTTAAAAATACCGCCTTGTTGTGGCAGTTTATGCAGATTATAATTGACATTTTTATTTAGTCTTGATAGTTTCTTGAATGAACCTCCTGTTATATGGGCTAGTCCATGAATCCCACCTCGTTCTGCTTTAATTATATCGAGTACTGGCTTTACATATATCCTTGTGGGCTTCAATAGTTCTTCTCCTATTGAACATTCAAGGAATGAATGACAATCTTCTAAATTGTACTTTGGAAATAAGACCTTGCGTGCAAGTGAATAGCCATTGGAATGCAATCCACTACTTTCCAATCCCAGTATGATGTCACCTGGTGTTATTTTATCCCCCAAGACTAATGTCTTTTTATTAGTTAATCCAAAAACAGTTCCAACCAGATCAAAAGGATTTTTTTCTGTTTGATTAAGGAGATCTGCAAGTACTGCGGTCTCCCCTCCAACTATTGCCATATTGGATTCCTTTGCTCCTTTTGATAATCCTTTCAATAGTTCTCTTACAAGGTAATGGTCTGGTTTTTTCAATGCAATATAATCCAAGAAACCAACTGGCTCAGCTCCAATGCATATAATATCATTAACATTCATGGCAACGCAATCTATGCCCAATGTATCAAATTTATTCATCAATTGTGCAATAATTATTTTGGTCCCAATTCCGTCAGTGTGCAACGCAATAACTTTGGATCCAATTTCAATCAATCCCGCGTAATGCCCAAATCCGGACAAAACCTTCCAATTCTTATTTTCAAAACCAAAATGAGTTTTTGATACAAGTTTACCAATATCAGATTGTATTTTACGTATTTTCTTTATGTCGACACCAGCTTTAGCATAATTCCACATACAGATATTCTAAATCTTACAATGCGTATTATAAATAAAGGTATGATTGTTTATTTCAAACGAAAGGCTATTTGATAATTAACTTATAAACATGAGTACAATTGTAATAGGTATGGAAGATATCGGCACTATTTTTGAAGAATCTGAAAAGACATTCATAGAATTATCTAACTCCCAAAGGCTTCAGATAATTAATGCATTAAAAAATGCTAGTATGAATCTGACGTTATTAGCAAAACACCTTGGTATAACTATGCAAGAAGCTCACAGAAATTTTAATCGACTTATGGATGCAGGAATAGTAAGTAGAGATTCTAATGGATCCTACTCATTAACAACTTTTGGAAATACTATAATGACCCAAATTCCTTCTATTAATTTTCTATCAAAAAATAGGAATTATTTCTCGGATCATTATTTTGCGAATCTTCCCATGAAGTTTGTTCAAAGAATTGGTTCACTAGACAATAGTAACTTTATCTCCGGCTTGGTCGCAGTAATCGAGGAAATCAAGGAATTGTACAGACATTCTCAAGAGTACATTTATGGCATGATTCCACAAGTGCCTTTAGATCTAATGGAGGTAGCTGCGAAGACAGTAATGGAACGCAAAATTAAGTTTAATTATATTTTACCAAAAAATGCGGCAATACCAAAAAAAGGTAAAGATTTTCTAAATGAGATTAATTACCAAGAACTGTTAAAAAAAGGATTAGTTGAGAGAAAAATGATAGACCAAGTAAAAGTTTCAGTAGTTTTGAATGAAAAAAAAGCATTAGTGATGTTTCCATCCGTTAAGGGAGAAACTGACATGAATGGAGCATTTTCTAATAGCTTTGATAGAGAAAACAATAAACTATTTCATGAGTGGTGTTTGGATTATTTCCGATATAGCTGGTTAGATTCAAAACCGTTCGATAATAGTAAACTTAGAGAAGTATGACCGGATGAATAACTGAAATAAGTGGTAATCGTACTTAGAAGATATTTAGAGATGATTTGTGCGATATTAATTATGTTCAGTGATTTTTTCCGGCTCGCAATGCAGAAAATAGCGCTCCAGCCTTATGCTCTGTTTCCAAGTATTCACTTGTAGGAATTGAATCTGTTACTATCCCTGCACCCGATTGAATATAGGCATTGTTTCCATTTAAGAATAAGGATCTTATTATTATTGCAAAGTCGCAACATCTATTGAAAGAGAAGTAACCCAGTGCCCCTGCGTACGGACCCCTAGAAGATTTTTCGAGCTCTGATATTACTTCCATAGCTCTCACTTTGGGTGCACCAGAAACCGTACCTGCTGGAAATAAAGATCTAAAAGCATCAAAACTGTCGTATTTATCGTCTAGATCGCCCGTTATATGTGAAACCAAGTGCTGAACATGACTGAATCTCTTTACTATCATCAATTCTTTTGGTTGTACTGACCCAAATTTGCATATTCTGCCCAAGTCATTCCTTGCCAAATCTACAAGCATAGTATGTTCAGCAAGTTCTTTTTTATCCCTTAAAAGCTCATTTTTTAACTTTCTATTTACACTCTCCCTATTGGAAACAGGTCTTGTTCCTGCAATAGGGAATGTCTCAATCTTGTTATTAATTACACGAAGGAGCATTTCAGGACTTGATCCAATAATAAATCTCTTTTTGTATTTAAAGAAATACATGTAGGGCGATGGATTCAATTTCCTGAGATTCTGGTACAGATGCATAGGATCACCGTATAGTCGAAATTTGAACTTTCTAGATATTACCACTTGAAAGACCTCACCTTGATATACGTATTGTTTTGCTTTCTTCACATTGGAAATAAATTCACTTTTAGATGTTTCTGAAACTGGTTTTGAATAAGAGATGCCTTTTACCAGAATTTGGTCTTCGGAATTTATGATTTTTTCTAATTCGTGAAGCCTTGATTTTTTACCGATATGAAAATAGTAAGTTGCATTGTCCTTCTTGTCATGAATCAAGCCATCAGTATAGATCCCAAATTCCATTAAAGGAAACAAATTGTTAGATCGTTTTTGAGGTAACTGTTCCCAGAATTTAATTGCGTCATAGCTCACGTATCCCACTGCTCCTCCTATGTATCGAAGTTTTTTCTCATCAATAGTTGGCAGTATTCGTCTTAGTTCCAAGAGAGGATCCTCCACTTGTTTTTTGTATACGATTTTTTCGTTTTGATAAATTTGAAATTTTCGACTATCACACTTTATAGTAAATTCTGGATCAAATCCTATTACTGAGAATTCCGAAAGTTCCTTAGGTCCAGTTAAAGATTCCAAAATAAATACATCTTCATAATTCATATAAATTTGCTTAAAGATCTCAAATGGATCTCTGTCGGTGTCAATTTTTTTCTTATTTAAGATAAGTTCATGTGAACTTGAAATAAGATCCTTTAGCATTTGCGATTGTTACCATAGAAGGTGTTTTATAACATGATTTAAGCATTTATTTTTAGATTTAAACCAATCATTTTCAGACTAAAGCCAACAAATCTAAGTCAATATACAAATATACAAATTAATTAATATTAATGTTTTTCAAAAAGCGAACAATGTCCGGATCTGGTTTGTCATCTTGTTTGAATCTTTTAGATCTGTGTCTTGTTTGTCCTCTTATTGTCCACATTCGCATTTCTTTTAACTTTCACTCCAAAATACATGTAGGTCTCAGCTAGATGAGGGGCTGTAACCTACTCACGACCATAAGTAAAAATACTAAGTGGAAGATAAGAGGTCATGTCAGACTATTTAGTGAGCTGGAAAGATGGAAAAGCTAAACAGGCTATCTTAGATTTCATTGATACAGTAACTACTAATGGATCTTCCTTTGTTGAGCCATCTGATAGGATTGCCACATTCGATAATGATGGTACTTTGTGGGTAGAGCGACCAATGCCTCCGCAGTTCGATTTCTTGTTCCAAACATGGGCAAAAGAGGCACACGATGATCCATCATTAGCAAGTGAGCAACCATACAAAGCCATCATTGAGAAAGATGTGGCGTTCTTCCAGGGAGTGGTTACGCAAGACCCAAAAGTCGTGATGCCGTTAGAGCAGGCTGCCGCTCATTCTTGGGCAGGTACAACACCAGAAGCGTTTGACGCTCAGGTTAAGGATTTTTTTGACAACAAGAAACATCCAAAGTTTGATGTTGGCTATACCAAGCTTGTTTATCAACCCATGCTTGAACTAATAAAATTCCTCAGAGAAAATGATTTTCGAGTATTTGTATGCTCTGGTGGTGGTCTAGATTTTATGCGAGTAATTTCTGAAAAGGCTTGGGGTATATATAAAGAAGATGTTATAGGATCTGCTGCTCAATATGAATATAAAGACGGCAAGATCATACGAACTAATACTATGCTTGGTGGACTCGCTTTAGGCCCGGGTAAACCTGAACATATTTTTGCTAGAACAGGTAGACTGCCTCTTTTTGCAGGCGGAAATGGAGATGTTGATATAGAAATGCTCGAGACAGCTAAATTTGCTTTATTCGTTAATCATGACGATGACGACAGAGAGTATGTCTATAACCAAGGAGCGGAAAAATCTTTAGGATGGTAAAGATAATAACTTGAAGGACATTTTTGAGATTAAATGTATTTGAGCTCTGGATTGGTTTAAATCTGAACATAAAGGTTAAATCAAGTTTTATTTGTAATATGCTATCTTAACTATACTTTTTTTGCAAATTGAAATTCGATTGCATCAATTATTGGAGGGACGAAATTAATTAATAGTAGCTTGCGAAGATACTCGAGTATTAATTTTCAGAGACTAGAAAGTCCGTCGATACAGCGGCAACCTTCATCAAGTTGACATTGTATTCTAAAATAATAGCATGGAAACATATCAAGACCTTAAATATTAGAATAAATGGGTTTCATTATGACAACCACAAGGACATTCTGCTACCTGTTTAACTGAGTCTTCGTAGAATTCTCATGATCACATTTAGGACAGTTCATTTTATTATTTTACCAACTACTAGATATAAAATTTTCTACCATACAGAAATTTGACGATTATTTTATAAAACAATCAGAGTTTCATAGAGAATAACGTTACTAATTCGTATGTTCTTATAACATTCTACGTAAGCCCTTTTATAGTATGTAGTACACCTAACCACAATGCAAACTCAAACAACTGGTGGGAAATTGGTTGTTTCTTGTTCATTCAAACTATAAATTCCTCCCATCAGTTGTTGATTGCTAACTTCTTTATACATGGTTGATATAAAAATATTCGTATTTCTTAGAACGTTATTGTAAAAATATCTGTATTCTTAGAAGGTAACATTAGGATTATCTTAATTAATTCATCGTGGATTAACATAGCAAGACCATAAATATTATTTAGATATCTGTATTTTGTGTTTTTCACACAAGTATTCAAGTAGGTTAACACCATCCATTTTAAAAATTAATTTGTAATGTGGCAATTCTTGGCAAATATCAGAGAGGCCGATGTTGTATTTACGTTGTATTGTTCTCATTATCTCCTTTAGTGCTGGTGCAGTATACCATTTCTTTCTCTGTTCTACATTCATCCTCTATCAGTCCAGAATTATATTAGGTTTCAAAATAGGTGGTTTTTGGGTTTATGAAACTAAGAAAAGAAAAAGAGCAAGAGCAAGACTTGGATATTAAACAAGAACTAAAAAAAGGAAATATCGTTACGATAATTTATAGTACTTTGGATTATTAAAAACTGATGGGCCAATCCTGAAAAGGCCCACCAGCCACGCGCGTGCTCTTGGCATTTGCCTTGACACTTGCATTGGTATAGTCAACATATTATAAAAAACTTAAACTCATGGGAGGATCGAAAGAAATCCCGGCAAAGCACAACTTTTCCTCCCACAACGCAAGTAATTTTATCTGACAAAAATAAGAAGTGAAATAAAAATCTACTGGAATTTTTGAAACATTTCGTGTGTTCAACAAAGCGTTTTATACAAGGAAGTCATTTTTGCTGAGAGGCCGATTGATAAGCATTCAATTCATCTCTTACTGTTTGGTGTAGTCTATTCATCGTGACAGGTTTTTCAATAGTCGAGTTTATCACTTTCTCTATCATATAACTTTGGTACAATTCTTCTTCCTCAAAATTATAGGCGCTCATCAATATCGTTCTTACTTTAGGATTTGAATCCTTTACTTTTTTGAGTAATTCTAATCCATTAAGACCTGGCATTCTTAGATCAGAAATAACTAAAGCATAGTTCTCTTTGTTTTCTGTATAGTGTTCAAACGCCTTGACAGGATCGTTAAAAGAGAAAACTGAAATTCCATCAATATTTTCGGACAAAGCATCATGAAAGAGTTGGGCAATATAGACGTCATCATCTACTATGCTAACAATCCTCTTGTTAGTAGACATTGAATACTAGACCTCCATACGCAATCTAAATACCATTTTGCTAAATTTGAAGAGAATTAGAATTACTTAAGTTTTGTCGAGTTTGGACGCAGTGAGTAGTTTCGTAGATATTTCTGTTAAATCTAAAATAAATAATTTTCCTTGGAATATCTGAACAGAAAAGACGACTATGACTTAGGAGGAGGACATATCTGCTTTCCATTTACCGAATAACAGTTGGGAGGAAGATAGACGTCACTATTCTCAACGACATTATTTGAATTGAAAATAAAAAAGTACCAGAGACCAAATGCTAGGCCTCCAACGAGAATTATTATTACTAAAAGCATTCTTTTACCAAAAAATCCTGCTGATCGACTGTTAACATCCTCAGGAATTGTCATTTGGATACTACAGTCAAAAATAATTATTAACAGTTTCATAACACGAGATACATTTCGGAAGCCTGATGGGAGGGTAATTATCTTGGTATCGGGTGTATGAAGTTTCTACTTTTCCTTTTTGCTAGAATTCTCTGAAACGTTTATGTCTACAAATTCCGGTCTATTCAAAGGAGAGTTGTTTCCATGTTCACATTTTAATTTAAGATCGGCTGCTCCCACCGTGCACACGTTGTACCGCTCTCCGTCTTCTACGCTCAGACCTGGAAATGTGAATACATAAGAAACCTTATCAGAGCCTTCTGTTTTTGGATCCTCCGGACTAAATAACTTAACCTTTGCCTGACCGCCGACATGGGCAATTGTTACGATGTCTTTCGTTGAATTTGTAATTCCATAAAGACTTACGACAACCTTGAACACATCATTTCCAACGCCCGATTCAGCCATGACTTTAGATATTGAAATATTTCCAAACAAAAAAGAAAATACTAGTCCCGATATCAATGCCAATGTAAAAAAATAAGTTTTAATCAATGGAAGTATGTATTCGAAATAGATAATAAATAATTAACTGCTATTCGATTATCTCTTCAACAGTTACCTTTAATGGATTTTTTAATTTTCGAATTGTTGGATGATGTTCTTTCGGAACTATGATAATTATTTTATTTCCTATTGGGCTATGTTTAGCAACGAATGTCATGTTTTTTCCCATCTGCTTTTCTAAATCTATGGAAGTCCTTGGCATACATTAGTATTGCTATCATAAATATATAGGTATACCACAGGACACAAATGTATAGATGTTAGGGCTGCCCTATAGTATCTAGTACTTTGTGCTTTTACGCTTTAAAGCATTTTAATCTTATGAGATCTATATTTTACAAATTTATTGATTAATTCTGTTCAGTATTTGTTTAAGAATTAAAACATATGATGAAACGTATGATGAAAGAAAGCTGATTTTTCTAGTTTAATTAACTGGTAACACTTTGCATTTTAATTCAGAGTTAATCTCTTTCACTAGCGATCAATTATGTTAGCAGTTGCCAATGGCTTTCTGCCCATAAAGCCTTCATCCTTTCTATGCCAAAATTTTATTTCATTTTCACCCTCTTTCCAACAAAGCCATACTTCTTCGTCAAATCTCAAGGATGGAAAATCTAAGAGTCCTTCGTCAACACTTTTGATCATGACACCTTTATTTTCCAATTCTGCTATTGTTTGATACAGTTTAAAAACAGCGTTATTTAGCTCCTTTTTTTTATTTATGAAAGGAGTGAACTTTGTCCCATCATTAACCATTCTTTGTAATTCTTCCTGAAGTTTAATCACCTTATTTTTTTGAATAGTAATACTTGAAAATAATTTTTTTACTTCTGGCAAAATTCTATTAGCATCTTGCGGCGTGAAGTAAACCGACATACATTCCAAAAATTACACAAGACAATTTAATCATTATTATTTCTCTGTACTTATTATTCACAATGGCTGTCTGATATTTCTCAAAAATGCTTTCATTCCTATATTTTGTGTTTGCCCTTTCTGATTTTATTCAAATCACCGAGTCCATGTGGGTAAACTTCCCATGAATTTGATCTTCCAAACAGATTGTCTAATTTATCCGAGGCGTTAACAGAGAACTTATTTAATGCAAGATGAATTGATTCATGGCTTATAATGGAAGACGCTACTTCAGCCGTCTTCCCCACCGAATCATATTCTCTCCAAGACCGATAATTAGATATAAAAGCCCGAGACTTGCCGTAGTAGGATACGAACATCAAACCTCTCCTACCAATCATCCCACGCAAGCGAAGATCCGCAACCATCTTTTATCTGTACTCTCATAATATTCATTAATGTTTACAAGATTTTTCTGAGCTACACCTATTAAATACCTCAATAATAATATGACTTATTACATTAGATTCTTAGAGATATTATTAACAAAGTCTTTCAATAATAAGAAAATTACAATATTTCTGGAATAGCACAAGTACTCAAAATATTTATTTACTTGTATAGTCTGATGGAAAAAGTAATACTCTTTTAAAACACGAGGTAAATTGTGATTTTATGACGAATTTAAAATTACAAAATAAATCAAAGATATTAAAAAATAATTATTCTGATTCATTAAGTTTAACTCTGGACGCCGTAGAGGTTGGCTTAAGAGCGGTTGACCCTGTGTCCTTGATGAAGAATTCAGTTAAATTGAGACGAAATCGATTGAGTATAATTGATTATAATGGCAGGAAAATTGACTTTGATTTTAGATCTTTTGAATCGATTTACTTGATTGGAGCAGGTAAGGCAACGGCATCAATGGCTGATGCCTTCATAAAG
Organism: Thermoproteota archaeon; assembly: GCA_046729135.1. GTDB lineage: Archaea > Thermoproteota > Nitrososphaeria > Nitrososphaerales > Nitrososphaeraceae > TA-21. The sequence continues at coordinate 29,138 of JBKPGB010000081.1, read as the reverse complement.
ATACTGAACAATAGGAAAATCAAAGAAGGTTGCATTACGGTTCCTTATGGAATCAAAATGAAAAATAAAATGTGTTCATTAACAAATGCAGCTCACCCAATACCAAATTCCAATGGAGTTCTAGGTACGAAAAAAATAATGAAATTACTGGAAAAGATTAAAAAAAATGATTTGCTTGTAATGTTCCTATCAGGAGGAGCTTCAGCTCTTATGCCTTTACCCTTAGATATCTTAACCTTACACGAAAAGCAGAACATAACTATGAAGCTCCTCTCATCAGGAGCAACAATTGATGAAATGAATATTGTTAGAAAACATCTTTCTAAAGTTAAGGGTGGTAAACTCGCAAGTATAATTAATAAAAAATTTCCAGTACTGACACTGATTCTGTCAGATGTGGTTGAAGATAAAATTGATGTAATTGCTTCAGGTCCAACTGTTCCGGATCCGACCACTTTTAAGGACGCAAAAAAGATACTGGTAAAATACAAGCTATGGAGCAATCAAAAACTTGTATCTAAAAAAATGAGGGACCTAATTAATGATGGAGTGTCAGGAAATATAAGAGATACACCAAAGCCTGGCGATCCGGTCTTTACTAATATACAGAACGTTATTATAGGTAATAACAACATTGCATGCAAAAATATCAAATCATTTTTAGAAAAAAATGGTATAAAGACAATGTATTTGGGCTCAAGATTTACTGGAAAATCCGGCGCTCTTGGAGACTTTCTCTTCAGACTTGTCGATGATTTCCCCTCCATATCAACTCCATACGCGTTTGTATTTGGTGGTGAAACAACAGTTGATCTGAAAAATAAAATTAAAGGAATCGGTGGAAGAAATCAAGAAGCTGTACTATCAGCTGCTGCACATTTTGAGCATTTATATAATGATATGGATTTTTCCATCGCAAGCTTTGGAACTGATGGCATTGATGGAAATTCTCTGGCCGCAGGAGCCGTAGTAAATCCGCGGATACTTTTAAGAGTAAGACAAAAGAAATTAAAAATATCAAACTATCTCAGGAACCATGACAGTAACAGCTTATTTGATACGGTGGACGCTGCATTATATACAAAAATCACTGGCACAAATGTAAATGACGTATCAATCGTATGTAGATTAAGGTAAAAGCTGAAACGTAATAGCAACTAACGACGTCGCCTATTTCAGGTCTAAAGGTAAAACAATAACAAATGTGGCTCCAATCCCATTTTCATTATTAAAGCCCATAATCCTTCCTCCATGGGCCTCAATTATATTCTTAGAGATAAATAGACCCAAGCCAGTTCCTTGCTCTGATCTTGACACAAATTTATCAAATAAGCGATTTATAATCTCATTATCTATACCCTTCCCTGTATCGCTGATTTTTATAGTTAACTCCGCGCTATCTGCGTTTCCTATAATAGTTATAATTCCTTGATCCGTGAATTTGATCGCATTATTAATTATATTCGAGATGACTTGGGTAATTCTATAATTATCCGCAAATATCATTACACGAAGTGGTTCATAAGAAATCTTAATTTTTTTATTTTTTGCAACATCTTTTTCAATTTGCCTGGAATATTCCGTAACTAACTGTGATAAAATTTCATTGATATCAAAAGTGGTTTTATTCAGTTTTAATGATTTTCCTTCTATATTTGTGACATCCAATATATCTGCGGCTAGTCTGTCTAATCTTTTTGCGTTACGGATTATCGATGAAATCTGTTCTCTACTTATTCTTGCAGATTCATTGTCGCTTATGTCGTTTTCTATTAACTCTGCCTCGCCCAATATTGGCATTATAGGCGTTCTCAATTCATGCGCTGCTACATTAATAAACTCCTTTTGCATGTTATCGTGTATCTCTAGTTGTTTGTTTGCTGAGGCAAGCAGGCTATTTGATTCAATTAGTGATTCATTTGTTGTCTTTAATTGCGTTGTCCTGGATTTTACTGCTCCTTCTAATCTCTTATTCCAAGATAGTATCAAAATAGCAATTCCAAAGGCCATAGAACCAACTACAATAATTACAATAGTACTGAAGTTCTTTTGTTGATTTATCAAGTAACCAACATTAGATGCCAAACTATGAGGTGTTCCAATATATAGTGACCATAAAAAGTCTCCATCCAACGTAATTGGTTGGTATGCAATTGTAGTCATGTTATCATTAAACGATATATCTCTTAATCCAGACCCTCCGGTTAATGAGCTGGCCAATATGTTATTGTAGACATTTTTGATTTCTGGTGGAATAAGATCTTGAAATTCAGATGTCAAGTAATTTTTTCCAACTACATTTCTATTTTTTGAATATAGAATTACCCCATTCTTATCTATTAAACCAACATTACTTGCAAATTCTGGAGAAAGTTCCTTCTGTAAAAATTCGCCCAATTTTGATACATCAATTGTCGTGAATACTATCCCTTCAAAATTTGACATATTGGATTGAGTATTATTATTACGTAAGGTAACGTTACTTTTTATTACTGGGTATGATATGAAAAGCACAGGAAATTGGTTATTGACATCAATGATGCTGCTAAAATAAGTAGTATTGCTTGTCTTGGGAGATAAGAAGAGATTTGATGAATTTGCTTTGATACCATTATAATTTGCGCCAATAGTCTTATTGCTTGTTTTAGAAATAAGGTTTCCGTTCATATCAAACATATAATATCCGTTAGTCAAGTCCCTTGTTGATGCCTGTGCTGAATCAAATAACCTCTGAATATTATCGTTTTTAATATCTAATAGAGATATTGAATTACTCAAACCCTGTAAATTGTTGGAAATAGATTCCATGCTCCTTACAAGAATACGTGAAAGTTGGTATACCTCAATTTTTGCATTGGACCTTACATCATGAGATGAAATATTTGCAATTTCATTTGCCGTGAAGGAAGAATATTGATAAGAAAGCACTGAAAGGCCGATACCAATTATCGCTATTATGAGAAGAATAATGACATTGTTTCTAGAAAAAGTCGCCCCTAACAATAAAGTACAATAGATATTAAAAAGTTCTAATAGATAAATTAGCGCTAAAGATTATTCTAGCAGAGTCTATACTACATTTATTTAGTTAAATATTTGAATAAGAGAAAAACTAAGAAAGGAAAATTTACTTTCTTGCATGGATAGAGTTGAACAAAGCAAATCTAATTTAAGACTGGCTGCACTTGAGGTCCTGAATGCATGATAATAATATTAGCCCAAAAAGACTAACAAAGTTGACTGAGTTGGATAAGATAGTTATTTAAAATTCTTATATGATGACAAACTGTATTTGCGGTCACGACGTGAGTTGTCACTGGATGGATATGCACAGTAAGGCAAGATGTGTCTATCATATTACAGAGTTGGATGCCTGCCATTGTAAAAAATACATTAAAGATGAAGAAGAGGAGAATGAAATGACATTAAAAGAAGAGAATTAGAATATTTCGTCAACTCAATAAAGCCATGAAGTATAAACTACCATTAATGTAAGGAAACATTATCATAATAGATTATTTTCCTTATTGAAGTGTCACTTAGTTTCATCACCAGGGCTCCATTTTGGTCTAGATCAATAATTTCACCCATTACCTGCTGATTTCCGTCGTAAACAATTGCTTTTTTCCCGAACATATCAGATCTTTCCTTCCATCTATCTACAATTTCTAAAGTATTTCCACAACTGAGAAAATTATCGTAATAATATTCCATTCTTTCAAGGATTGATTTTATTAAAATTATTAAATCAATATCGTTACCATATTCTTCCTTGAGGGTAGTGGCTTTTAAATTATCATCTGTCAGATAATTATTGATCGAAGAACTCTCAATATTTGCATTTAATCCTATTCCCACTACTATTTTTTTAATTTCATTTTCAGCGTTAACATCTGTCAAAATACCACATACCTTTTTTCCATTTATTAATATGTCGTTAGGCCACATTAATTTACAGTTAATTTTCGTATTTTCGAATACGGCATCCACCACAGCTAGTGATCCAATGAATTGAGTAAATATAATATCAGCTAAACTAAAGTCAGGTATAATGATTATTGACATCCACAAACCACCCTCCGGTGAAATCCAAGTTCTCCCTATTCTGCCTTTACCCATATTTTGCTTCCTAGCTATTACTGTTGTCCCATGAAGTGATTCATTATTTGGTAAAGAGTTAGCATAATCCTGAGTTGAATCCAATTCATTAAAAACATAAATGGATTTTCCCAGTTTTTTTGTTCTCAGCACTTTTGAGAGTCTGGTTTTAAAGATTGATTCATTTGGATTTGGTTTTCTCATAAGTAGCAACCAGTCAGATTATTGACGATTCTCCTTTTGTAGCGACACTTAATTAAACAATATGATTTCAAAATTACTTTTGTTTTTATAAGATGAAGCTTATTGCTAATAGTATTCCACAAACTCTCGAATATATTATTGAATTGGCCATACTTGAAACTAATTCACCGGAATCATTGAATCTCCTCAAGTTGTGGACTGCTTTAACTGCGAATGGTATGGACAAAAGTGCAATAGTTGAAAAAATGGGCAATACTTTGAAAATAGAACCGCCAATAATCATTGCATATGTTATCCCAATAATTAGAATAAAAAGCTTAACAGAGTTTTCTTTGCCAATGACTATAATCAAAGTTCGTCTTCCACTTTTTTTGTCTGCTTCATAATCTGGGAAAGATGTAACTAAAAGTACAAGGGCAGAAAGAAGCCCAATAATCACACCTACATAGACAGAAGTTAATTCAATGGTATCACTTTGAATATAATATGATCCTAATACTACCATGCAACCCTTAATCGCTACAAAAAGCTCTCCTAGACCCGCATTTACTATATTAGTAGAATAGAAATAAATTGAAATAATTGCAAAGCTCAATAGTATTAAGATTATAATACCTTTGGTAGTAACAAAATAAAAACCTGTCAAACCTCCCATGATCAGAAAAATTATTCCAGCGCAATAAATTAACCTTGAATCAATTAGATTTTCGGGAATAACGCCTGTTCCACCACTATATTTTGTTCTTTTTGTATTAGTATCAATTCCCCTTTTAAAGTCTGAATAATCATTTAATAAATCAACACTGATGTGCAAACACAATACTCCAAAAAAGGTTAGCAACGCGTAACCAAAATCAATGTAATCAGTCTTCCAATAACTAATCGCAATACCATTTGTTACCGCTATAACTGAAGCAAGCAAAAACTTTATTCTAATTGCTCTAGACCAAAGAAAAACTATCTTCTTTATCTTTTGAAATGGTTCATAAAAAATCAAGTTATATATTGAATAAACAGAAATTCGGACTTAAATATTGAATGCTCTAAGTGAAAGAAATGGCATTGAATATTAACATGTTAAACATTCTGAATTCAGTCAGTACACCAGTTAGCACCATCGTCAGTCCAGGTGAATGCTAGTCAAATCCTAACATACAACCAAACGATTGAAACCACAATTGGTCTACAATTCCGTTCAAAAGTTCACTGGTGCCATGTTCTTCAATTAGAATTTTTGATATAGTGGATGCAAGTTTTTTCATCCTTTCTAGCAACTATTGTGGACGATGTCCATAATGTAATGGGGGATATGGAAGACTTGTTTATCAATGTTAAATATCATAGATGGAAAATCTAATTTATATCCTAAGGAGTTGTATAGTATCCTCTAGCAAGATATCAAAATTGACAGTAAATTTAGTATGGCTCCTTCATGACGGCACTTAGGTTATCATTATTTGTTGCTAGTTTTTAGAGAAATACAGTTTTAGATAAATACAATTCATAATTGAATACAATTCCCCATTTCAATCGATTTATAAATGAGAATTGTATGTTTAGTTTAGTTATCAATGAATTTTGATATTTTGGTTCAAATTGCGGTTGGGCTATTTGTTGTGGGGCTCTTTGCAACTATTTTATATGAAAAATTGAACGTTAAGACAAATCAAGATCTAGATACAGAAAAATCGAGAAGCTGAATGAGTGTTATTGATGAACAGATCATAGAATCCTTCAGAGATGAAGGATTTCAAAAATTGACAAAGATACAAAGTATTTCTATTCCAGTAATCTCTCGAATGCAAAACTGTTTGCTCGTTGCTCCCACTGGTTCTGGGAAGACGGAGGCTTCAATAATTCCAATATTTTCCCTAGTCGAAAACGAGCGGGCCAAGAAGCCTAACTTCATAGATGAGTATGCAATTATTGTATTATATATTACGCCTTTAAGAGCGCTGAACAATGACGTACTTCGAAGAATAATCAATTATGCAAAAAAGAGAAACCTTGATGCTCAAATAAGACATGCAGATACAACAAGAACAGCCCGAGAGAAGTTAGTAAAAAAACCACCTCACATCCTCATAACAACGCCAGAGTCTCTTGGAATAATACTTACGCATGAAAAATTCAAATCATATCTTAAACATCTCAGATGGGTCATAGTGGATGAAGTGCACGAATTAATTGGCAATGAAAGAGGAACGCACTTAACAGTCAGTCTTGAACGTCTGCAAAACATAAGTTCCCATAATGTAGTTAGAATAGGACTCTCTGCTACTATTGGAAATTTGAAAGAAGCTGCAAATTTTATCAGTGGAACCGGTAGAAAGTGTTCGATTCTTGTGGATAATACAATTAGAAAATATGATATTGATGTAAAGCATCTAAAGGGCTCCATAAGCAACGTAGCCAAATTCGTATTAAAGTATTTGAATGACAACAAGATATGTGGATCTATACTATTATTCACGAACACTAGAGATGAAGCTGAATACATTGGGACTACAATAAGAAATCAAAATGATATCCCAATAGAAGTTCACCATGGATCGCTTTCAAGAGAAACACGTGAAGAAACAGAAACTAAACTGAGAAAAGGGCTGACGGGTATTGTAGTCTGCACGTCTTCGCTAGAGTTGGGGCTGGACATTGGATCTGTAGAATTAGTAATTCATTATGGATCGTCAAAGCAGGTTTCAAAACTCGTACAAAGGATCGGAAGGAGTAGACATGTTAATTTTAAATCCGCCAAAGGATTGATAATAGCAAATAGTGGCGACGATGAGCTCGAGTCCTTATCTATAATTAATAGAATGAAGAGGAGATCAATCGAAATACAAAATCCTCACTTTAATTCATTAGATGTGGTTTCGCATCATTTAGTCGGATTTGTAATATCAACATCAGAACCAAAAAAATTAGAGGAAGTTTATCAAATTATAACAAGAGCGTATCCCTTTAGAGACTTACCTTTCTCTGACTTGAAACAATGTGTAGTCTTACTTGATAGTTTTAAAATTATTAAATATGATCCCAAAAATCAAACCTATACACGAAGAATAAAATCATATAAGTATTATTTTGAAAATATATCAACAATACCAAATATGGTAAAGTTTGAAGTTATCGATGTAATAAGAAAGAAGAGAATAGGTACACTAGACCAGCAATTTATTGGAGAATTTGGAGAGCGGGGTAATGTATTTGTCTTAAAAGGGACTCAATGGAGAATAGTTAGTGTGGATGATAATAAAATGCAGGTAAATGTAGAGCAAGTCTTTGGGTCTCCAATAAATATTCCTCATTGGGTTGGTGAAATGATCCCAGTGGATTATGAAACTGCGGTAGAAGTAGGTAAGCTCAGAAATAAAGTTCTCCATGAGAGTAATTTTAAATTTGAATCCGACATTATAAACAGCTTGCAAAAAATTCCTATAATTCCTGATTCTAAAAATATTGTAATAGAAATTGTTGTTAGCAAAAATGCGGTCGTGATCCATTCGACGTTCGGTACAAAGATCAACAATACTCTGTCATCTCTTTTTTCAACGTTTCTCGCGTCATATGTAGGACATTTAGTAGAAACAAAGTCAGATCCCTATCGAATTCTGCTAAGTTCGTCAGTTAGATTATCGAGAGCAAATATAGAAAAAATATTCTATGATGAATATGATGTTGAGGCAATCCTAATCACATCATTAAGTAATACGTATAATCTGAATTGGAGAGTCTGGACGGTATCAAAGAAATTTGGTCTCCTTGATAAGAATGCAATTTATGACAAACGATTAGCTCGTTTCATATATGACAGATATTCTAAATCTCCAATAAGCAAAGAATCAATAAGAGAGTTAATGCATGATAAATTCGATGTAAAATCTACGCAAGAAGTTCTCCGGAGGATAAGAAACAAAGAAATATCAATACACTGGCTTGAATTATCACTTTTTTCTCCCTTGGCTCAGAGCATTATAGAACACCACTCCAAAATGTCGTCTCATCCGTTAAGTATTGAGAAGGGAGTATTAGATCTCATTAAGGAGAGACTTGATAAAACTAAACATCGGCTCATATGTATACGATGTGGTAAATGGGAAAGATTGGTTGAAACAAGAGAGGTAATGGATTCTATATCTTGTAAACGATGTGGCTCGAGGCTGATTACAACCACGTTTTCCTCTGATTATGAACTTTCAAAAATAATTTTGAATAAATTGAAGGGATCAGAAATCAATACTGAGCAAAATCACAAATTTGAAAGAGCATGGAAAACAGCATCATTGATTAACAACTTTGGAAAAAAAGCATTGACGGTACTTTCTGGTTATGGCATAGGTGTTGAAACAGCGGCTCGCATTCTCCGTAATTATGTCGATGATGAAAACTTGTACAAGAATATTTATGATGCAGAAAGACAGTATGTTACAACAAGAGGATTTTGGAACGATAGGTAGCTATCGATAAATAGATCATTATACTCAGGTTTGCTTTATAGAAAAAATTGCAATATTGCATTTATGTTAAGGAAGTAATACATTGGTCAGTTAGATAATGTTAAAGCCTCTTCCCCGTAAAGACTTAATTAAATTCATCATATTAAGTATAGATAAATTTTTATGCTTTTTAATTAAAAAAAAATTTTAGACTAGACTTTAATTTTAATTTAAAACCGTTATGTCATGGAAATAATATAAATAATCTTTATTTGTGATGTTGCTTAATTTCATTATACCGGGTTTGAATATTGATAAGAATTTGCTCTCTATTTGTTATCATCACTGCCGTTGTTATTTCTCCCATAGTTAGTACTAATTTTTACGCCTATGCTGTACAGGCAATTTGGAGAGATTATGAAGATATGAAAGAGCTTGTTAAAGACATAAGAAATGGAAACAAGGACGATGATAACATGGATTGGGATAAATTTAGAGATTCTTCCGTATACAAGAATGAAAATGAGGATATACGAGATTGCATAGATTTAGCTAACAAAATAGGAGGCAAATTGGGCGATTATGAAATTGTACGTTGCTTTGATAATGCGAATTATTACAACGAAAAATACACTGATGAAAAAGGTATTAAGAGTGAGCAAAATGTAAGCAAGCAGCATGAAGTGAATCAGAGTCAAAGTCAGCAGGAGCAGGAAGCGAATCAGAATCAAAGTCAGCAGCAGGAAGTGAATCAGAGTCAGAGTGAGAAAGAGGCAAGTAAGCAGCAGGAAGTGAAACAGAGTCAGAGTGAGAATGAGGGCGACGTAAGTCAGACACAGAACTCATCAAATGTTAATTCTCCCGAAGGGTGTGATTCTTCATATCCGGACATTTGCATTAATATTAGTTCCGCGAAGTTGAGTTGCTTTGACATTAAATACAAAAACTTTAAGGTATTATTACCTGATCGTCACGAATTTGATTCTGATGGAGACGGCATAGGTTGTGAAGGTTGATGTATGCAATTCAGTAACTCCTAGAGATTTATTTTTCGTATGTCCAATTCACTGTTTTCCTATTGTCCAATTATTTAGATCTTTTTTCATATAATGTGCAAGTCACTACTAATTAGAAATTAGTTTTGTCATGAGTTTCAAATAACGTTACTATATATGTCTATGTTTTCTCCAATTGGTATTGATCCTATGAAGCTATAATTTTATAATGGAATTCTTTAGCGCGAGCCGAAAGATTTCTGAAATGTAAAATCCAAGTATTAATATTCAGTCATTACATGTCTTTACTTAAAGTCTTTTTTGCTATTACAAAAGGTTATTAATTAAAGTATCTTTTCTTAGCGTCAGCTCCAGTTTTCCTTCCCGCCCAGTATTCAATACAGCTCCTATAATCCTTATTCTGTCACCAACTTTTAGCCTTTCTAGTTCAGCGCTGCTATCGCGCCAACCGACTAGTCGCATTTCAGCCGTATCGTCTCCTATCAGGGTATCGGTGACCGAAACCAGTTCACCATTCTTCGTGTTAACTTGTGTAGTATTTGGTTGTTGTAAAATAATTGATTCTATTATGTAGGAATCCCCAACTATCTTGATGTCTTTGATTTTAGAAACACATTCTTCAATTCTAGGAAGTGAATTATTTTCTACTAATTCTAAATACGAATCTTCCTTTAGAAATACCATGTTGCCAAATATCCTGCTAGGAGTGCAGTCTATTACGGAATTCAGATTTACATTATTCGACTTTAATCCTTCAAGATTGACATAAACTAAGTTTTTGTCCTTATCTACGCCAATATAATTCACACTATTATTATCACTTCGTCCATCAGATATTATTCGAATAGTATGAACCTCATAATCTTGAGGTTTTTCCTTCAACTCTATGATTGTACCTTCGTCACCATGAATCTCAAAGTCACCATTGCCATATTGCAAGTTACCATCTTTGATGCGCGCTCCAATGATTCTTATTGGAAAATTCACTTGAAAAAATCTGGGTAAAGTATCTTCGTCAACATTCCATAAGGCAACTCTTAGTTTCCTATCACCAGATTCATTTGATAACATTGTTTGTAATGATTTTTTCCTTTCGCCTCGGGAGTCAGAGAATTCTATTATCCTGGGAGTAGAACTTATTAATCCGGATATTACCGCATTCTCTTTTTCCGCTTGAACGCTATCAATATTAGATGTAATACCATCTAGATCTGGAATGCTGGTATCATTACCTTCGTAGGGATAAATGTTCCCACCATCCCCAATATTTATTATAGGTTTTCCATTGAGGGCACTTTTAACATAGCAATTCTTTATTTGGATTAAATCCCCTGGTTTGAACTTGTTTTCCTCAATCACGTGTGTTAAATTATTCCATAGCCTTGCCTTTATGCTGCCGCTAGCGTCATAGACAGAAATAGTTCTACTTTCAATCCTTTCATTCGTATCTTTTTTTGTAAAAACCCTTGTAGGATAAATACTGAGAAGTCGTACGGTTAGGTCTAGATCTCTTGCCCCGATATACAGATCTTTAATTCCTCGTTTTGTACGTTGAACATTATCAAAAGACGCACCTAAATCGGCTGCGACAAGGAACAGGGCTCCCTGATCGGTTAAGTAGCCGGCACCTATCTTTCTTTTTTTTTCTTCAATGAGTTCTTTTAACTGCTCTAAATTAACATCTGGCTTCTGCTCTAGGAGTATTTCAATCATTTTTTTGAAATCCAATGACAACCTAAATGTAACCTCCAATTACTAGATTCAATGTCTTGCCTATATGTTTTGAGAAGCTCGATGCACCCCAAAATATTGACCTAAATTAGGCGAGTTGAAAAATGAGCGGCTTTTGCAAAATTAGTGGAATTATCTGCATTTAAGTTTTCTGCAAAGGCAAATGGATCAGTGGTATGATTGGTAGATTTGACTAATTTTCCCATATTATGTGACATAGGAATCAAGTAAAGAACGTGTTCTATGCAAGCCAAGATCAGTAATGTATCCACCTAATCTAGGCCCGCTATCCGCATTAATTAACATCTTATACATCAATTTGAATATTTTTCTTGGTTCCTCTTCGTTTTGATTTGAAGTTTCATATATCAATTGTTGTATTTTCTCTGCGTCAGGCTTCGATTCTCCATCTACTGCATTTTCAAGCTTATCTAGGATCTTTCTGATTATCATCTTTTCCTTGTCAGTCAATATAATATCAAATTTTTGCGTTGATACGTGATCATCTGACCAGTTACATGCTAATTGAATTTTTTGTTCTAAATCAGGAGTTAAATGAGTTGCAACCTTATATTTTAGCAATCTATCAAAGATCTTTTTTATTCTATCAGCTCCTGTAAAAAAAGATGCCTGCTGAACCATGAGCATGTAAGGAACATGTTGAGATGGATTATCAGTTGATTTTAAGTGATTAACATATTCATATAGTCCTTTTATTTTTATTAGTTTATCCTCATTTTTTTCTTTCGTTTTACCAAAATAAATATCTTCACAGATGTCATATTCTTCCATTAAAGTAGCAATATCGTCAATACTTATTTGTCTAGTCCCGGTTATTCGCTTAAACAAAAGTAATAAAAGAGATTGTGGAGTTCCATATCGTAGCCATACCTGAGGAGTAAGCACATTTCCTATAGACTTGCTTATTTTCTTTCCTCCCTTATCAAGGAACATCTCATATTTTACATGTAAGGGATGGGCATAATTCAGTATAGCGTCCGACACCCAGTCATTCACTCTTACTGAATCCATTATGTCCTTGCCATATGCCTCGAACCTTATATTAAGAGCACTCCATCTTGCGGCAAATTCTACTTTCCACGCAAGTTTTCCCTTGCCAACTGATATTGGGACTTCACCAGTATAACCGCATCCTTTCACATCGCTGTTACCCAATTTGGTCCCGTTGCAGATATAACTTACTTTTTTTTCCTCTCGTATGTATTTTTCAGCGTGGGCCACATAAAGTCTTCCACATGATTCACATATTGGAAAATATGGGAGTAATTCTATATATTTTGATTGGCCTACGATCTCCTCAATCTTGTTACCAAGATTAAGTGCATTTGATAAAATCATATCTATTTGGTTTGTTAACATCCCATTTCCATATACTTTTGCTGCATTTAGAAATTCGTAATTTATCCCTAGTCTATCTAACGCTTCAAGCAACAAGCTGCTCATGTGAGATCCGTATGAATCATGACATTGACCAATAGGATCAGGGATATTAGAAACGGGCTTTCCAATATAATCAACTAACCATTCAGGAAGGCCTGTGGGTATTTTTCGCAATCCATCCAAGTCGTCAGAATACGCAATTAACTTTGAATCGTAACCTAAGTTTTTTATGGCAAGGGAAACTCCATGTGCCCTGACTGCATCCCCAAGACTACCAATATGTGGAAAACCAGATGCTCCTAGACCACTCTCAACTGATACCAGCTTCAGCGGTCTTCCAATTTCTTGTTCTCTACTAATAATCGTAGAAGCGATTTTATCAACCCAAGTTCCTCTACCTATGACTTCACTCTTCATATCATTATAATTCCTTGGATACGTATGGTCCATTTAGTTCATATCCAAATTTTTTGTAATATCTTCTGGTCCCTATCGCACTTATTATTGAAATAGAATTCAATCCAAATTCATTTTTAACTATATGTTCAGCAATTTGTAACAATTTGGAACCATATCCAATGTGTTGAAAAGAAGTACAAAGAAAATCATCATCGTTGCCAATATCTACCAATTGTCCAAGCACATGTAGCTCACGAACAATAGCTGATGGAGTTCCGTCCTTTTCTCTCAGTTCTGGTCTATGAGGTTTACCTAATTTTCTTAATCTCAAAAAACCAAATAAGATATTTTTGTCATCATCTTCTAGACTCAAAAACACTTCCTTACCATTTGAAGAATCGTAATCTATTCGTTTAGGACATATTTTAATATCTCTATAATTTGTTAATCTTTTTAGTCCCACCTCTCGACACCTAATACAATTGCAGTGTAACCCTTGATCTCTTAATTTTTGTTGGAGTATTTGCCTAATATTACTACTCTTATAACCACAAAGAATATTCTCTGATTCTATCTCACGTTGAATTCTCATAATTCTTACCCATGGAGGCACAACTTTTTTTATTTCAAGTAGTAAATCTGTAAAAACTTCATCAGGGTACGGTTTATAAACTCCTTTTTTGTACAACTTTGCCAGACCAGTATCTCTTAGCAGTAACGTAGGATATATTTTTAGCATGTCAGGTTTTAAACGTGAATCTTCAAAAAGTTCTTTAAAATCTTCGAGATCCTTTTCTGGATAAGAACCGGGTAATCCAGGCATCATATGAGCCACAATTTTGTATCCGGCGTCTTTTGCGATTTGAAACGACTGATAGACATCCTGAAGTGTGTGCCCTCGGTTAGTAATCTTGTAAACATTTTCACTTAATGTTTGGACACCTATCTCAACCCGGGTTATACCTAGTTCAAGCATTAAATCTATGTGTGATTCCTTGCAATAATCTGGTTTTGTCTCTACGGTAAAGCCTACACAACGAATGTCACTTGTCTCATTGAGTTCCTGTGCTTTTTGGAGAGAGACGGATTCACTACCGTTTAGTGCTTCAAAGCATTCTTTTATAAAATTTCGTTGATAATCCTCAGGCATAAAAGGAAAAGTTCCGCCAACAATCACTAACTCTATTTTCGAAATGTTATGACCTCTTGAACACTCTTGTTCTAGTCTTGAGATTATCTGGTTTTTTGGATCATAGTCTAATTTTTGAGCCAATCTTGTCACCGGTTCCTTTCCTGTATAACTTAATGGAATGTTGAGTTCTTTCCCTCCGGGACAGTATATACATCTTCCATGAGGACAGTCGTATGGTTTTGCCATGACCGTAATTACAAGCACACCGGATGCAGTCTTAATAGGCTTAACCATCATTGTTTTTCGTATATTACTGTCAATTGGTAAATATTTTACTATATCTTGAAATTTGGGAGTTTTTGATAGGTGATATTTTGATGAGGCGTCTCTAATAAAGGAAGATATGTCTTTTAATGAGAGTTCCTCCAGTTGGCTTAATTTATTGGCTATTTCCATGCAGGTTAAATCATAATCGTAACCCTCATTTTGCCAAATAGAATCGAATGTACTCCTCATCTATGACATCATCGTTTACCATTACATTTATTTCTTATATACTATAGTACCTATATTTTCATATACGATTAAAAAAATTAGTATTCTCGTCTGATTACATACGCAAAGTCGGAAGTCCCTTAGATATTTGAACTAACGATTCAAGAAAATCTGTGATATTTACATTGATTTCAAATACAATTATTTCATATTGCAAATGATCTAGGAACGTAATATAACTAGAAATAACATGATTATTTTTGGATTCATCATGAATTTACTATTTATGGAATTTATAATTGTGTAATAGATACTGACCCTAAAGTATTAAGTCTCGTGAAGGATTATTTCTATTTTTTTTTAAAAAGCTTAGCACAAATGACACTATGTCCTGTATCCCAGGACATAAAATTTTCAGATTTCAGTTTGTTCATAATTAAGTTTTATTGTGTAATGCAATCCCACAAAAAATTCAACAAAAGTTAAATGAAGAATAAAGTATCAATGCAGCTTATGATTTGTTCCGAAATTCCCTTATGGAATTCCTAATACTTTCTTCACTATTTCAAGAGTGTGATTTCTTTCTGCAGATACCAAGTGGCCAGTAACATTAGTTGTAGCGTTTATTGTTGGCACTTCAGTTGGGGTAGTAACATTTTCGGCTGGCAATTCAGTTTCTGATTCGAGGTACTTTATATACAAATAATCGTGTTTTTCATTGTATGCAAGGTCCGAAATAGTTATTACCTTAAATTTGTTATCATGAATATATTTCATTTCCTTTTGAAAAAGATCCAGGTCGGTGTCTGAGTCTCTTTTGCCATCACCAATTCCATGGTACATTATTATTGGTATGGCATCAATTGTCCCATCTTTATTATACGTTGATTGGCTATTCACAACTTCGATGAACCTCTCTAATGCCTGTAGGTTACTATATGAATTCTCTTTTTTCTCAAAGTCGTGACTCCAGTTTCTTATCGAATATTTGTTGGCGTAGGTCGGAGTACCATTGTCGGTATAAGTTTTACAATCCTTTTGACCATATTGCTTCATTCCATCACATCCCAGAAACATGAGAGGATCATTTCCTCTGGTTGCAAACTCATAATATTTTGCAACTACGTCAACTATAGTTTTATTATCCGACCCAGTACTAAATGGGTATTCAAAGCTTGAAGGTTTTATTCCATAGTTGTCGAGACATTTTTTTGATTTTCCTACTTCGTATTCCAAAGATTTTTTAGAAAGATCTGTGAGTCGAACGTGAGACATGCTATGGGAACCTATATCATGTCCTTCATCATACAACATCTTAATCTCTTTCCAGTCCATGTACCCATCCTTCTCATCTACATTGTTACATATCACGTCAAAGGTTGCCTTAAAACCATAATTATCAAGAATTGGTTTAGCATTCGTGAATTGACTCTTGAGACCATCAGAGAAAATAAAACTTACTACCTTATCGGTAGACCTTTTGTTATCACTCGATTTTGTAGGCAATCCTGAAAGAAAGCTATGTTCGTACGAAAGAATAGATAAAAGCGCCATTAATAAAGCCAGGAACAATAATGGGACTATAGTGGTAAAGTTCCTGCTTCTCTTCAACGTCAATCAACAAATTCGTTATCCATTAATAAATAGATATTGGAATAAGAGTTGTACGAATACATGGACAACCAAAGTCCAAAATAATTGGATGACAGAATAATAAAAACAAATACAAAACTTATTACTAAAGTATTGGTGTTAGTAACGGTAATTGGAATTTAGTGTTGCGTTTTGGAATTTACAAAATCTTTTTGACATTAATTCAAGTGAAATAGCAACTGACCTTGAGTTTATTCCAGAAAAAGGTTGGACGAGGGAGGTTCTCAATAAAAAAATAGAGAACATGAGTAAACCGCTGAGAATTATGAATAATGGCACTCCTCCAGATTTGATTGGTTTCTGTGAAATTGAGTCCGAAAAACTTGCAAGAGACTTGTGTGAGAATGTGCGATCTGGATATTATGAAATAGCAAAGTATATTGATGGTTCTGATATCAGAGGGATTGATACCTGTCTCGTTTATTCTAAAGATATTTTTCAATGCATTGAAACTAGATCTTTCAGAATAAATTTTAGATATCCAACGAGGGATATATTTTTGGCAAGATTGCGGGTTAAAGAGAATAATGCGGAGATATCAGTTTTAGTCAATCATTGGCCCTCCAGAAGAGGGAAGAGAGGCGGCTTTGATCAATATGATACAGAGTTTTCAAGATGCATGGTTGCTGAAAATTGTGGAAGAATTGTGGACGACCTATTAAAAATTCCCTTTGAAGAGATCAAGTATTTGCCGCATGATATCCTTTCTGATAGAGGATATGTTGACACGATTAATACTCGGTGGAATAAGAATATTCTTTTGATGGGTGATTTTAACGATGACCCATTTGATAAGAGTATTTCAAAGTTTCTACGTGCCAAAAATGACAGAGAGATATTTATAGAGTTGAACGAAACACTAGAAATTCTTAGGAATACCGATAGAGACAGAACTGATAAACAACACTACTTGGAATATACAGCACCTCTCTATAATTGCATGTGGAATCTTTCTGGCTTTTCTTATTACCATTGGAGGAATAATTCTACAAACCTCTTTGACCAATTTATAATATCAAGGGGGCTCTTGTTAGGTGTGCAGAAATTGAAGATGAATCTAGAAAACGTAAGAGTGTTCAATGAAGGATTAACTATTGGAGAAAATCTTTCTAATGATTATTTTGTTCCAAAAGATCCCGAAAGATATCATCCGGCCCAAAAAGGAATTCCCATGACATTTGAGTATTTAAGAAATAATGGGCGTATTCCAAAGCATCGGAAACCAAATACAGGTTTCAGTGATCATTTTCCAATACATGGTACTGTTAAAGTATTGTAATGAAATTAATGCTTCATGTCGATGGCTAGATGCAAGAAGCTTAGCACAATTTTATTGAGCGGGCAAGAGTGATCGCTCTTTCGAGATCATCATTCAAAATTTCTTGATTTTTATATTTATTATTAAAGAACATCAGGTCAACAATTTTTGCGTTGTCCATATTAACGATCGTTGTAACATTATTTCCATTTCTAGAGCTACCACCAAACATGCGATTGGTATCTCCTGTTAGTACTACAAGTCTGTCTACGATATTGAGTGATTTTGATGCATTTGAGATTTTAGCTTGAGTTTTTGAGGCTTCTTCCTTAATAACAACTGACACTGCAATCTTTGAACCGTAACTATCATTGTAGGTAATATCCACTCCCTCTCCAATTGAATTGTCAAAATTCAACTCATTTACATATCCTTCATAGTTTGTCAATGTCAAAAGATTACGTACGGCCTCACGTATGTCATTTTCAATCGTTTCCTTATTATTAACACTCATCTTGAGCTTGATAAAATCTGATAAGGGCATATTCATTAAACTTCCTCTTATTTTAGATCCAGGATAGATACTTTTTATAGTATCATCAATTATTGATTCATCTAGTATATACGATCCACGTTTTGACGCTTCCTCCGTAGCATGATAAAAGATGTTTAACATTGATCTGACATTTCTAAAGTCTGCAAATTCATCATATACTAATTTAATTATACTTGCAAGGTCACTCTCATGATCGGAAGTAAAAAGTTTATTCTCATCGTAATGTCTTATATATTCAAAGATTATGTCGTTTAATTCACTTAACGTATTAGAACGGGCCAGGTCAATTTTATAATTTGCTTTCTCGAGTCGATCAAAGACTGACGAGTTCTCTTTTTTTATTTCATCATATGAAGATGGAGTGAGTATCAAAATAAGAATAGATGACGGTATGTGAGCATTAATTATTGCTTTAATAAAATCTACCGATTCTTTTTTTGAATCAAATTCATCAAATTGAAATATTGTTAATTTATTTAATAGTTTTAGATTCATATCGGCGATTGAGCTTAAACTATTTATCACGCCTTCAAGCGATCTGACTTTTGTCACGTCACTCCTTAATCTATCTTCTATTAGGGACCTAATGATCTGGATCTGTATTTCAGAGAAGTCAGAGCTAAGGATTTCTGGTACGTATTGAAAATTTAATTTCCGTTTCCCTTTCAGGATTTCCTCTACTCTATTTCTGAGATTGTTGTTACCACTCAAACTATCTAAAAACCCATAGTTAAATGCCTTTCTCACATATCTACCGTTATCTTTTGCTTTATCACATAATAAATAAAGTATATTTTTTCTTAAGCTCTCAACGTCATCACGGTTAAATCCTCCAAGTATTGAATCATAAATGTTATGAATGTCTCTCGGAGAAACTTGAGATAGATCAATGTACGATGTTACGGCATTATCAACAAGGTCAGGTAGTCCTTTAATGTGAAATGCGAGGTGGGTCTTCCCTGAGCCGACATCTTGAATCATCGTTATTAATCTAAAATCTCTATCTGTTGGTTTTGTTTCATGGAGTTTTGAATAGAGATCAGAAATGCATGTGACTATAGCCTGTCTCGCATCCTTGTGTGTCTTTCCTCCAAGAATTTGACTGTCGGCAAAAGAAGGTGTAGGACTGCTTGGAAATGGGTTTAATTTTAGACCATATGGATACAATCTCATATTCCTCTCACGTATCCATGGAGTAAACCTCTGACAACCACGCCCTCACTGCCTCCAGTGGATAGCTCGTATTCATTATGATAGGTATTGACTAGTTGCTCAACAAGTTCATAAAACTCATTCTTACCCAAATCAAATTTTTGGCTTAATTCATTTCTGACGTGACCAAGCTCAATCCAACCTATTGAATTGTTTGATCTAGACAGAATGGTATCAAACTCAATTTTAAAATTATCAAGATTGACTAGTGCTTTTTGAGAATCTGGATTTTCCATTTTTAGAATCTCGATCAATCCGTTTATTGCATCTTTGAGGCTATTTGAATGACTATCCATTTTTCTTTCAATCAATTTCATACGTTCTATTAAAATTCTGAATTTTGGATCTACATTATTCAGATACTTTAGATATACCTCTGGTGTCCAACAATAGTATGCCGAACCCTTTTTATCAACACATATTTTTCCATCACTAACTAGATTCTCCAAGGTCTGGTCGAGGTCAAATGAAGTAAATTGTTTTTTTAAATCAGATTTTTTTATTCCGTTTGAACCAGTAGAGAGTATCTTCTCTAAAACTAATTCTTCTGATGACATGATAAACTATCAAAATTTTTTTATTTAAATTATGGTGTAATAGAACTGATTACCCATTATCAAGAAATTTAGATCAAGGATAATGTTATTAATTTTTCTTTTGTATTGAAATTGGGATGAAGATTACTCTTTGCTGATTACTTAGATGATGAAAGTACTAGGGTAACTGACCATATCTTTTTCTAATCAAAGCCTAGATTATGAAACTTGTCGTCATAGAAAAACCAGCAGCAGATTAATCAATAAGTGAATACTTGAATAAATAAATAACTTGGATAAATATTAACCATATTCTACAATATGCCCAAGAGATTTTTTTATAGCCTTGATGACTTTAAAAAGAATTTGCATAGATATGATGCGTCGCTAATTGATTACAGTGGGAATGCAATACCATGTATCTACATCAATTCCAAAAGATATGACGATATAATAAGAAAAGTCGCTGGTAAAAAGTTGGCAGTTGATGTACTATTGGATTTATTTCATGATTCAAGGCATGTTTTTGTAGACATACTAATGACCTACCTTGATTACGGTTTTGATGAAAACTATCTTTTTTATGCCAATGAAATGCCTCAATTCTTCGAAGCTTTAGCAAAAACTGGTTTGATTGCAATTGCGCCAACGACCAATGAAATCGTTTCTCAGGAAAACCTGCTGGTAATTCAGCTTCCGAGGAAAGATAGTGCAGAGAACGCGTACAATCAGATGATGGAAATAATAAATAAAATATAATGACAAAATGTAGGAAAAAATTATTTGCGACGGCCGGGATTTGAACCCGGGTTACCAGATTGGCAATCTGATGTCCTAGACCAAACTGGACGACCGTCGCATCTATATTGATGAAAAAAATATTGCTTATTTTAACTGTTTCTTTATTTCATATGCAATATTTTTCAGAAAAATTACAAGGTAAGATTGAAAATTTCATTTATTCATTTACGGATAACTGACTTAAACTTGACTGTTTTAATCGTGAAATTCATATTCTTAATGTTCGCTAAATTTTTCTCTCTTTAATTGGTAACTCAAATGATCATGATAACTGTTGAATAGCCTCTACTTTCAGAGACATAGTCATCTTTAACTTCTTCCACAATTATTGTGATGGATATAATGCTGCCTCTTTCGCATTTTGATGCATCAATTGTAATGTAGTCATCCAAGATATCAACAGAATTCATACTCTCGTCACTTACTGTATATGATACTGTAGAACTTGATGATATGAGAAACAGCTCATTTTTGCTGTACTTTCCTAGCCTTACCATTCGCCCCTCTCGAGGCATCGCGTTTACTCTCAAAAGTATTGTCCCACTTCCGTGTTTTGCATATCTTTTCATCGAATTAATAGAAACTTCAAAATGAAATGGATAGCTGGCAGTATTTTCTGCCATTTTATTTATACCGTCATTCATAACTATGTCAACCTTCTTTATTGTATTACAGAAATTTCTTATCCAACTATTAGTGGTTTTAACTACATTGTCGATAGTCTCTTTTCTTTTGGAGGATTCTTCATTGCTTAATTGATATCTATCCACCCAATCATTATAGTCCCTACTTATGTCGCTTATAAACTCCATACAAGTATTTTGGTAATCTTCAATGCTTGTTGCTCGTTCAGAACTCGAATCGGTTGCGAACATAGGATAACATCACAACATCAGTAATTAAGACTTAAGTGTCATTAATATGGGCTAATTATCATTGGGCTATATTGAATAAAATTTAGATGATATTCAATTAGGATATTTTTCATTTTTCCTGCACACTAAATACAGTACAATAATATAAGAAATTCAATCATTCTGCTTAACAGATGAGTTTTTCTAACTTGTATTCAGAGCTGCAATTTAATATTAGGTATCACAATAAAGAAATTCAAGAATCCTTAAAAAAGAGTCCCAATGTTGCTTATCAGCTAGTCAATCAATTGTCACAATTCACAGGATCAAGATATCACGTAATCTTAAACTTACATTTTCCAGATCCAAATAAAATATACGATGTGGAACACTATGGTACAGAAAATTTGGGCCTGGTGGTAGATAAGTTCCGGAAAAGGTTTCCTATTCCTAGAGAAGTTATCAAACAAAAAGCTATAGAATTTTTAGGTGACATTACACCTCAGGATGCCTACATGTATGAAGGTAAAGAGGGGCTAAAGATTTTATTTGATCAAGGGAGAATAGAAATTTTACCTGGTTCAATACACCTTTGGTGTAGAATTGATGAAAATTTAAAAAAATTTTGTGATTGGTTAATGCAAGAAGTGTTTCTAACTAATAGTACCCTATCTAATTAGTGTCTGATATGTTTGATCAAATGTTACTTTCAGTCATTTTTTAACGTTAAGCTAAAAGGTTCAGTCACTTTTATAATATATAATGATTAAATTTTGAAAATACAAAATATTTTCTAATTCGTCGACGTAAACTGTACCGTGCAGAACTTACTTTCATTCCAATTTTCAATCAGGTAACATATGGTACTCAAATAATAGCAGATGTATAAAAGGGAGCATACGTAATTCTAAGTTTCCAGTTTCCCGTAAATTCATGTATTTCGTTTGACATCCATTTTATAGTAGAAACTTACAAGTCGCGACAATCTGTGAAATACATAAAGAGGTATAAACATGAAATACTCTGTTAAATATTATCAAAATTATTTTTTCATTCAATAAATGATTTCCTGTTAATCTACTTGTGATTAATCTTGTCTATAGTATTTGCTAGCTTGACATCATAATCCGTAATTCCACCTGCATCATGAGTGCTTAGTTTAATTGTGACAGCATTATACACATTTGACCACTCTGGGTGATGATTAATTTTTTCGGCTTCCAAGGCAATTCTTGTCATGAAGCCAAATGCTTCAATGAAATCTGAAAATCTAAAAGACTTTTGCAGTTTTCCTTCTTTTAACTCCCATCCATTCATTCCCCTAACAAGCTCTTCTAATTCATTTCCAGATAATTTCTTGTACTTCATTTGAGACATAACAGTATTATCATCATTGTTTTATTTATAGCCTTTTCATTTAGGATATTAATCCTTTGTTGACCAAATTCCCTTCACCAATTTATTTTTGAATTTGAAATCATTGTAATTGCAGCAATAGTTTTACAATCTATTATTTTTCCAGAAATACATTTTTCTAGAGCAGAACTTAATTTAATTCGTTTAACCTTAATTTCTTCATCTTCATCCTGTGTCAGTCTTTTTTTGGATATTTTCAAGTTTGACGCTAAGAAGAAGTACATTTTTTCAGTATCATAGCCAGGAGCAAGATAACACTGAAACAGCGGTGTTAATTTTCCGGAGTATCCTATTTCTTCATTCATTTCACGCCGTGCGGCGTCCTCAGGAGTTTCGCCTTTCTCAATTTTACCAGCGGGTATTTCTATCAAACTATTTTTTGTAGCGATTCGAAATTGTTCTACGAGTACTATATTTTCCTTATTATCTAATGCAATGATTCCTACGGAATCTGGATGTTCAACTATCTCTTTCTCCACGACCTTATCTCCCAAACAATACTTATCTGATCTGACCGTAATATTTCCTGAGTAAAGTTTCCTACTACCCGAAATAACGCGTTGATCCATTTTATAGCATCTAATTTGAGTATACTTTATGTTTGTTTAGTAGAATTAGTAAAATGAATTACAAATAACAGTAGGAGCAAGGTTAACAAGTTAATATTGACCTTGAAGATCATTTGCTCAAAATATCAGAGAATGAATTCTCCCTTCAAAACAGTAATTTTAAACTTGTTTTGCATGATTCAGTTATTAAATTAGATGATATTAATGATTTCACTCAAAGTATTAATTCTAACTGGCCATGAAAAGCTCTTGTTCCAAGGTTGGTTAAATAGTACGCCCATTCTAGGATGCACGAGATCACTGAAATTTATCGGTGCATCATCAACTAGGATATCAAATGGATAATCTGTCTTAGGTGCATCATCGTACACAAACAATAGATCGTCACAATGAATCTTGTGTAAATCTAACCATTTTATAACATTGCTTACAGATGATCTATATCTTTTTGTCAAGATGGAGATTCTGAATCCTCTATTGTGAAGATTAGATACTATATTACCAATCGAAGGTTCTGTCGATGGAATATCCACCCATCGCTTATCCCATATATACGTAAAAATATCCGAAACCTCCGTAATTGAAATATTAAGAATTTTTGAAATATCCCATGAAATGATATTTTGTTTGGTTATCCTGGAATTCTTTCGTTTATTGAATTCCTCTGCCCAAACGACCATAGTGTCTGCAAGAACAGAATCCAAGTCAATTGCAAGTTTTCTTTTAGAAGTCAAGTCATGCATAGTATTTGATAATTATTTGTGAAAAATCCTATTTATTTTTTGATTTATACTTGTATGCTAATCCAAAAATACGAATCAAATCATAAATTACGGTTTGAAAGTTAAACTCTAGAATAGGAGAATCTTCTTAAAGCAGGAACAGCAAAAACTTTACAGTTATGTCTTCTGAATCTAGACATAAAAGTAAATTTGATGGACGGATAGGAATATTAAAAATATTTGCAGGTATCATAAATCCCAGTGAAAAGGGTGAAATACCGTTAACCCTCAATGTGCATGGAACGATTGTCTCAGGACTGATGATTGGGATGAAAACTTATTACGAACAAATAGGAAAAATATTCGTTGAAGCAATAAAAAGCTCATCTCTAAAACATGCCTCTGTTGCTAAAGAAGAGTTTAAGATGGTCTTTGATAAGATAAAAGAGCCACCAAATTCGAAGGAACTAGTAGAAGGAGAGTACGAATTTAATCATATATTTATGAGAAATACAAAAATTTACAACGGGGCGCAAGTTATCCCTTCCACTGGAACTACATACTGGATTGGAAAAATAGAATCGGTTGATGGGTTCTTTATTGGTATGATACAACCATTAGAGACCTGACAGTTAATTTTCATATCAACATCTGGCACATCTTACAAATTGACAAAGTAATTACTAGTTTAAGAACTGGATATGCTACAGAATAAAGTCTAGATAAAGACCCAACTAGTTATTACTATTTATTGGATGCCTTAAACTTTATTACACCGAAATTTTAGTTTCTACCTGTGACAAATTTCTTTAAATCATTTTGCGAAACAATAACTGGGTCTGACAAAAACATTAGGTTTGCAGCTATTGTGGATCATCATGGAACAATACTGGCTTCCTCCGAAAGAAAAGGAATTAAGCCATTGTTAAATGAAGAGCAAACTGCCCAATATGCACTTGCCGCCGTGACCAGGCAATATACTAGAATCAGATGGCAGTTAATACTGGGAAAAATCGATTATACATGCTCTAGTTATGAAAAATTATTGAGGATAACTATACCCATAACTGATTCTAGAAATCATTTGTGCTTCGTCATCATTTTTACCCTTGATGTAAGTACGAAGAATTTTCACCACATAATAATGAACAAAGTAAAGCCAATAGTTAAAGAAAAAGAAAAGGAATTATTGAATAGAGCGTAGTCCATACCGAATATTCTTCTTATCTTGACATTGATATTAAAAGGGTCTCTAAATTAGGCGATCAAGGCAGAAAGCCTGGGTGTTTGATAATATTGATATATTCCTCTTCTATTTCCATTATAATAAATAATGCCAAAGGAAAGGATTAAATTTTTTAGGTCATATGAACCACACGGGCTTGAACAGGATATTAATAACTTTTTGGAGAATGAAACAAAGGCTGTAATGGATATCTCTTTTTTACACACAGTCACAGGACACGGAAACGAAATTTTTTATGACGCATATATAAGGTATACACCAAAATCTGTGTCAAAGTCTAAGGAAGCGAATTATTAAAAGTAATCAGGAATTGAATTTGTACTATAGAAATCTATACACTTACAGGAAGAAAATAAATCTTTATATAAAATGTGCATTCTTTGTAAATAAGAATTTCCATACGTAGTAAAGTGAAAAAGTCTTTAATTCAGTTTTTCCAGTAGTCCCTCTCTTTAAATGGCCTTCTATATTATAATCACTATTTAGCCTAATTAGATTTCAAAGACTATGATTGCAGAAAAAATATTACAAAAAAAAATTGAGGAATCGAAAAGGGCACTTGAGGGACCGATCAACGATACTATTTACAGACGAGATCACTTGAAAAGGATTGAATTGATAAATTGGGTTCTAGAACATATGAAAGATCCTAATGTTCAGATTTGTGCGCTTATTGAAAATAAAATGAATGAAATTATACTAGCAATAAATCAGACCTATTCAATCATAGAGGCCGATAAACTACATAGTGAACTAAGAATTCTAGAACGGATATTTTATCAAGTATGTATTAACGAAAAATAGACTTATTCACAGGTAACTAACTTGGTGCCGCCAGTTCTATTCATATATTATGTTGTGAATACTTAATTTGGATCTGAAATCAAGCCTACCGGTGGGATCGTTCATCAAAAGAGTTCACTGGTCCCACCGGTCGAAATAAATTTTATATTTTATATTTTATATTTTTAGAATAACTAGCTTGCGTGTTATAGAAGATTTCATCATTCTATTTTTATTTAAGTTATGACGAGACCAAATTAAGCAACTAGTGGAACATGGACTTGTTTCTTGTTCATCGCTTAAACACAATCTAACCACTAGTTGCTTGAATTATTTTATACTTTGTTGTCTAATTCTAATTAACCGCTTCATTCGACTGGTGGGACTGCTTTCCCAGAATTTGACATTGGTCCCACCAGTAGAATTCTCTTATAATTTGTTGTCCATAAAAATAGCGAAGATACATCACACGCGGTGGGGGATCTTTCTTACTCGGATTCAGTGTTACTCATCCCACCCGTGTTTAAATTATTTTATACTTTGTTGACTATGAAGGTGTACGGTTCCTAGGACTGGTGAGAAGCTGAGTTACCCTCATATCTTGCCAGTTCTTTAAACCGGACTAGTTAGGTAATCTTATCTAAATGTTTTTCACACCAATATTCTTACATAAAATAAAACATACAACTGCAGGATGTTAGAGTCAGCCCCTTCCCATTTAATGAGAGAAGTTTTGAAGGGATTACATTCCTGCAGGAAAAAAAGGTGATATAACTTAGTTTAAAATTAAAATAAGAATTATCAAGGGTCGGGATCATATGCTATGCGTACGTTCTCTTCACTATGTTGTTGAATTTTCCCTGTTTCAGGATCGTTATGGTGTGTCCTATCCCTTTCTCGCCTACTTACAAAAACATAAATCTTTTGAAGAGCCCTTATAACCTTGCATAGAAATATGCCGCAAGCGGTTGGGATTCTCATGTGTATTCATCATTCCCAACCGCTAGCGTTTTAACTTGTGGAATTGACCGCTCATGAACAAGAAACAACCAATCCACCAGTCAGTGCTTAGACGTACTAAGATATTCTTGGATCAGTAAATATAAGATCTAGTCAACTCAAATTATGATAAATATACAGTTCAGCTGATAATATACAATTCAGCTGACTTATGAACGACAACAGTTAAGTTAAGACTTTATAAAATAAAATTAACAACTGATTAGTTATAAAAAAAAGGAAAGGAGTAGTTTACACTAATTCGAGAGTTTGGTGTTATTGTGAATTAACCGCTGCCAGTATGCTTCTTCTTGCATACGTTCTCATTAAAGATCTCTTTACATTGACCGTAATTCGGCTGTGCACCTGGACCACCCTGATGTTCATTGTCTGCAAAGGCCTGTTGCGACGTCATGATTACATTTCCGGCTACGCCTGCTACTAATCCTAATGCAAGTACTAGACCTGCTATCAGGAAAAATATTTGTGTATTCATCATCACCTAACAGAGTTTTCTTCTATATAAATCTTCTTTGATATTCATTGTCTCTGCTCAGTTATTTAAGAGATCATAACATTTCTACACGATATCCTTAGAAATTTCTAAACACCTGTAGTTTTTGCCTTTGATAACTCAATTAACGATGAATACTAAATAAAAATGCGTCAAATGTTTAATCCAGGATCATAAGACTAGATTTTCCATCTATGGATCACTGTCATGCACAATTTTCACACGATCTTCTCCATAAATTCTTAGAAGTTCATTAATTTCTGGATCTTTATGATCTGGTCTTAATCTGTCTCTTTGCTTTTTCAACATTGCTTTTTTGCCTTCTTTTGTGTTTCTGCGCTTATGGGCGCTTTCTACTTGGCACTTTTGTTCATCAAATGGGTTGTCTGTTGTTTGTGCGAAAGGTTGTACAATTTGCTCTGACTTAACTTCATACAGACCATAGATTGTACCGCAAGTAGCACATTGCATAAATTGATCCCAGTCAGGTCCAGGCTCTTCATTTTGTTTTGCCTGTCTTGGTCCTAGTTTAGAAACGACACCAAAATCTTGGCAATGTTTGCAAAGTCTAGGTTTTTCATCTTCGTTCTCGCCTTCATGAAAATCTACAACACCAACAAAATGTCTATCTCTCATTTTATTTTAGATCACCTGGTAAATGTTCATTGCAATAATATTCTACTAGGTTAACACCATCATGGGGATAACTAACCTTGTAAACTGGCAATTAAGATTGTAATAGGTTCTGTCTTTTTCAGTATCATCTGCAATTCTCTGCAACAATGATTTTTTTTCTCTATCTTTTATTACCTGAATTAAATTACCTGCCATCAATAATTGGACTTACTAAAATCCCTGATTTGATGCTAATCTATTTAATATAATTTCGATATGCCCTTGCGGCCAAAGTAGCAAGTCGCAATGGTTCAGGTTTACCACCTTGTATAACTAGCGAGTTTAGCAAATTTGAAGTATCAGAAAAGGTTAGTCCCCAGTGGCGTACAAATAATGTTTTTCCAGTCCACAACTTTAATGGTTTTCGCTCTTCAAGTTTCAAATAATCTTTAATTTTTTGTTTTTTATTGATTCCATAAACAGAGTTTTTCA
>JBKPGB010000080.1:0-1712 GCA_046729135.1 Thermoproteota archaeon | reverse complement strand
TGGTATTGGCACAAAATCGCTAATGCGCTCTTACAAGACACTTCGGACAGGTGGCAGATTAATAGGCTATGGGTTCGGTTCAATGTCGAAAAATCGACATCGTCGAACACATCAAATAGTATCCAATGTCATTAATTGGATAAATCTACTTGCGTTAAATTTGATACCTGACAGGAGAAAAGTTATTCCTTACAGTATTCAAACGTTGAAAAGACGTAAACCGGACTGGTTTCGAGAAGACCTGCAGGCACTATTTAATCTGCTAAAGCACGAGAAGATAAAGCCTATAATTGCAGCTCGAATGCCATTGAATCAAGGAATCCAGGCCCACGAATTACTTGGAACTGGGTCGGTCACAGGTAAAATAGTATTAATTTGCAACTCCCAATAAAGCTCTGAAACCTGAAACCTGTTACTAAATCTCCAATTCCACTAAACTAACTAAATGAAATGGATTACTGCATTATTATCTTCCTGAAGAACAAGATGAAATTATATATCTTGAATAAATCTGGCGATTTCAGATAGACTATAGTAAAAGACGTAAGCTAACAAAAAGCTAAATGTCAAGTCGGTAGAACCCTACTACATGCAGGGTTGGATTCCCGCAGTACCCTACAATATCCTAAAGACTTGTTATAAGACATAGCAATATTCTAAATAATGGAAAGCTTTAACGCTATATGGTATAAACTGGAGGATCACTTTTTAGGAACTATCGACAAAAATAAAGCAGTAAGTTGATAACGGATAAAGTCGTGAGAAAGAAAACATTTTCCAAAATTCTTGTAGCCATACATGAATCCAGTAAATCGGCAGATAAAGCAGTCGATTATGCAACTAGAATTGCCAAAGATTATAACGCAATACTAGTAGTCCTTTACGTCGTCCGATCACAGACCAATTCAGAAGCTGTAACCCCAAGTCATGTAGTCGATTTTAAGAAGCAAGCGCAGGCATATCTTACTGATATATCGGAAAAAATACACAAATACAACGAGTCAGAGAATATTGTAAAAGTCAAAACCGAAATTATCGCTTCAATTAAAGTCGCTCATGCCATAGCAGATTACGCTAAGGATAAACATATTGATTTAATTGTTGTTGGACCAAGAGGGAGATCCAAACTAAAGAGTTTGGTATTAGGCAGTGTTACTTCGGATGTTGTAAGACTAGCCAATTGTCCGGTATTAACTGTGAGGTAAATAAGAAGGAACACAAATTGAATCCTATTGAATTCAGGCGTCTAATTTTTGCGATAACAATAGTTGTCCTGAGCGTCATCTTGATCGCAGTAATTTTGGGAAAAATTCATTGAACTGTTACCAGTAATCCAGTCATGTAAAGTTTGCGAGGGTTTTAAATAACTCTATTTTCTCTCATCGAACTAGATATTCAAATTTGTAAAATTTGCAATCGGACCTTATTCAAATACTGATCTTTAGATTGGTGTCAATTCAAGAAGGTTTCAGCTCAAAACCTCTGTTTTCTCAGAATGCCGGTGCTTAATTGCTTGGAGAATTCCCGTATCAACAAGGTTTTAAATTGCTTTTGACCTAACCTCGTTTTCCCTTGCACGCCTAAAGCCTGCAATGTTATTAAATAGATTTTTCCTGTAATCATCAGAAACCCCCATCAAGACATAATCAAGCATCTTTTTTTCTACTTTTAACGACTTAAAATATTTAACAACTTGTTCATTTATAACTGAT
>JBKPGB010000079.1:0-4806 GCA_046729135.1 Thermoproteota archaeon | reverse complement strand
AGGAGTTGGTTTTTTGTAAGATTCATATTAATCTCTCTGACTGTGCTTCCATTCTTGATAGCAAAAGTTACATTCCATTTGTCATTTAAATCGTGAAACTTCATTGATACTATCGAGTCTGTGAGATTTGACATTTCTCCTGTAGCTGTCAGCGAATATGTTAGATTCATTCCATCTTTAATGTTACTGCCTATTGTCCACAGGTCTTTTGATGTAGGCGGATTGAAAATTGAAGGACCGCCACCGCTACCTGAAAACCCACCGTTTATGGCTACTATTACTACGCTTACTAGAATTCCTATTGCTGCAAATATTCCTGACGCTAGAAAGATCATTCTTTTTGGAGTCATCGCTTTACCGTAAAGGACTTTAAAAAAATATAATCGATGTTAAATGTTAAAAAAAAAGTCACTGAACAACTATGTCAAAATTACCCGATTCAACAAAATTGGATGGGGCACCTGATCCTGCTGTTGTTATCAGTACCTTTACAGTAGCTGGTCCTGGCTTCTGGAAGACTACGTTTTGTACAGCAGTTCCATCGGGTGCCAGTTGCTCATCCTTTCCGTATATGAGTTGTTGTGTTTTAGAGTCGACAACGGCAAAATTATATCCCACATCTGTTAAAATGTTTTTCTTATCGTCCATGAATATTATACCAAATTTGGTATTATTACCAGTCTTTATTACGACAGGTTCCCATATGAGCCTGATGATATAAGTTCCCCGCTCAGTCCTCTGTTCTAGGGGCGGTACTGCAATTGTTTCTTTGCTTACTGGTAGCTTTGGTTGGCCCTGGCCTTTTGCAAGTAAATCGAACGCAAATTGGATTGGGGGATTGCCTGTGGTAATATCTGCAAAAGTTTTAGCCTTTACGGGAAATGGAAGGTCATCTTGAATCCAGATATTGTTGTCGACTCCTTTGTGCCAGGTTATTACTGTAGTATTAAAAGTTCCTGCAGGTTCAGTGACTATCGCTTTTCCCCCAGGAGCAATAGGGGAGCCACCTATTGAAGCGATTTTGCCCCAATATGGAGCAGTTAGGGATTGACCGGGTTTTGTAACAAATGCTGAAAGCCATTTTAGAGAATTTGAATAGCCGGCTCTATACTCATTCATCTCTTTAGGGATTTGAGAAGATCCTAAAGCAGTTGAATCAAGGTCACTTAGGTGTAATGTTCCGTTGATTACGCGTCCCTCGTCTACAACGAATGTCGGTGCTATCCAGTACTTTCCAGTATCGTTGTGATCCTTAAAATAAATTGTCATAAGAAATGGACGGCCAGCATTTGTATCCTGGTCTTGGATCCTGTAAGTTACATACATGCCCTTTTTTGCTCCATCACCAACATACCATAAATTATTGCCTTGTGCTACTGCATTGTTCTGGCTAGATTGCGAAAAAAGCAAGATGGTTGAAAATAATACAAACATCATGATTGGTTTGTATAATGAGAACTGAAAGATGCCCATACTTAAAATAAATTAGAATCCATTCATAAACTTTTACTGTCCTATCGCCAGAACAAGCTAATTAGCTCAGCAGTATCGGTATCTCAGTTTAGTTAAACTAATAAGACATGTATGGAGCACAAATAGCAGTAGCAAATGTGTGATTGTCCCAAGGTTCACTTCTACGAGGTAGATTTTAAATTAGTGGGTATGAAAGTAGTTCCGTCCCACAAAAACTGCTGTGAGCCTCTAAGCAATGAACAATTCACTACGTTTGAAAAAGAGCTTGTCAAATTTTGGGGAATTGAACAGGCTTGACCCAGAGTGACCCAGGGTGCAATTAACGTTTAAATCCATATGGAAAGTTAGCCAATAGAATGCGTCAACTTTATTAATATCCAATCTCACTTTTGTTTAGGTGAATTTGACTGACTAAGATGTGTAAAGTAACCATAGATACTAACGGGATAAAAGACGAGGAAGGCAAAGAGTGGGTAGACGAATTGGCAAATATATATGCAGACATGGAAATTGATGATGTGAAGGTATCTGGAAATAAGATTTCATTTAGTGCTGGATTTTCAGGTATGGATGATACTGAACCAGATGACATTAAGATGAGACTAGATGAATATCTTACAATGAATGAAGCCTTTCAGACAAAATCTATAAATGTTAGTTAAAAAATAATATACTTTTTTTATTTTATTTTCTCGAATATGTAAAAATTTGATAAAATAAATTAGCAAAATTCAAAAAATTGTAAAATTAATGTTCATATTTAAATACTTGAGGCGTTTCTTATATATGGAAGGAAAGATGACTTGTAAAGGAATATGTATACGTCACAAAGCCCAAAAGCCGGTCGGTTCAGGAAGATATGTAAGCGGTCAAAAACGATGCCAGATATGTGAAATTTTCATAAAATGGGATGGACTATGGTGCCCATGTTGTGGATATCGACTTAGAACAAAGCCCAGAAACCTGAAATACAAGGCAAAATTAAGGGCAAGAAGGGTAAAGGAGATCGAACCAATTTTGGTTGCTCCTGTCACTTAATTTTTCAACAGGTTTTTGCAGTAAATTTTTATCAGTTTAGATCTCTTGTTTATATTTTCATAATCACTTGTCAGGTCTAATGCTAGACTGTTAAGCTTGTGATAAATGAGTTGATAAGCATAATCTTTTTTTTCAAGATGATTGCAGACTAGCTTCCCGATATAGTAATAACAATCTGCAATTAACCCATTCTGCACTAAAAATTCAATTTTTGACTGTAGTAAACCTATGTCGTATCTTTCTTTAAGAATTTCCTTTAAGGCCTTGTAGGATCGATTTATAATGGTTCTTGTAGCCCTTTCTATTCCCAGGGATTCAATACAAAGCTGAATAGCTTCATTGATGAAGTCTTTATGGACTTCAAGCTGACGTAACTGGTCCAATTCGTGAATGGGCATTGGCCTAATCTCTGATGTTAAAAGAATACCTTCGATGAGATTGTATGCAGCAATCTTTAGATTCAAAGCCGAATTTAACTCTGCTTTTGTATGACTAATTTTAGAAACGTTAAAGAGAGAATCAACAGCACGACGTTTTCCTGCGGCAATAAATATTCTTTTAATGTCTGATTTTGGAGTAGAGTGCTTATCCTGGGAAACCAACAAGTTACTTGTCTTATTTTTTAGTTTTACCATATTCAAAAGTGAAATCTCACTATGATCATATTTTGGAAAATCTAAAAATTCCAATGTGTCATTTCCAACCTGCGTGATTTTGTTACCCAAACCCATATCGTTTTCTCCAAGGACAGCGATATCATATTCACAGCAATCATACGAAATTCTAGTATTGGTGTCATCAGCCCTACAACCTATGAGAGCCAGTTCTGAATCAGTTTTTTCACTCAGGTATTCTTGAATTTTGTCAGGGATCTTCAATTTAAATTGGAATAGTAAAATTGGTCTAGCGCATATTTTCCATATCTTCAACGTCTCTGAAATCATTAGGGTTTAGTCGAAATCCGGTTACAGATTCGTAAGGAATCTCGTTAACTTTCAGGTAATAATTAAGCTTGCTTTTCTTAAATTTTGCATGCAGCCACAGAACAAATCGTTCTTCCAAGCTTGCAGATTCTTGCTTGTTAATTTCAGGGTGTATTTCAATCAATTTTTTTACCAATCTTGAATCTACAGAAATTTCAAAAAAATCCCACCCAAGTGTTTTTTTGCCACTAGTATAACATCTGCAATAATTATTGTCCAAATGTACTTCTTTCTCTAGCGACCTTAGAAATTCCATTATCTTTGGACGGTCTTTTTCAAAGTTAACGCATGATCCAGTCATTGTTATGGAATTTGATGCCTCATCAGATACATCGTGGGTATTTGGCCTTGTGGATTTGCTTCCTCTTTCAGTCAGAATAGCTTTTTTTATAGTGACAGTATCTCCAATTGCAGTACCAATCAAATTTCTTGTTTTGGAGTCAATTCGAATTATTTTTTTTCTGTCTTTATCTTTAGTTTTATCGGAAGGATGCAACGAAAGACAAATTATCGTGGTTCCACTTCGGGAACCAATAACATCAATAAAATCACCGTCAGATATATTTAAAATGTGCATGATATCTGGATCAATTCTTACAATGTTTCTGTCTTTATCTTGAATTTCATTTTCGTAGACTCGAAGAGAAACTGCAGAATTATCAGACATCATCTCTATAACGCATTTTGTATATAAGAATATTTTCAATTTCATGGCTTCGTACCATCAACAAAATATTCGTTTATCTAGGACCCTTATTAGTATAATAGTAATAGTAAAATATCTACTGATTTGCTTAATTAAAAAAAAGAAAAAAAAGGTAGTAAGTCGTTTCCTGCTTTTGTTGACAGCTTTGTCACAATCAGCTTATGGAATAGCTCTGCTGTACAGCTTTCCTTCAAGTGCAAGCTTGTACATCTCAGCCACGTATGGGTTCTTTCCTGGAGTTTCAGCACCCAATTCTACCATGCGTGCGTATACTCTTACTACATATGCAAGAGCACCCATGAAAGCTACTACAACTCCCATGTTAAACATCCAGTGGTTCGGGACTGCGAATATTTCTTCCACAAACCAAAAGTGCCACATTTCATTTACACCAATTGTAAACATGGTTGCAAGATAGCCTATGATGGTTATCTTTAAACCAGTGTTCATTGAGTTGCCAGGTCCTCTTAATGCAGGTACCCTTCTGTCATACATTGCCACAAATCCCCAACCTAACGGTAGGGCTATAAAGTGGCTGTATAACCACCAATGAGCTGGTGTAAATGCACTGTCTCTAATTGCGGTTTGGTGAAGAGATCCATCAAC
>JBKPGB010000078.1:0-96303 GCA_046729135.1 Thermoproteota archaeon | reverse complement strand
TTTCATTCATTTTAGATTCAATAAGGGCACAAATATAGACATTAGGATTCTTCATATTTTCTAAAGTCCAATTTAATAGTTCAATCCTTTTTTGAAGATCCCGTTTGTATGTAGTCTCCTCATTTTCTCGATGAAGGCATGTCCTGGATTCTTCAATTTCTTTTTGCAATATTTGTTCTACAGTCATAGTCTTTGAAATCTAATAGGCTAAATGGAGATATAATATACAAGGCCGCCTAAGGAGAGGGACTACTGGAATTATGGACATGATACGGCAACTTACAGATCTAACTTACAGAACTAAGTTACGCTAGTTTAAGAAATAATTAAATGGTAATTGAGATTTAAACGCAATCACAAATGCGAAATAAAAAAGGAAATTGAAAAATGAAGGTCATTCTAAAGCTTAAACAAAACGTGAGGCAAGATCAATTAAAAGAGATTTTGGATATAGTAAAGGATATTCCTGGCGCCACCGTTGTGATAGAAGATAGTGAGCAAGAGAAATAAGTACGCTATATTCAAAAATGTCTGCACTTTATTAAATTTAGACATTTCACTTTGCTTCATATGGGAATATTATATAAGATGAATGCTAACAAGCTTAATATCTATTCTATCCCGCAGATTTCTCAGTGAAATTGGACAAAAAGACTAAGTTAATCAGACGAAAATTCGTAATCTAATTACACTATATAAGCATGAAAAATCAAGTTAGTCCCACTCGGTCCACTACTAACGACCAAATCTTGACTTAGGTATGATGCAACAAAGTATTCCTTTTTCATTTATAGAAAGTAGTCATTTATGAACGACTGATAATGTATTTATTCATAAAACCAATAATGTACTATATTGTATTTCGTAAATTGGCAACGAGAAATATCTATTGTCGAGATGAATGGTAAAAAAGTTGTTGTCAAACGTAATAAGTTAAGTAAAAATTTGCACGATTATCTTCTTGTTATTTCATATTCTATACTCTCTATTCTTCTTGCACATCCATCGGCTCCTCCAGAACTAGGAAGCAAAATGACGCTAAACGAGGGATTTGAAATGAGGGAGAAATTACGGTTATTAGGTATACCGACACCATCGCTAATATCAATCACAAGTACCTTGTTAATCGAAGATTTCATTGCGGGAGGAAATCTGCATCAAGTTCTGACAAACGGAAGAAACTCTTCATTAGCATTTAATGCCGGGATTATCACAGGGAGGCTGCACAAGTCAGGTTATTCATTCATAGACAATAAATCTCAAAATTATCTTGTAACATTCTCAAGACAAGTGTTGAGAACTGATCTGGCTTTTATACAGAAAAGAGATTCAATCTTTGCTAGAAGTATGGATATAGGATCGTTTCTTGGCAGTCTTTTAGGATTGGATTATAATAAGTACGAGGAAATAGAGAATGCTTTTTACGCAGGATATTGCTCTGAAGTGAAATCCAGAATTCCTTACCTTTCGCTAATTTTAAGAAACATACTGGGTTTTGGACTTAGTTTCAGTTCGAACTGGATTAAGAATATACTGCAAGCTTCAGATAAATTACTGTTATACAGGAGGAAGTTCGGTTTTTCTGTCAAATCCCCCTGAACCAAACTTGCAATAGAAACATTGATCTGATTGCATGTAAGACAACCTTTGTATCAAAATAGCCCGTATCTTTAATGCAAACTTTGTCATAAGCCTATATTTTAGAGGCATTGAAGGAATGACTTCATCAAAATAAACGTTGTAGTGGTCCGGACAAAACTTTAACGTAATCTGTCCCCTATGCTTATAATTTGGGTCCCTGTTAGAAGAAAGATTTTTTGCTACACTAATTTGCTCTCTAATGTATTCATGTTTTGGACAAGGACAGTCTTTTCCTCCTGGATGTTTGTAGGCAGGTGTATTTTTCCAATCAAAGTCTGGAAAATCTTTTTCAAATTCATCCATACGACTAACTTTAATGCTCACTAATCGGATATAAAGATATATCCAAATTTAATCATAGTTTAGCAATGATAAAAGATATATTTTGAATATTTTAAAATCACGATAGAAGTGTTAAAAGACCATAGCACAGACGCCAATAATAAGTCGTCCATAGTTGCAAATATCGAAAGGAATGGCAATAGTATTGAGGGATCAAGTAAGTATGTTGATTCAAATTTAAATACCCTCACAAAATTTAAGAAAACACTTCTCGAAGAACAGAAAACTGGAGAAGAAAAGGTGGAATCACTTAATCAATCAATCGAATCTACCAAAAAAGAAATCGATAAGCAAAGAATGGATCTGGAGGATTTAAGAACTCGGCTAAAGAAGGTAAACGAGATAAAGGAATCCGAATATACAAAATTCATAGAACTTAAAAATAATTTTATGGAAATTAGAAATAAAATGAAAAATTTGGATGAAAAGACAAACGATTCAACGGGACATAAGTTGCGAAAAGAGAGATTTGATATGATAAATTTATCAAGAAACTTGAATCAAATTGAAAAGGATATTCAAACGAAAAAACTAACTAAAGATGAAGAAAGGAGGCTAGTCGCCCGCTCAAGAGAAATGGCCACAAGGTTACATTCACTAAAGTTGATCCACAAAAAAGAGGATGATTATAGAACAATTTCTATCCAGTATGACAAGTTCAAAACTAAAATTAATACTATTTTTCAACAAAAATCCGAATTAGGAGATAAAATAGGCAAGTTAAAGGGGAGTTTAGACAAATTGCTAAATTTGAGAGAAAGTCTCTATGAAGAAAGAAGAAAAGCCAGAAGTGAATTAAGAGAAGCAGAGGCAAAGTTGGAAATGGTGAATACCCAACTAAATGCAATAGAATATAGACGTGCCAGACAGGCAAGCTTTAGAAAAAGGTCTGGGAATGTTGGAGATAAACGCGATTTCAAATATGAAAGCTCTCAGGAAAGAGTCAAGCGCATAAAAGAAAATCTAGAGCTATTGAATACTGCTAAAGAGGCGGCATTGAAGAAGATGTCAAGTGGGAGAAAACTAACATTTGATGAGATGAAGCTCATATATGGCGACGAATTGCTACATGAATAGTATTGCGTTTGTTTAAATCTCCAACTGTGTAAAATTTATGGCCACTGAGGATATAACTACCGGAGAAGGAATTCATCTTGTAAGACTAGCAAGAACATCTGTTGAGTCATTTATCAAAAACAAGAAAATAATTAACTATAACAATAATAGTAACAAAAGGGCAGGAGTTTTTGTTACAATTTACCATGTTAATAAAATGAACAGCGAAAAAAATCTCCGTGGTTGCATTGGTTATGTATCTCCACCACAGAATATTTACGAGTCGGTAGTTGTTGCTGCAATAAATGCCGCCACTGAAGATCCTCGTTTCATTGCCATCAATGAAAAAGAACTGAATGAAATAATTTTTGAAGTCTCCGTGTTAACCAAACCCTCTCTAATTAATTTAGAAAATACTGACCTCTCTCTGAGCAAGATAGTTATTGGAAGGGACGGGCTTATACTAGAAAGTAAGTACGGTTCTGGTTTGTTTCTCCCCCAAGTTCCTGTTGAACAGAAATGGAATATTAGAGAATATCTTACAAATTTATGCTACAAGGCAGGTGCGCCATCTGACGCTTGGTTACTACCTGAATCAAAACTATATACATTTTGTTCATTAATATTTAGAGAAAAATTACCCAATAGAGAAATTTATGCTGAAAATGCCTAAGCTAAGTTGACAAATATTTAAATTGTCTTTCTAAAATCCAACTTCATTTCTAATACGCATTTACTATCTAAACTGTATTTAACTCGAGCATGAATCTATTTAATATATAACAAAGTGCCAACATTGAAAATTATGGCAAGGGCATACTTAGCTCCATATGGTGTGGGACTAGGTCATGCCAGTAGACTACTCTCTATTTCCGAACATCTTAAGGAAGATAACATAACGATAAAATTTTCTTCATATGGTGAGGCAGTATCTTATATTAATAATCACGGATATGAGTGTGTTCAGGTACCGCCTATAGAATTTGCATGGAGTAATTCGGGATTTTCAATAAAAAATAGTATTGCAAATATACCGCTATGGCTTACGAATTTTGTAAGGCAAATTTCCCAAGAAACAAAAAACATTTCATCATTCAATCCTAACATTGTTGTTTCAGATTCAAGGCTATCTCCATTATTAACATCAAAAATTTTAGACATCCCTTCAATAGTTATTCTTAATCAGATAAAGCTGTTACTATCACCTAGAATCAGAGAATTCAAGCTTGCGAGAGTTTTCGAAAAATTAAATGGCGAATTTTTTGGAAATGTGTGGAGTTTGGCAGAAAAATTGCTAATTCCTGATCTTCCACCACCTTACACAATAGCAGAACACAATATTTGGAATTTGGAATCTGTAAAAAAGAAAATGCACTATATTGGATTTACAACATCAAAGTGGCACGGAGACAATCGCGCTATAGATAAAGTTATGTACTCTCTAAATCTAGACAAGAACAGACCGATAGTATTTATGCATATCAGCGGTCCCCTCAAAACCCGTCTCAATTTGATTTCAACAATCATAGAGGGATCAAAGTACTATAGAAAGGACATACAATACATTATATCTGAAGGTAAAGCAAATGGAAATACGATACCAAGAAAAATTTCGTCTACAGGTTGGTATTATGAATGGTGTCCGGTACGGGATGAAATCTTTGCCCTGAGTGATTTAATTGTGATTAGGGCCGGTCATGAAGCAATATCACAAGCAATAGAACAAGGAAAACCCATGGTTACAATACCAATTCAAAATCATGGAGAACAGCTGGGGAATTCAGAGAAAGTTGAAAGAATGAAAATTGGAATAAGACTTGGAGGCTCAAATACTAACGGTTATGATATTGCAGAAGCAATTCATAAGATATTAGATGATCAATCCTATCTGAAGAACGTTCTGAAAGTAAAGGAGGTTGCCGATGGTCTTGATGGTATTAATAACGCACTCAATATAATTAGATCATTCATTTAGCTATTTCGTGCGGAAAGTCCTGATTCTAAAAAATTTGATACGTTACAATTAGCCCTAGACGATAAAATAGATAATTGCACTGGCCACATCTCCTAATTTAAATACATCACATGATTTTGGACGAAAGTTCTTTTATTGCCAATTCAATATTATTTTTATCATGGGCGTTTGGGCATTGGTCAAGATAAGAAGTGAGATCCGATATCGCACCCTTATTGTCATCTAACTTTAGTCTAACAATTCCTCTGTTCTTATAGATGGGACCAAATCTATTTGGATTAATAGAAATTGCCAATGAATAATATTTTTCAGCAAGAAGATATTTTTCTTTTCTAAGATAATAATTTCCGATGCCGCGATAAGCCAAGTAAAATTTTGGATTTAATTTAAGAGATGCTTCAAAAAAGTCTTTTGCCTCATCAGATTTCATTTCGTTGTAAATAGATCCTAGCATATCTAATGCAAGTTCATTACTCTTGTCTATGTCAATAGCCTTCCTTAATTTTTCAATTGCTTCAGTTATCCTGCCGGTGTAAAGTAATCTCTCAGCTTCGAAGCACATTTTGTATGTAGGACCTTTATTAGAATTGTCTTCGTCATTGATGTTCTTCATATCATTAGGGATAATTGTGATAGCCAAAGATCCATCTTGTTCCCAAAGCTCTAAGAATTTTTTTTCCGGTATGG
The DNA here is from genome assembly GCA_046729135.1 of Thermoproteota archaeon. GTDB lineage: Archaea > Thermoproteota > Nitrososphaeria > Nitrososphaerales > Nitrososphaeraceae > TA-21. Next base: position 90,602 of record JBKPGB010000078.1, on the reverse strand, counting down.
AGCCCACAGTATCTGGTTCTGGAACATAAGTAATTATTCTGTCCTCTCTAGGATCATATCCAGCGACCACAGTTGCATGTTGAATAGTCTCCATTAAGCCTGGCATTATAACTATGGAAGGAATACCCTGATCTATTTTTTTCTTTAGGACTTGCAGATTGCTCTTAAATATTTTCACTAAAAATCCACGAGTCTCTGCAATTTCAATGCCCTCGATAAAGATGGGACCTTTGATATCCTTATATTTTCTTGATCTTTCTGCTGCTTCTCTATCAAGATTATATTCACCCCAATAGCTCAAAATTACATTAATTGCTAATGGAAGACATACATGGTCTTTCTTGTTATCCAGTAATGGAAGAATAAGCGTATGTTCACTATCTAGTTTCAATAGTTAGGATAATACCGAGGGAAAATAAAATTCTTGTTACAAATTTACAAAATTACGAATCAGATCTATACCGCATTCTCCACTTTTTTCTGGATGAAACTGCGTACCAAAGATTTCTTTTGAGGCGTGACAAAATATTTCATGTTTCGATGAATCAGAACTTGCGATACATACGAAATTTTCTGGCAAATGTGAGATAACATATGAATGGCTTTCATAAACATTACAATATCCTTCTTCTAATAACATGATAGGCTTTTCAATGCTAATTCTGTTCAACCCCTGGACGTAATGAGTCTTTTGTATTGAACCACCAAACGTAAGAGCAATAATTTCTGCTCCATAACATATGCCCAACAGCGGGGTTTCATTATTAAAACAAGTTCTAATAATTTTTGAATTGACAGCATTGATTTGTTTTTTATTCTTTTGACGTCCCGACAGAATTACTTTCCCGTAATTCGAAACTAAGATTTCATCGTCATATTTCTTGATAATATGATTCTGTCCTATTTTATCCAAACACAAAGTAATATCCTTGACATAAGGAGATCCGTTGTCAACAATAAGTACACTCAAATTCTAACTTGTTAACAAACGTATGCCTATAATAATAATTATACTTTGTCTTATTATCAATTATTTTGCATAACAAAAATTTCTGGGCGCATTTGATACAAACTGACGATTCTCGCCATTTTTATTAGTCGTTTTATATTGTTATTGGTTTTTAGAAATTGTAGCCAATCCCTTACATACCAGATATACCGCGACATAAGAGGGAACTTTCTCTAAAACGTTATCCAATTTGAAATTGTTATTTTTTAAGTTAATTTTCAGTTTGGTCTTTAAGTTAATGTAAACTTCAGAGTCACCCAACATGCATGCGTCGTTATTTGGATTGAATGATTCTAAATCATCGCATTTCGTTTTAGTCAAACCACTTTTCCCGTTAATACTGCCAGGTAATCTAAAAACTCTATGAATGTCATTAGTAACTTGACTATCAATATGAACTCCAAATTTTTTAGTAATTCTATTAATTTCGTTTCTAAATCCATCATACCCTCCACTTGCTTCAACTAAATGTTTCAGCTTTAATTCTGATTTTTGATTTATACCCAAGCTTGATGCGATTTTTTTTCGCCATCCATTCATTATACCACTCTTAGGTAACTTTATCATAAACCCATTGCGATATTTTCGGACGCCTATACTTTCACACATAAAACCGTTTCCGATGATATAGTCTGTAACATTAGACCTTGAATTAGAATCCAAGTTTCTCATACTAGGATCGTTTACATGGAAGTGAAATCCTGCATTTCCAGAAAAGAATATCTCTATAAACTTTTCCTCTATTCCGAGGTCGTAACGCAAGAATTCAAGCAACTTTGCTGCTTCCTTTTTTATAGCGGTAAAACACCTTTTGCACGGTATTGAAATATCATAGGTTTTCCCCTTATTGCAATTATTACATAGTTTTTGTTCTGAATTTACAAACCCACACAAATTACAAATGTAGTACGTATGCTCATGAAAACATGGAATATTGAGGTCTTTGATGTCAATATCGAATATGAGGTCAGCACCTTCCCACTGTTTTTCACTGATAGGATTTGAGGGGAACCCATAGTATGCATTTGAATAATATACGTCCAGTGGAACATTTCGCACTAATTCTGCTTCAAGTTCGCCAATATTTTTAAAAGAAAGATGTCTGACCACGAGAGAATCAAATTTTCTGTATCCAAACTCTCTTTTTTCTATTGAATAGAGATATGGGAAATATTTGTTCTCAAAATAGTATTTCCTAAATATGTCCTTAAGAAATTTAATATTTTCATTTGTATATTCAATTTGATACAATTATGTTAATTTCCTTCTTCCAAATTGAATCGGATTTATTAGATTTTCGCATTCCTTAACGGCAAAGCAAAGATCTTCACTCCTTAATCTGTCGCAAGACGGTACTGAATACTTTATGTGACTGCCTTTCTTTCCTGCAAGATGCTCTACTTGATATCTGGTTATTTTCTCATTATAGTCAGGAGAATTCTTGAATATTTCGATAACTTCTTCCTCGGTTTTACCAATGGCCAGCATATAAGTTGCCAGCATAAATCTAGCAGAGTGAGGAAGATTTTCACCTTTATTTATTATCTCCATAGCATGTTTAATGCACGGAGGATACTCCAATATCTTGAATTGATTTCGGTAAACGTAGCGCCCTGAATATTTTTTTCTTAATTCATCTGCTTTTGATTTTATTAATATTGGCACCTCGTAGACTTTCATATTTTTTATTCGAGTGTAAATTAGATTGCTTAATTCATTTCGAATTAATCTTACTGCTTCATCAGTATCAAGATATACATATCCATCTTTTATTGACCTGTTAATCAATTTCCATTCCTGTTCATGCATCTTGGATGCCCTAAGAAGATAATCAGGAATGCTCAGCTTTAAGATACTTGATGTAGAATCGAAATCAATATTGATGTTGAATAACTCTTGAAAGATCTTTTGAACAAGCAATTTCTTTTTTTGAGATCTCTCAATGCTCAAATCTGTAGACAGGAATCTTTCTACTCGCATAGCTTCAAATAAGGAGCATTTTTTTGATACTTCTTCCAATCCAATGGATTTTATGAGTAATAGTGAAACCAAAAATGTCATAATCTCGATTTCGTATTCATCCAAATTTGAATAAATTTTTCCCTTAAGTTCATTCTCCAATTTTTCCACAGCCCTATTAATTATGTGGATCATTTCAGGACGATCAAACTCTGCAAAATCAAACTTTGTTTCCTGTATGTAATCTGAAGCCTCTTGTAAGAAAGGGTACTTTGCCAACTCAGACGATCCCAATTTTATAGACAATTCAGATTTGGATTATTAATACAAATTACTGTAATAAAAATAAATACAAATCTTTAATATCCTAGTAACAAACATACAAGCAATTGAATATTAGAGTTGGATTTCACGTTTCCATAGCTGGAGGAATACAAAATTCGGTTTCAAATGCAGTGAATATTGGATGCACGGCTTTTCAAATTTTTACAAGAAATCCAAGGGGATGGGCAGAAAGGAAACTTATAGATACTGAAATTGAATCATTTAGAAATAACTTAAAAAAAAGCGGGATTCAGAAAAATTCTGTTACAGTTCACATGCCTTACTTACCCAACCTCTCAGGCCCAGATAATGAGATATACGAAAAATCAAAGATCTCTTTCAAAAATGAATTAATAAGATGTTCCCGATTAGGTATTGAATATCTTGTCATACATCTTGGAAGCCACCGAGGACAGGGAAAGAATAATGGTACAAAGCAATTGTTAAAAAGTTGTGAAGAGGCAATCGATAAATACAAATCCGAGTTTAAGAGGAAACTGAATGTTACCATTTTATTAGAAAATAGTGCAGGTCAGAAAGATAGCATAGGAAGTACGCTTGAAGATTTAAGAGAAATTCTTGACATCCTATCTAGCAAGACTTATGGTGTATGTCTGGATACCTGTCATGCATTCGCTTCAGGCTATGACTTGAAGACTGCAAACGCATGTAACAAATTTTTTGAAAGATTTGACAATATCGTTGGCCTCAATGTTCTTAAATTTATTCATTTGAATGATTCTAAGGGCGATATTGGTTCACATCTGGATCGTCATGAGCATATTGGTCTTGGAAAGATTGGTATCGAAGGGTTAAAGACGATACTTAATATAAATTCATTAAAAGATTTACCAGTAATCATGGAAACTCCCATTGATTCAATTCGTGATAATTCTAAAAATCTAAAGGTAGTACTTAATCTCAGAAAGTAGTACTACTGACCTGCAAGAAATTTCATTTGAAAGTTTTCAGATATTTTTTAGAAATAAGAATAAATGCATGGTGAATGACAGATTCTAAGAGAAATAAGAAAAATGAATACTTATGACACAATAATGAAACTCGCACTTGAAAGAGGTTTTTACTTTCCCAGTTGTGAAATATACTCTGATGCCCATGCAGGATTCTGGGAATATGGACCTACAGGTACCGGTATAAAAAACAAGTTCCTTGAACTCTGGAGAAGAGAATTACTGAGACGCGATGATATGATAGAAATTGATGGTTCACAGATAATGAGCAAGAATGTGTTTGTGGCTTCGGGTCATCTTGATAATTTTACTGACCCCATAATAAAGTGCAAAGATTGTGGTGCTACTTTTCGAGCAGATAGATACATTACTGAAAAAACAGGCAAGGATATTCCAGAATTACTTTCTGGGAGAGAAATTGATAAAATAATAGAACAGTATAATTTGAAATGCCCCAATTGTAAAGGAACTTTTGCTGATTCTGACAGATTCAGTATGATGTTTAAAGTTGAAATTGGTCCTTCCAAAGAAGAGGCATTTCTCAGGCCAGAAACGTGTCAGTCAATTTTTGTAGATTTCCCCAGAATTTTTAAGACAATGAGAGGAAGACTTCCGTTAGCAGTTGCGCAGGTTGGTAAAAGTTTTAGAAATGAAATTGCCCCACGACAGAGTCTGTTGAGGCTGAGGGAATTCTACCAGGCAGAAATTGAGGTGTTTTGCAATCCGGACAGATTAAATGATTTATCAAAATTTGAACAGGTTAAGGATACAAGGCTTAATTTGTTCATGAAGAACTCACTCAAGACAATAAATGCGGAAGACGCAGTACGAGAAGGTCATTTGCCAAACAATCTCGTAGCTTATTATATGTCTCTTCTGACTCTGTTTTACAGTAAGACAGGCATGATTATGGAACGCACTAGATTTAGGGAGTTATCAGATAACGAAAAAGCATTTTATGCATCCACGGCCTTTGATTTCGAAGTTGAAACAAGTATTGGATGGCTAGAATTAGTTGCGTGCAATTATAGATCAGATTACGATTTTAAAAGACACAGTGCCATAAGTAAACAAAATCTTTATGTCATTGACCCATCAGATAATTCAAAGGTTCTACCACATCTGTTTGAATTGTCAATGGGAATAGATAGAAGTATCTATTCAATATTGGAACATTCTTATTTTGAAGACATAGAAGCGAAGAGAATTGTATTAAGACTCGTTCCCCAATTAGCCCCAGTGCTTCTTGGAGTTTTTCCACTTGTGACAAAAGATGGTCTACGTGAGAAAGCTCAGGACATTTATTCAAAATTAAAATTGGATTATTCTACTTTTTATGATGAGTCAGGCTCCATAGGTAGGCGATATAGAAGGCTTGAAGAAATAGGAGCACCATTTGCCTTGACTGTTGATAATCAAACTATGAAGGATGAAACGGTTACAATAAGATATAGAGACACAATGTTGCAAGAAAGAGTAAAAGTTTCAGAAATTTCTAGCTTTCTGGATACAATTATAAAATTAAAGTAATCAGGGAGCATTTATTCAGAATACTTGGAATATATCAAATTGTATTATTTCATAGCCTATAGATACGTGTGCAACTTTATTTTGTTCTCGAGCAGAAGGCTTTTAGGACGAAATAATAATAACAATTTACCAAACTAATGATTTTGAAGAATGTCACAAATACTAAGCTTGTATTAGCGATCATTAGTCTAGTCGTAGTCTCGGGCACAACAATAATCACAACGCAAGTGCTGGGCATAAAATTTGCTGCTACAATGTCAGGTGATCAAGTAACTCCCCCAACCAATACAAGTGTAAATGGTAATGCCTCCTTTAGAACCACAACTTATGATACTGTGATAAAGTACAAGATAAAGATAGCAGGATCATCTGATGTAACGAGCGCTGACATTCACATGGGAAAAAAGGGGGAAAATGGCGAGACGGTAGTTGATCTTTTGAAAGACAGCAAAAAGAATGGAATAAAGATGGAAACATCAATTAGGGGGAATATTAATAACTCGGATCTAAAGGGACCTCTAAAAGGCAAAATGATAGCAGAATTAATTTCTGCAATGAGCAATGGGAATACTTATGTAAGTATTGATACGCCATATCATGAGAATGGTGAGATCAGAGGGCAAATAGACCTACTTCGGCATGTTAATTCAACCAAACTAAAGTGAAATTTTGTGGATAATAACTACAGAATCCTGGATTCATCAACCTCAATCTTATCATTATTCCAGACTAAATTAGTCTTCAATATAATGGCATTGACTTGCACTACGTTGATATATGCTTGAATCCAAAAACTCGTAGATCAATCAATGGCAAAACAAGATCCAAATCCTCTCCCTTATGGAGCATTACCTTATTTTCAGATACACTATTTAATTGAACCAGTCAAGATATCTAATCCTTCGTCGTATATGGCTAAGTGCAGAGCAAAAACCCAAGGACATTTTGGTAATAAAAGATTTATTGACATACAATGGATTGGAGGCAGGTTGGCTCAAACTTTGGCATCAGATAAAGAGCTTACTGAAATGTTAAAGCCGTTTATGATTGAGGAAGGTGAAATTAGCATTGACCCGCAAAAAGATAGAGTTAGGGTGTACACTAAATGGAAAAGAGAAGACAAACTAGAATTCGATCCTCAATTCTTTCATGTAGTTGAAAGAATTGCAAAAACGATAAAAAAATTAGAATCATAAGTTCTAGCGTTGCACTATGGGCCTCAATTTGATTTTTGTCATGTTTAATTTCCAAATAGCAAAACTGTATTTGTTTCAAGAACGTTATAATTATTTTTTATTGAGATCAAATTCAATATGTACATATTAAGGAACGGTAAAGGTACCTTATGATGCATAACTCTTCCAGTTTACGCCAGGATGTGGAGGTAGTAAAAAAAATAAGGAATGGAGAGCTCAGGATTGCGATTTATGGTCTAGGTCACGTTGGAGCCCCTCTTGCTGCTGTCTGGCTGAGGGCCGGTGCCTATTTGATAGGTGTGGATAAATCCAGGAAGGTTTTATCTGAAGCAAAAGATGGAAAGACTATGATCCCTGAACCAAACGTAAGTGAAGCCTATAACGAAGGTATCCGGTCTGGACGATTCAAATTATATGATGATCCAATAAAAGCCTCAAGAGACTCTTATTTTAAGATGATCTGTGTTCCTGTATTGTCACAAGCCCAAGAACTTTCCGCCGATCTTACTGCAGTGTCTGAAGTTGCCACGATGATAGGAAAGGGACTGAAAAAGAATGATGTAGTATCTCTCAATCCAAGTGTTCCTCCAGGAACTACTGAAGATATTGTAATTCCTATCATTGAGAAAGAAAGTGGCCTGAGTGTAAAAGATGATTTTTGTATGATATATAATCCTGAAAGGATTTATGAAGGTCGTGCTATTAAAGATATAGAGGAAAACTATCCAGCCATACTATCAACCGTCGGACCGAACAGCTCGCAACTTGCATTTACCCTTTATTCACTCATTTTTAAGAAAGGTGTGTTACTATTAGACAGTATTAGAACAGCTGAGGCAGAAAAATTGTTCGAGGGTGTATATAGAGATGTGAATATAGCCCTAGCTAACGAAATGGCAAAATTTTGTGAAGCTGCGGGAATTGATTTCTGGCAAGCAAGAGATGCCGCAAATTCTCAACCATATTGTCATATACATAAGCCTGGAATTGGAGTTGGAGGCGCTTGTATACCTGTCTACCCACAGTTTATACTAGATGTTGCTAATAAAATGAATGTTCTTTGTGAAGTAACAAACATAAGTAGAGCTATAAATGGTGGAATGCCATCATATTGTGTAAGACAAGCCATAAAACTACTAGATTTTGCAAATCTTGCTAAATCCACAATAACTATATTGGGACTAGCGTTCAGAGGGGATGTGTCAGATACACGTTATTCTCCTACTTATTCAATAATAAAAGAGTTACAAAGGTTTGGAGTTAAGGAAATTAGAGTCCACGATCCACTTGTCAGTAGTGATCCAAGTTTATCCAATCAAGATAACGTTGATTTAACGTCGGACCTGAAGAAAGCAGTAAAAAATAGCAATTTGATAATTTTGGCAACAGATCATCAAGAATATGAAAAACTTGATAAGACATTTTTTGGAAATATTCCTGTATACGATGGTCGTGGTATATTAGATAAAAGTTTAGCTAAAGAGATTAAACTCCTTACAATAGGACAAGGAACAAATAAATTGTAATAACTTTTGAAAAGAATAAATTATATGTTTATTAAATGTTCTTAGAATGAGATAGATTCGATTTTAAAGCCTAAATCCATAAAGGTTCTATTACAACCATCCTTATCTCCTTTCAAAGTCAATGCAGAACTTTATCCACTTATTAGGAAATCTGGTATCATAAAAATGAAGATGCATGTATGACGCAATAGAGTTGTATATCAAGACTCCGTCATGCTTACCGCCATCAATTCCGCTTCCACGTTTCAATTTATACACATACTTTGAGTCTTTTGGAATATTTTCTATCTTTGAGTAATGAAATTCATGTCCTCGTATGTTTTGAATATTACCAAAAAGATTGGACGTCATATCAGCCTGAGTATAGTTCAGCGTCAATCTACCTGTCATTATTGTGTTGGCCTCTATTACTCCAACCATTTTAAATGGCTTTTTAAAATCTCTGTATCCTGCTATTGATTTGGTCAAGTACATTAATCCACCACATTCTCCGTAAATTGGCATTCCCTGCTCTACCGCTATTTTTATTGATCTTCTCATAGATTGGTTTGAATGTAGTTTGTCTGCCATCACTTCAGGAAACCCTCCACCTAACATTAATCCTGACACATCATTAGGGATATGGCTATCATTTAAGGGACTAAAAAAAGTTATCTCAGCACTTAGATTTCTTAAGCTATTTAGGTTCTCATTATAGTAAAAGTTGAAGGAATTGTCAAGTGCCACGCCTATTTTAAGTTTTGAAATACTAGGTTCAGATTTCTTTACAATTTCTGTGTATTTTGATTTTTTTAATTTAAATATTGAAACAATCTTATCATAATAGATCTCTTCTGATACTTTTTTAGCTACTTTCATTATTTTGGATTTTTTAGTATAGTCTAGCTCGTCTGTTGGAATTAATCCAAGATGACGTTCATCCATCCTTAATTCATTGTCTCTATGTACGATACCCAATATAGGAACTTTAATTTTGCTTTTGCAAGCTTCAGCTATATATCTTGCGTGTTTTGGACCTGAAACATTGTTAAGAATTATTCCTGATATTTTCAATCTCCTGTCAAAATGCAGATAACCAAACACCATAGCTGCAATTGAGCGAGCGGCCTTTCCTGCGTCTATTACCAAGATGACTGGAATGTTTAGAATTTTAGCAACATATGCGGTACTGGCAAAATCGTTCTTTCCAGATAATCCATCAAATAAGCCCATGACTCCTTCAATTATCGCTACATCGACATCTTTTGCAGTATTTTGAAGAGTTGAAATAATCCCGTTTTTTCCCATCATCCATGCATCTAAAGTATGCGATTCCCTGCCTGTAATTATCTTATGATAACTATGATCTATGAAATCTGGGCCTATCTTAAATGGTTGAACTGAAAATCCTTTTTTGTATTTTAACGCATACATTATAGCAAGCGAAATAGTTGTTTTACCAACACCGCTAGTTGTACCTGCAATAATAAGTGTTGGTGGTCTCATCATTACTTAATCGATTAATTAACTAAAATTTAGCTGATATTTATCATATCGTTTAGCTGCTTGAAAAATTGGTTAATTTATAGAAATCAAATTTTTTAAGAAATATTCTAATCACGGATACGTCATATACAAAAAAGTGACGTATTTCTGATTTAAATCACCTGTCATCGCCGGTACGGACCCATCGGGATATGACAATGTTGAAACGCAACACAAATAGAAATTCCAACAGGAGATAATGCTACTGGTCAGAGCGTAGACAACCAACAACACCTAGTGACTAAGCGTGGATTCCTACTTGTCATAAAGATTTGAGATTTTTTTTCTAGCCGCCTTAAATCCTGACTTTATATTATCTAAAGTATTGTCGGCTGCATCCTTTATCTCATTTAAAGAATCGCTTTTCACTTCAGCACCGACCTTTACTTCTCCTAAAGTACGGTCACCTTTTTCCACTCCTATCGCAGTACCTCCTTTTATTTTACCTGAACCACGATCAGATTTGTCCAGTCCTATTTCAGCACCCGCCTTTATTTTACCTGAACCACGATGAGATTTTTCCCCTTTCGCACTCCTGCTCGTCTTACCCCTGCTCGTCTTACCCCTGCTCGTCTTACCCCTGCTCGTCTTACTCCTGCTCGTCTTACTCCTGCTCGTCTTACTCCTGCTCGTCTTACTCCTGCTCGTCTTACTCATACTATTTTATGCGTAACAAGTTATTTATCCGCTACATATTGTAGGTTCCAGAATTCGATCAAGAATTTTATATAATATGTTAGAATAATATAAGTTAAAATCGAATACTATCACATGCAGTCATTGGGCTTGTAATAAGGCAGATAATGCATGCGTAGGCTGCGGGGCTATAATTTGTCCGATATGCCTAAAAAAACCAGTAAATTGCAAATGTGAAAATAAAGATATTTGTTGCACATCATGAATTACAGATAGTTCTACTGTTTCTTGGGTTGAATGATCATAGCCAAGATCGCATTTTCATTCTTTCAAAACCAATTTGAATATTTGAATATGCTATTATGATTATTCTTGAACGGAACTATTTTTGACAGAACATGCAAAAACATTTAGAAAATATAGTTTAAAACAAGGTAACAATATATGTTGGTAGAGGCACGAAATGGATATGACTGAATTTTAATCGGAACTAAAGTAAAAATTCTGATTTTTCCAGTCTAAAGTTATTATTGCCTAATTCTTCTATCTACCATAATGCCAGAAGTTAGCAAGACTTTTCACTCAAATGATGTCGAAGTCTCAATTTCCGAAGTTATAGATGGTATATATCGGATTGCCGGATTTGTGGAAACGTACGGTATTACGTTTAATCAGTTTCTAATTCAAGATGAAAATCCAATACTAATTCATACGGGACCGATCGGGATGTACAGAAGAATAGAGGAGAAAGTAAGGGAAGTTATTAATCTTGAAAAATTAGCCTACGTTGCATTCTTACACTTTGAAAGTGATGAATGGGGTGGGATGGAATTTCTAAAGTCACCTCGAGTAAAGCTGGTATGTAGCGATTTGAGTTCCAAACTAAACCTAACTGGATGGTTCAACGTACCTACCGATCATATTTCCTTTTGGGATAATGAAGTTCTCAAAACTGGTAAACGTACTTTTAGATTTATCATGACTCCCCATGTTCACCATTGGGATAGCATGATGATCTTTGAAGAGACAACTAAATCTCTCTTTACATCAGATTTGTTCATTCAACCCGGAGATAATAAACCAATATTATCAGGGGATCTTTCAGACCAAATGATTCAGCTGTATAGGACAGTGGGAATATTTGGCAGTGAAGAACCGGTCAGACAAACAACCAGAAGACTTGTAAAACTTGAGCCAAAAATTACATTCCCTATGCATGGATCGTGTGTAGATGCTACTATGTTCTCGTCTTACACAGATGCGATACTGAATAACGAATTTGCTTATTCAGGAAATATACTGGGACAAAAAGTACCTATCATTACTTAGCTACGGAACAAATTTCTGGAAGCACCTTCCACACGCCTTAATAGAATCTTAACCTCGAAGATATACTGAGTTTAATGTTCAAGACCCTATTCAAAAAGATGGATCGTTTATTTATCGCTCATGAGGATCTTAACAAAGAGGAAAAATTCTTCTCTAATGTAGTTGGATATCCAGAAATAAAGAGGCTTTTATTAAGATCCATAGTTTCAAAAGAACCAGTAAACATACTTTTGACCGGACCACCGTCCTCTTCGAAGACTCTCTTTCTTTTAGAAATGTTAGAAGGTTTGGATGATACGTATTTTATCGATGCAGTTGGTGCTTCAGGTGCTGGTATGACGGAGCACTTGTTTAGTAACAATACAAAATATTTGTTAATTGATGAAATTGACAAGATGAAAAAGAATGATCAAGCCGCCTTACTCAATGTAATGGAAACGGGTATACTTTCTGAAACTAAATTGAAGGGTAAAACTAGGCAAAAAAAGGCGAAATTATGGATTTTTGCTACAAGCAATTATGTTGAACGATTATCTGGACCTCTAAGGTCAAGATTCATGGAATTGCACTTGGAAGAATATACATATGAAGAATTTACGGAAATTGTCCGAGGACTGTTCAAGAAAAAATATCAAATGAGTGAAGAGCTTTCGGAAAAAATTGCATATGCCGTATGGAATACAATGAGGTCTAAAGACATAAGAGATGCAATCAATATTGCGAAATTAACAAAGTCAACTACTGACGTAGACTGGTTAGTGGATGTGCAAATGAAATATGGGAAGAAAATTATTTGAATTTACTATCGGTAATAAATTTGTTGGAGTACGTCTGCAAACTGACTGCAAATATGTTGTACAATATTCAGTATTATTCTAACTACCCATTTCGTTAATCTTTAAATAATTTCGCTAAGTATTACGTGGCAGTAAATCAACGTTTTGGTGATGATGGGTAGTCAAAACGAACCTCCATTTCACGCTCACTGCGTACAATGTACAGAAATTTTATCTACTATTTATGGCTGTTAACTACCCATTTAGAGATGCAAAATGTCAAATGGGTAGTCAAATCTTACAATGGGTAGTCAATGGGTAGTCAAATTTTACAATGGGTAGATCGATTTTACAAATTGGTAGTTCAAAACAAGAAGAGTAGATCGATTTTTGAAAATTAAGTTCCATTCCCATCAGCCATAAAATTATATTCTCGTTATGAAAATTTTTATTTCTATTGCAGATGTCATCTAAGCAGTTTTCTCTTGCACCTGATATATTTCCACCAAGTGGTGATCAACCGACAGCTATAGATCTCCTTGCAAACGGGATAAAACAAGGTAAAAAGTTACAAACTTTACTGGGTGTGACAGGTAGTGGAAAGACGTTTACCGTGGCGAATGTTATTTCAAGGACCAACAAAAATACACTTGTGATTTCTCATAACAAGACACTGGCAGCTCAGCTTTATTCAGAGTTTAGACAGTTCTTTCCACATAACAACGTTGGCTACTTCGTAAGCTTTTATGATTATTATCAGCCTGAAAGCTATCTCCCCCAAACTGACACTTATATAGAAAAGGATACAGAAGTCAACGAAAAAATTGAAAAGATGCGCCTTGAGGCTACTGCGATGCTGATGTCAGGTGAGCCAACAATAATAGTCTCAACGGTTTCATGTATCTATTCGCTAGGATCTCCACAAGAATGGGATCAGAGTGCTATTACTCTGTCAAAGGGAATGGAAATTGAGAGGAAAACCCTCATTCATAAGCTTATCGAGGCCCGATATGAACGAAACGATATAACTTTATCACCAGGGAAATTTAGAGTCAAAGGCGATATTATTGACATAATACCTGGATATTCTGAAGACATTATAAGGATATCTTTATTTGGTAACCAGGTTGAAGAGATAGGTGTTCATAATAGCGTTACCATGAAGAGAAAACGCGGTGCTGATACTGTCAAGATATTTCCCGCAAAACACTACATAATAGATGAGGATACAAAGACTGGTGCATTATCATCCATACGCCTTGAACTTGAAAGGTGGCTTCCAAAACTTCCAGGGGAGCTTGAAAGACAGAGACTAACATCTAGGACCAAATATGACCTTGAAATGATTGAAGAGTTAGGTTACTGCTCTGGAATTGAAAATTACTCGAGACATCTTGACGGAAGACGCCCTGGACAACCACCATTCTGTCTTCTTGATTTTTTTGGAAATGATTTTTTGCTCGTAATAGATGAATCGCATGTAACGCTGCCACAGCTTAGAGGAATGTTCCATGGTGATTATACCAGGAAAAAAAGTCTTGTAGACTATGGATTTAGACTCCCATGTGCCTTTGATAATCGTCCACTAAAATTTGAAGAGTTTGAGAAATATCTAAAATCAACAATGTTTGTCTCTGCAACACCATCAGATTATGAAAGAAAATATAGTTCTGCAATTGTAGAACAGTTGGTAAGGCCAACGGGACTTGTTGATCCAAAGGTCGAGGTAAGGCCAACAAAAGATCAGATAAAAGATATGATAAATGAGATAAACATGCGTGTATCCAACAACCAAAGGGTACTTGTCACAACACTTACCAAGAGAATGGCTGAAGACCTTGCAGAATACCTTGCTAAAAAGGAGGTAAGGGTGAGATATATGCACTCTGAAATTGAAGGACTAGAAAGGACTGAACTGATACGCCAGTTAAGAATTGGAGACTTCGATGTACTAGTTGGTATTAATCTATTAAGAGAAGGTCTTGATATACCAGAAGTTGGTCTTGTAGTAATACTTGATGCAGATAAAGAAGGATTTTTGCGTAACACAACAAGTTTAGTGCAAACATTTGGGAGGGCATCAAGAAATATTGATGGGTCCGTAATAATGTATGCAGACAACTTTACACAATCTATGAAAGAAGCGATATCCGAAACTGAGAGAAGAAGGAAAAAGCAGATTACTTACAATCAAAAATATGGAATTACACCAAGGACTATAGTAAAGGCAGTTGCAGAGAGGGAAGATCAAGCAGGAATCGACGTCGAAATCAAGTCAATGCCGGCAAAGGATCTTTCAAAGCTTGCAATTGAAATTGAGACAAGCATGAAAAGACATGCTGAAGACCTGAACTTTGAAAAGGCGATAGAATTGAGAGAACAGCTGACAAAGATAAAAAGAGTGTTAGACACTCAGATTATTGAGGCCTCAACTAGTAGATAGGCAATAATAGGTGTAGATGGATAAATGAATAATATTAGTAATAATGTGGGTCGTGATACTATAATCATCAAAGGTGCTCGGGAGCACAATTTAAAGAATATCAACCTTGAAATTCCCAAAAACAAACTCATAGCTCTAACGGGTATTTCTGGATCTGGTAAATCAACTTTAGCCTTCGACACAATATACGCTGAAGGACAAAGAAGATATGTTGAATCTCTTTCTGCCTATGCAAGACAATTTTTGGAGATGATGGATAAACCTGATGTTGACTCTATTGAAGGTCTATCTCCTGCGATATCGATACAACAAAAGACCACTAGTAAAAATCCTCGCTCTACGGTAGGCACTGTCACAGAAATATATGATTATTTGAGATTACTTTATGCCAGAATAGGAGTATCTCACTGTCCCCAATGTGGAAGGAAGATTACGACGCAATCTGCTGATTTTATAACAGATACAATATTAAAGACATCAAAAGGAAAAAATGTTCTTTTACTAGCTCCTATTATAGAATCAAAAAAAGGAACGTATGAAAAATTATTTCAGGAATTAAAACAAAACGGATACGCTAGGATAAGACTTGATGGTGAAATAATCAATTTGAATAATGATGATAATGAAGATGACAATGGTAACGATAACAAGAAAGATACTAAATATCCTAGGCTTAACAAACACAAGAAACACACAATAGAAGTCATTGTTGATAGGATAAGGCCTTCAGTTGAGGATAGATCCAGGTTGTTTGATTCGGTACAGACTGCCTTAAAAACAGCAAAAGGGATAATCAAAATTTTAGTTGATGATAAAAGTGAAACAGTTTACTCACAAAGAAAGGCATGCACAAAATGCGGAATAAGCGTTCAGGATCTAGAACCTCGTTCATTTTCATTTAATTCACCGTTTGGTGCATGTAAACAGTGTAATGGATTGGGTATCAAAGTTGAGTTTGACCCAGAATTAATTATTCCAGATAGAACAAAGAGCATTTTAGACGGTGCGATAAAACCGTGGGCAGGCCACTTTGCAACATTTAGATCTTCAATGTTGCGCGATGTTGGAAAGAGATTTGGTTTTAATCTCTATCAGCCCATATCAGCCATGACGAATAAGCAAATTAACGTTATTCTATATGGTACTGATGAAAATATCCATTATAGATATGAGTCTAAGACATCCGATTCTACTTGGGAATATCGTAGTTCTTTTGAAGGTGTCATTCCCAATTTAGAGAGGACATACGCCCAAACAGATTCTGATTCGAAACGACGTGATATGGAGCAGTTTATCAGAGAGCTTCCTTGTGAGCTTTGCAAAGGAATGAGACTTGGTCCTGATTCTTTGGCGGTCAAGATTGCTGGGAAGTCTATTATGAACATATGTGATTTGTCAATTGACAGTTGTTATAATTTTTTCATGACACTTTCTCTTTCAGAGACTGACAGTTTTATTGCAAAGAATATTCTAAAGGAGATAATATCAAGACTTGAGTTTCTTAAAAATGTTGGACTGAATTATCTTACTTTAAACAGGATGACCTCAACACTATCTGGTGGCGAATCGCAGAGAATACGTCTTGCTACACAGATTGGTTCTAACCTTACAGGAGTCTTATATGTACTTGATGAGCCTACAATTGGTCTGCATCAAAGGGATAATAACAGATTAATTGAAACACTCAGAAGGTTAAGAGATCTTGGAAACACGCTGATAATTGTTGAACATGACGAGGAAGTTATTAGAAGCTCAGATTGGGTTATCGATATTGGGGAAGGGGCAGGAATCCATGGCGGAAGGGTTGTCGCAAATGGAATGCTGAAAGAAATTATGCAAAATGACGATTCTATAACAGGGAGATTTCTTAGAGGAGATGAAACGGTTTATCACAAAGATAGAGTAAGAAATCCCAATAGTTGGCTGACTCTTCACAAAGCCATGGAGAACAATCTAAAAAAGATAACAGTAGATTTTCCTCTAGGGTGTATGACGACAGTAACTGGTGTATCGGGATCTGGAAAATCAACTCTTGTAAATGAGATACTCTTCAAAGCATTGTCAAATCACTTTTACTCATCTAAGGAAAAGCCCGGCACTCATGAAAAGATTACAGGTCTTCAAAACCTGGATAAAGTAATAGGAATCGACCAATCTCCTATTGGAAGGACACCTAGGTCTAACACAGCAACATACGTGAATGCTTTTGGTCCCATACGAGAGATCTTTTCAAAAACCATGAAAGCCCGAGAAATGGGATACAAACCTGGTCGATTTTCATTCAATGTCCCTGGTGGACGATGCGATTCATGTGAGGGAGCTGGGGTTAAGAGAATTGAAATGCAGTTTCTAGCTGACGTGTATGTGACTTGTGATGAATGTAAAGGAAAAAGGTACAATTTAGAAACCCTGGAGATTACATACAAAGGCAAGACAATTTCAGATGTCCTCAATATGACTGTTGAAGAGGCACTAGAATTCTTCTCAAACATCTCTTCAATAGAAAGAAAACTCTTGACGCTTCATGACGTTGGATTAGGGTACATCAGACTGGGACAGCCGGCAACAACACTTTCAGGAGGAGAGGCACAGAGAATAAAGTTATCGTCTGAACTTGCAAGAAGAGATACTGGGAGAACATTCTATATTCTTGACGAACCAACTACAGGACTGCACTTTGCGGACGTAAAAAAGCTTCTTCACGTATTAGATAGACTTGTGAATGTTGGTAACACCGTCATTCTAATTGAACATAATCTTGATGTGATTGCGTCCTCTGACTGGATAGTTGACCTTGGTCCTGAAGGCGGAGAAAATGGCGGAAACATTGTTGTTACTGGCACACCGGAACAAGTATCAAACCATATTTCAAGCTATACCGGAAAATATCTCAAATCAAAGTTAATGGTAAGTCAGACAATAAGAAAAAGTAAATCTGGTGTACGAACTTAATATCTTCCATACCTAATAAGACTTTAAATCAATCTGAAAATATAGTGAAGGTACGCAATAAAGCGCTCCTGCTTCCATTTGATCCAGGAGTATACATGATGAAAAATAAAGAAGGTAGAATAATCTACATAGGTAAGGCAAAGAACCTTCGCAAGCGTGTCCTATCCTACTTTACATATGGCCATTCTCAAGAGTTATCAAATTGGAAAACTATGAAGCTCATAGGAAAAATCCAAGATATTGATTTTCTTGTCACGGATAATGAGATTGAAGCTTTTTTGCTAGAATCAAATCTAATTAAACAATACAGACCACTTTTTAACATTGATCTCAAAGACCAGCAACGATACACTTATCTTAAAGTTTCAGATGAATTATTTCCCAGATTACTCGTAGCAAGAAGAAATAGAGATGGTAAATTTATGGGCCCAAAAGGCAGAATATTTGGACCTTTCGTACATGGAAGCTCAAAATTTCTTGCCATAGGTTTATTGAGAAAAATTTTTAAAATTAGAATTTGTACTAGACTCCCAAAAAGACCTTGTCTTGAATATTTCATAAATAATTGCGATGCTCCATGTATAAATAACGTTACTCGGAATGAATATATGGATAATGTTGAATCGCTTGTAAATATACTACAAGGAAGAAAAAGTATTGATGACTTTATAGAAAAAATGAAAGAGGGTATGAATATTGCTTCGTTAGGACTTGACTATGAAAAAGCAAAAGAAATTAGAGATACTGTAAATCGACTTGAGAACTTGAGATCAAAACAAAAGATTGAACAATCAATCAGTTCCAGATCTGAAGAGGAGTACGTTGGAATCCAGTATGACCGCCTACAATCGAAAGCGCATATTTTGATTCTCAGGAGGTATCGTGGAGTTATTAGGGACAGGAAGAAATATGAATTTGAGTTAGTTGGTGATAACTCTTTTTCTAGTTTTCTGTCACAATATTATAATTCAAAGCCATCAGTACCACGATTTATCTATGTTAACGAAGAACCAGATTCAAAGCAAGTACTTGAAAGGTCCTTAGAAAGGATTGCCTCACATAGAGTGAACATAATAAAAATATCTAACAGAACTGATGTTGAAAGAAAACAATTGATGAACCTAATTGTTAGAAATTTATCCACGTATATATCAAAGGGTTATGAACCTGCCTTATTTGAGCTTAAAAGAATACTGAATCTTAAGTCACTACCCAATATTATTGATTGTTTTGATATTTCAAATCTTGGTTTATCAATAGCTGTTGGTTCCTGTGTTAGGTTTGTTAATGGGATTCCTGAAAAATCATATTACAGAAAATTTAAAATAAAGACTATAAGAGATCAAAATGATTTCGCAATGATAGCCGAGATTGTAGGTCGCAGATACTCGAAAGAAGATACACTGAATTTACCTGATTTGGTATTAATTGATGGTGGAAAAGGTCAGCTTCACGCTGCACTCAATGCCCTATCAAAATTAAGTATAAAAATCCCCTGCATATCAATTGCAAAAGAAAGAGAAGAAATATTTGTACAATTTTCTAATTCGCCAATAGTTTTGTCAAAGAGTAACCAATCACTTAAAATATTACAATACCTGAGAGATGAAGCTCATAGGTTTGGACTTACTTACAATGTAAAGTTGCGCGATCTGAAATAAATTGCATGGACGCGGGTGAACATAAAGATGAATGGAGTGTAAAACTTAAGTTCCTAGGCTAAAATTTGAATTGCTTTATAAAATGTAAAACACTGTTCGATGTTTACCAAACTTGCAGAACTTATCCTCTAACAGCTCCGAGGGTCAAACCTCTAATCATCCTTTTCTGGGCAAATAGCATCAAAACGACAACAGGAATTAGTGCAATGTTTATTCCTGCAGTGAGATAACCCCAGTCTATTCTGTAAAGTGAAATGAACTGGTATAAGGCAACTTGAAAAACCATGACATCAGGTTTGTTAGACAGAACAATGGGTAACACAAATTCATTCCATGAAAATCTGAACGATAATATGGCAGCTATCAGAAAACCTGGCATGGACATGGGCACAATGATGTGCCAGAGAGCCCTTAATTTTGAGCAACCATCTATTAGTGCTGCTTCATCGAGCTCCTTGGGAATTGTTTCGAAATAATTCTTTAGTAGAAAAATATTAAGTGGTATAATAAGGATTTGAAATGTCAATATGAGTGCTAGAAGCGAATTTAAAAGCCCAACATTAGCGAGCATTATGTATAGTGGTATAATGTTTATGACTACCGGGATCATAAATAATCCCAATATTATGCTCATCAGCAAGTTTTTTCCTTTAAATTCAAACCTTGCGAATGCATAGCCCGCAAGTGCACTTACAGCTACGCTCAATCCAGTACCTCCAATACTTACTAACAGACTGTTGAATAGGCTTGTCACTAGTTTTGGATCGGTAAGGACAAAGAGATAATTATCCAACGTAGGTGCATCTGGCAAGAGTTTTGGAGGAAAGCTAATTGCTTCTTGATTTGGTTTGAAGGATGTTGAGAGTACCCATAGGAGAGGAGCCAAAGTAATAAAGAGATAAACTGCAATAACGGAGTATAATAGAGTCCTTTCAATTGGGATCATTTTATCACCCTGTATATTGGTGAGTGATAGTGGAGTTCAAGAACTCGTCGCCACTTTGGATTCAGATTTAGTATTCTAGGTTTCTTATCTTTGTCTAATTTCAACTGTCCTCTCTTGCCTCCCGAAGAGTCTTATATAAGAATATGCTAGAACCAAATTCAAACCAATCAAGAGAAATCCGGCGGCAGCGCCCTTTGACAATAGTCCAAACTCGAAAGCTTGTCTGTACATATATAGGGATGAAGTAGTGCTTGAGAATAGTGGTCCTCCGTTTGTCATGACAAGAATTAGATCAAAGAAATTTACGGACCACATAGTTATAAGTATAAGATTTATGATGATAAATGGTCTTAGTAAGGGCAGTGTTATGTAGAAAAAACTTTTAATTTTTGTTGCTCCGTCTATGCGTGCTGCTTCATAAACTACTGGACTTATCGAAAAGAGTCCTGCTGTTATAAATATCACAGTAAATGGGGTCCCATGCCACATGTTTGCGATAACCAATGTCCATACTACCACCTCAGGATCTGACAACCAAGCAACAGGATTTAATCCCATCTGTTCAAGAATGTAATTTAAAACTCCAAAACTGTCACTAAAAATGAACTTAAACGAAAAACCAGTTATGACTGCAGAAACTGTCCATGGTATAATTATCAAGGCAAGAAACGCATTGGACCACCATATATGTTGATTCAATACTACTGCAAGGACCATTCCAACAAAAAATTGTAGAGCCACTGACCCTCCTACAAACAATAGGCTTACCTGAAGCGACTTATGAAAATCAGGATCATGTAAAAGGTTTGAAAAATTCTTGAATCCGACATACTTCCATTCCCCCAGAATTGTAGTTAGAGATACATTATGCATTGATATGTATATGTTCCACATAAGTGGAAACAGAAGAAATCCAACTAGTATCGAAAGGGCTGGTACTAGAAGTAAATATGGCTGCAAGTTCCCAGCTCTTGCTTCTAGCTTGAGCATCATTCGATTAAGAGGTTAGAATAAAAAGATCTTGTACTTGAAGTTGGCAGCTAAGACCAACCAAGTACTTCTGCAGATTTTTTAGCAGCATCGTCTAGTGCTTGTTTTGGTTCCTTCGTACCGAGATAAACTTCATCAATGGCCTGTCTGATGTTGTCGGCTAGCTGTGGGTATTCTGCAATGCTCGGTCTACTATGCCCAATAGCTAGCATGGATATGAGCTCTTTATAATATGGTATTGTAGAATTAAGCTGAGTCGAATATGTCCCTTCGGCTATTGGTTTTTGAGTAGGAAGATATGCATAATTCGCTAACATGGGTGCAAGCACATCTGGCTGTAGCATTATCGTGAGCAATTCCCAAGAAAGAGCTTTATTTGTAGAAGTTTCAGGAATACTGAGCATCCATCCGCCCATCATTGTGGCACTAGTGTCACCTTCTTTTGGAACTGGAAACATGGGAATCATACCAACACTCTTATCAAAATTCTTCGATTCATTACGGGGAAAATGTCCTAGTAACCAAGAACCTTCCAACATCACTGCAAATTTCTTGTCTGCAAACTCCTTACCCCAGAAGTGATTTATCTGGGGTTTTATACCCGCCTTTACTTGATCCCTCAAAAACTCAAGAGCTTGCACACCTTGTGTACTGTTGTAAGCAGGAAACCAGTAGGTTCCCTTCTGTGGATGTCCGCTTTTTTGTTTGACTATTTCACCACCAAGCATCCATAGATAGGGGTACCACATATCCGGAGAGTGGCTAGCACCGACAAGGTGCATTGCTTGAACTCCCTTATCTTTAGTCGAATTTTCTATCTTCTTAGCAGCTTCAATGTAGCCATTCCATGTTCTCAGAGAGTCAGGGCTCACACCACTTTTATTTAATAAATCCTTCCAATACCACATAGCCCTTACATCAGTCCATGCCCAAATTCCATATACTTTACCATTATAGATACCTCCATCCCAATTAGTTTTGAACCATTCAGAGGATCTGTTCCACGACTGTGTCAAATTTGATAGATCTGAAAGAAACTTTCCTTCAGCAAATTCACCAAGCCATATCTGATCAACTGAAATAAGATCAACTGGGGTTCTTCCTGCCATTGCAGTCAGAATCTGTTTTCTTGTATCCGCGTATGGTAACACCCGATAGTCAATATCTATCCTCATATCTGGATGTCTTTCTCGTAGTTTTGTTAACGCATCAGCAAACAAACTATCCCACCTTTCCTTTGGCTCTGCCACTATAGCTGTTAGTGTAACCTGTTTAGGTTGTTGCGCTTGCACCATTGTAAATGGTGTCAAGCTCGGCGCAATCAAAACAAGAGATACTAAAGCAATTATGAAGATGAGTTTAAAATCCTTAAAGATGTATTCGTGAGGCGTAATTGTGGAAGATTCCTTCTTTGTAACACGAGGATAGTCTCCGAGAGAATTAGAATTGCTCATTGTTCATATTTAGAATGTAATGCTTTTAAGTATTGGCCAATTTGTGTAGCCTCACTTGTTATTGAATCCTATATCTTACCACACTGTTAATATAAAACTTCTAAAAGCTTGAAGAATCATTACAATGAATACATGCAGTCACCACAATGATCGATTGTTATTCAGTGATTCATATTTAATTTCAGGATATTGCAACCAAACCAATATCAATTATGAGTTAAAGTATGAGAAATTAAAATTAATATGATATGAAAATGAAAACAATTCAAGTAGAAGCGGATTATTTTGACAACACTCAGCATAAGAAATCTAACTAAGAGATATGGAAATTTAACTGCATTAGAAAATTTTTCCTTAGAAATTCACTCAGGTCAGTTTATGGTACTTCTTGGTCCTTCTGGGTGTGGAAAGACTACGGTATTAAGATGTATTGCTGGTCTGACCGGCATCACTAGTGGAGAGATCTATATCGGAGATGAATTAGTGAATAAACTTCCACCAAAAGATCGTGATGTAGCCATGGTATTTCAAAATTATTCTCTTTATCCCCATATGAACGTCTATGAAAATATTGCTTTTCCATTAAAGATGAGAAAGACTGAAAGAAATCAGATAAAAGAAAGAGTCCAAAACATTGCAAATCTTCTTAATATAAGTAATCTACTCAATAGGAAGCCTAAGGAGATTAGCGGAGGTCAAATGCAGAGAGTGGCACTAGGTAGGGCCCTCGTCCGGGAACCAAAAATCTTTTTGATGGACGAACCTCTAAGCAACCTTGATGCCAAATTACGTACAGATATGAGAGTTGAGATAAAGAAGTTGCAGAAAAAAGTAGGGATCACTACGCTATACATCACGCATGACCAGATTGAAGCAATGAGCATGGCCGACAATATTGGGATCATGGATGCCGGAAAACTACTTCAGCTTGATACTCCACAAAAAGTATACAATGAGCCTGCCAATCAATTTGTAGCGGGTTTTATAGGCATTCCTCCTATGAATTTCTTGGAATTCGAGATAGTTAGAGATAAATCTATGTTTCTCAAACTAGTAACTGGCAGTACTCACGAACATGACAATAAATTCATGATAAAAGTTCCCGACGTACTGTCAGCAAGTATATCCAATACTTGGGACGAAACCATTATCCTAGGCATAAGACCGAAAGACATCACTGTGTTGAGAAAGGATGAAGAATTCGATGGTTTTAAGGTAAAGGGAGAGGTAACATTTATCGAACTGCTTGGTGATGACTCAATAGCAGAAGTAAAACTAGGTCAAAACTCGCTAAAAATATCTAATGTAGCCTCCAGAATAGATAATCTAATTATTGGGAAAGAAGCCATAATGGGCATAAAATATAGCAAATTATACTTGTTTAAGAATTCTGGTAAGAGGATGAATTCTTCAATAGCACCCTCATCAGCTTGATGTGGACTCCTAATAGACAAATGTTTCTCCGAAGGTATATCTGTGAAGGCCCGAATATCATTAACAGAAACCATGAGCGAGCCAATGTTAGTATAATCTTGCAAAAGCAAATCTTTCCTTGCATCGGAACTTTGCATTATTAAATCTTTTTTGTTACCATGAAAAGAAATTCTTAATAATGACAAATTGATGCTTAGAATGATCTGTTAATATGATGAAAGTGTATAAAATCTCTGCAGTAACATTATTAATCAAAGATATGGAAAAATCTTGTAATTTTTATTCTAAAATACCAGGTTTTAATCTGGTCTATGGCGGATCTCCTCCTGATCCCTTTACTTCATACGAAATTGGCGATAATACATCTGTCTATTTTAACCTGGAATTGTTTAAAACATCCACAAATAGCCCAGAGGGTGAAACAAAAAATATTGGAAAAATAATTCTTCACACAGAGGACGTTGACAAATTATATTCTTATTTTAAGAACAATCAAGTCATTTCACAAATAATATTTTTCGAAAATGAACCATCAAATGCTTCATGGGGCGAGAGGTATTTCCACATACGTGACCCAGATGGATACCTGCTCTCATTCGCAAAGCCAATAAAGAAAAAAAATACTTTCTGACATGATATAACGTACGTTACTAAGTTATTATTCCATTAATTGATCTAGTATAAATCTTAATGGTGGATCTATTTTTAAAGAACTTCACTAAATAAAAATGCATAAATCAAAATGTATTAAATTACATACTAATTCATATGACTTTTCCTATATGGTCCCCTTGTCCTTTTTCGTGCCTTCTCCTCTTCCAACTTTCTTTTTAATAACTCAGATTCCTCATCAAGCGAGTTCATACCAGCTGTTCCATTTTGATTTTTCTTGGCGCTGCCTTCATCATTTTGGGTTTGACGTCTCCTGAGCTTAATTTGCTTTGTCACATTTATGTAACGGAGAGATATATTAATAATGTTTCCAAGATATAGCAATAAATATACAATTATTTTTAGTATGATTAGGTAGTAAGTAACAAAGCGCCTCCAACTAGGGATATAAAAAATATGGAACACTTACAATAGCAGCATGGAATAAAATATAGTCATTGCTACAGCGTTTGCTCCACCAACAGCGACATACTTTAGTTTTTCTGAACCTTTGAAACATATTTCTTTGGTTTTTTTGAATTTTTCTATCACATGTCTACTTTAGAGTACAAATTAAAAAGTATTTTTCCAAATTCTATCCACATTGGCAATTTAAATTATGATTTGAATAAGTCACCTACCGTACTTCTATAGGAATCATAATGATATTGAAAATGAGTGATCGTTTAAAAATAAAGTAACGCTGCACTAAAAGCAGTACTTTCAGCTTTTTACTGTTATATCAATTTCAAATTTTTAAAACCTAGCAATTGGTTGAACTTGTCCGGCATCGCTTCACATTGTAACTGCTGCTCTTACAATCACTTCTGAAAGTGCTGGATGAACATGGACCGTCTTTGCAATGTTGTCAATAGTTCCATCTCCGCTTTTGATTGCCACAAGAACTTCATGAATAAGTACAGATGCTTGACTTCCAATAATATGACACCCAAGAATTTTTCTGTTTTCTTTGCTAACTAATAATTTCACAAAGCCCTCTCTATCTTCTAATGCTTTCCCCATTGCAGTATCGATATAGCGGTAAATTGATTTGACGTATTCCTTTTTACTTCTCCTTTTTAATTCCTGTTCTGTATATCCGACTCCTGCGACCTGAGGGGAACTAAAAATTGCATGAGGCATTGCACTGTAATCTACTGGAATTTTTTTCTTGTGATTTAGTAAGTTGTAAAATGCATACTGAGCTTCCAAATTTGCACTGTGTCTGAACTCATAGCGACCAATTATATCGCCTAATGCAAAGATGCCTTCAACACTGGTTTCAAGAGTTTTATCTACCTTGATGTATCCATCTTCATCCACCTCAACTCCTGTCTTTGATAAATTAAGGGTATCAGAATTTGGAACACGTCCAGTTGCTAATAAAACTTGATCAGATTCAATTTCCAAATATTTGGTGGCCCCAGATCTCTTTGCAGAAACCACAAAATTGCCATTTTTCTTTGTTACTAGTTCCGGGATACATTGCAAGTACACATTGTATTTTCTAGAGAAAATTTCTGTGAATTTATTTGAGATTTCACGATCTTCACTAGGTATCAGATATTTGTGCTTCTGAATTATGTTGATCTTTGTTCCAAGTGATCCGAAAAAATGACCAAGCTCAGCTGCGATATATCCTCCACCGATAATTGTTAATACTCGAGGTTGTCTATCAAGGCGAAGAGCTTCATCACTTGTAACATAGTTGGTTATTTCCAATCCGTCCATTTTAGGTATTGCAGGTCTAGAACCAGCAGCAATTAGGATAAGATTGGAGGTTATTGTCTCTCCACCTACCAACAGCGTTTTTTCATCAACAAACTTGCACTCTGACAGGAACAGTTTCGGATTTTCTGAATTACTAAAGGCCTTTCTTATATCGTCTGAATCTGAATCGATTATACCGTTTACTCTATCTACTATATTTTGAAAATCAATAGAAAACTTTTCAACATGAATACCGAAAAGGTCTGCTGTCTTTAATATCTCAGCTACATCTGCACTGTGTATTAGAAGTTTGGAAGGGATACATCCCCTATTTAGGCATGTTCCACCCATTCTGCTCTTTTCAACAATTGCAACTTTCATACCACTTTGCGCCGCTGCGCTGGCAACCTCCAAACCAGCACCACTCCCGACGACTATAAGATCAAATTTTCTGATTTTTTTTGATTTCAATGAATTAGACTCTACCAATTCTTATTACAACACATTTGTATTTATGATTTGAAAATAGTTTTTACCATTTGTGGATCCTATTTTTTCATGCAAAAAGTTTTTGATAACAGGAAGAAATTGTTATTAAAAATTGGTAAGTAAAAAAAATAAAAAAATTTATTGAATGACAATAAGTTGTCCCATCATGACGGGCAGATATAAGGCTTTTTAACTACAAAATATGAAAATTGGATACATTCTCTGGCGCCAAATGATCAGTTATCGTAAAACCGAATACAATCCGTTAAGTAATAGTTTTATTTACCTTCATAGGAAAGATTTCATTTATCCTACAAATTAGATGTTCCTTATGATATAGTGAGTAGTTTTTAAAAATATGTAACTCTGAAACATATCCTATCTCGGTGATTTTCTTAAATATCTCCAATCTATGGTAAAGCAGTATTTTGCCAATACCATTTCTACGTTCTCGTATTTCATCCAATACCTGAAGTGGCATTTTTTTACAATATATTTTTGAATTTGCATAAGCCAAAATATTATTTGTTGAAGAAATTATACACGACTTGCGCTTAATTATTTTTTTTTCTTCAAACTGCTCTAAGACTCTTATTTTTGTTTCTGTGTTATTCATTACCTCTAAAAGATGTTGAGTATTTCCTAAATCAATCAAGAGTAATTTTTGAGAAAGATCAAATTTTTTATTTGAAATTGCTTCTAGCTTGGATATATCATTAATTGTTAAAGGATGATGATTTTTGACACTGTAGACTCTATGCATTGTAGTTGATAACGAAGTTGAAAATTAAAAAGTGATCTGGAGCGCGCGAAAAAGCAAGAACGTAACTGAGAATAAAATGGTGCTTATGCTTATTATCTTTAATCTGAATTCTAGCTCTTTAGATCTACTCATGTCATTGGTTTGTTTGAACTTTTTATATTTTCGCGAAAGTTTTATCTCAAGATATGAGACTGCAAAAGCGACCAGAGCTAACAATAAGGGAACATAGGTTAGCGAATTTGTCTGCATGATATAACCTGCCAACAGTGGCATGCTGCCCCAAGATATCGCAAACCACATATTATTATGAAAAAAACCATTCCATAATTCGTAGTTATATGCAAATAGGAAGAAACCCTCCAAAATTGCTATTGGTAGTAATAATGGTACGAAAAATATTATGTAATATGTACCAATCGTGTAGGCTGTAACCAAACCAGATATGAGCATTATCAATAATTCGACATTCGAAAAATAATCTCCCCACGGTTTATTTTTTTTCGAACCCATACTGTCTGCAGCGTGCGCAGAAATACCTAGAGCACTAAAGTAGATTATGATAATTGCAATAAGCCTATCCCATGCAATAGTTGGCGCAAGCAAAGATCCTATTATTGAAAATGAAATACTCATTCCGGTATATGGAAGAAACATCATGCCAACTAAAATTCTAAATTTTATTGGACCAAACTGTGGAACAAACCATTCATTAATCCTAGTTACTTGTTCTTTCATTACTTTATCGCCCATACAATCGCAGCGGTGCCACAAGTGTAGTACTTTTTTGATATAGATCTAAATCCAATCCCATCGAGTTCACTAACGAGATTGTTTACCCAAGGATTTAGTTGTATTAATTTGTCTAGATTGGAAAACACATCTGTCCAGGAGGTTATTACTCTTCCCAGCTGGTTTAAGATTTGAAAATAAGTATGCCACAATACTCTCATCAATCTACTTTCTGGATATGTAAAGTCATGGATTATTACGATTCCACCCTTTTTTAAAACGCGCCAATATTCCCTTACCATAGTGGATATCTCCGTGTATTTAGCTAGATATGATGATATTATAACATCAAAACTATCGTCTTTATACGGAAGAAATTCTGCCAAGGAATTGGTCAGAAGCAGATAGCTTTGTCTATTTCTTGCAAGTTTTAGATATTCAAATGTAAGATCAGTTCCAACAATTCTAGAGTGGGTAGATTCATATCGAATGAATGAAGAAAGTATACCAGTACCACATGCTAAATCAAGAATTAATTTATTTCTTCCGTCTATAAATCCTACCATCTCCTTCTTCCATAATGAGTCTTTATAGAATGTTGTAAATTTGACAATCTTGTCATAGCTTGATGCGTTCTTGGAAGAAAAAAATTGTCTTGCAAGCAAGTGACCATTCGTACTCAATATTTCATAATTATTTGCAAATGAATGAATATTAAATGTACGTCTTCTCAACTATACAAAAGAATGAGTAATTTTTTTTAGTTTTGGTCATT
The DNA here is from genome assembly GCA_046729135.1 of Thermoproteota archaeon. Lineage (GTDB taxonomy): Archaea > Thermoproteota > Nitrososphaeria > Nitrososphaerales > Nitrososphaeraceae > TA-21. The sequence continues at coordinate 60,825 of JBKPGB010000078.1, read as the reverse complement.
ATCTCCATTATGAATTAGTATTCTTGAATAAGCTTTCTAAAAGCCGTCAATAATAGTTTTTTATTGAAAATAATGATTATCATCAAGTACAATATTGTGTGGAGTTCCTTTACATCTTGGGCTGTAACGCAAATGGTCACCAATGAAACGTTTTAAATGTTTAATGTTATCCCTATTAGTAATAAGATTATTCATCCCTTTTTTGCAGATGTAGATGTAGTCTTAAATTTCAAACCAGTCCTCTAAACAATTTGCTCACCTAATTATGAATAATAATTGCATAATTAGCACTGCTTATTCAGGTTTGCATACAGAAAATAATAATATATTATATAACCCTTAATACAAATATTATTGATCCTTTTGACTCGAAATAATTTTCCGATGAAAGATTGGCATATTAAACATATGGAAAACACAGTCATAAAGCATGTTAAGGGACTATCTCCGGATGCGACAAGATATCAAAAAAAGATGCATTATAAATACGGAGGAATAGTAAAGATTTTACGATATATTGAATACGATAAAAAACACGGAGTAACGAACGATGATATTGTTGCAATAGTAGAAAAACTTCGCTCAGATTCCACATATGAAGAGATTCGTACTAACGAGGGATTCCTTGATAGGTTAAAGGAAATTGAATCTTCAATCGTGAACCCCCCTACAACGAAGATTCTGACTAAATAATTAATTTTGTTGCATTAGTATGAATGATTTTCGACTTTGTGTTCATGCAAAGCTTTCCATGTCGTAAATGAAGAGTTGCATTTTTCGCAACTATACTTAATTTTTCTGCCATACACAAACTTGTTAATGTCGATTGATTCATGGTTATCCTTATAGTCATGTGACAAATTAAAGCGCATAATTCTTCTGGATACTCTGACCAATGGCAACCGTTAATTGTTCATAAAAGAATACTTATTTAAACTAATAACACATCAGAAATCACTTCGAATTTATTCAAAAAGTCAGCTCTGCAAGGTTAACGCATAACAGATGAGTTGTTACGATGATCAGAATCCCTTAATGCCCTGGGCAACAAGTACGGAATAACATCCAAGTCCACATTGTTCGCAAATTGGTTTTAGTCCTTTTGCGTCAGAACTTCCAATACAACATGGTTGCTTGATCCTGCCCTTATGATCCAAAGAAAGTATTGCCCAAGAAGGACACTGGATTGGTATCGTTCCATTGCCTCCCCAGTTTCCTTTCATTAATGCAATTTGTTTCTCAGTGTTTACGATATAATTTGGATATTTTTTCCTTAGGGAGATTATACGATCTACTACTTCACTTCTTGTTTCTCCAAATGGTAACCATAATGGATCACCTTTTACGAATGGAGTATGAAACTGAAAGCCAATCTTATTGATTTTATCCTTCCATTCTTCGGCTAAATTCGTGACTGTATGATAATTCAAAGAATTAATAGTCATTGTTATCCAGATATCTTTCCAAACTGGCTTTCCTTTTCGTGGGGGTCCGGAAATATACTCCAAAATGGTATTACGCGTCTTTTGATATGAACCTTGACCTCTTATACTATCATGTACCTTTTCGGTCCCGTCTAGTGATATCCAGTAAAAATATAGATTCTCGAACCGTTTTAATGGAAAAGTTCCGTTTGTTACTACACAAACCTTGCCAGGCATTTCTTGGCAGAAAACATCAATAACTTCGGGCCGCATGGTTGGCTCGCCACCCACCAACGTTACACCAAGAAGATGTTGTTTCTTGAAGGTATTCCTTATTATCGATCTCCAAACCTCTGGAGAGAGCTCATTATTTTCATCTTCCCGATTAAGCCACCAATAACAATGAGAACAATGTAGGTTGCATACATTGATTATGTCTGCCGAACCATACAATGTCCTTTTCTTATGAAATAATTTGATATCAATAATGTTACGAAAAAAAGTTAAATAAAAAGGAAATTCACGTATTAGATCGGTTATGCCGCGTCCATAAACCAGGTCTACCATATCTTCACATAATACTTATGATAATTAAAGGTATTGTAAGTAAGGTCATAGAAAGAAAGACCTATTTTTGAAGGATTCATTCTTGAGTAACGGCTTGATATCATATTTTGCAAAAAATAAGTCGGTAATAGGAAGATCAAAAATGATAAGAAATACCGGAAAATCAAGAATTATATTAAGATGATCTATAAAGAACCAAGATTTGTTAAATGTTGGTGTTATTATAAAACTAGAACCTGATTTTTCTGAAGGTAATGTAAGTTATAATTCAGATGGAACACTAAATAGGGCTGAAACAAAAAATATTTTGGGTCCACACAGTGCAATAGCATGTAATGCTGCATTTTACTGCAAGGTGAAATACAGCGCACATATTTCTATCGGTACAATGGGCCCACCCATTGCAGAATCTGCCCTCAAGCAGGCTCAAGTGTTGACTGATGCTGAAGAACTCAATTTATACAGTGATAGACTGTTTGCAGGTGCAGATACCCTTGCAACTGCAGAAGTACTCAGGAACGGAGTAGAAAATATGTTTGGAGGTAATAAGATTGATATCGTCTTTTCTGGACATCGAGCGTCCGATGGGGAGACAGGACAGACAGGTCCACAGACCGCATGGAAGTTGGGATATACTTTTCTTGGTAATGTCATTGATTTTGATATTGATTTAGGGAGAAAAGTGGTAATTGCAAAAAGATTGATTTCTCTTCAAGGAATGGATACAATTATTGAAGAAATAGAATCTCCACTACCCGTCTTTATAACTATTGATCCTTCTTATAGATCTATTTTCAATACTGTATCGCAAAGATTAACATCAAACAAGTTTAGCAAAGAAGGGAGAAAACATTCAGAAGAGTATACTCATATTTTAAGAATATTTGATAGTAAAAAATTAAATCTAGACCCGAAACTCGTAGGACTGCCGGGTTCTCCAACTATAGTATATAGAGTAGAAAGAATTCCTAGGGCAAAAACAAACCGTAAAACAGAGTTCATAGATCCAACTAATCCAAATAATTTAACACCAATAACAACAAAAATAATCCAAATCCTAAGAGGCAAGTAAAAAATGTCAAAATCATTAGGTCGAGAAAATAGATCAGACACCGATGAAAAATATAGACATATTTATGTAATAATCGAGCATTTTGAAGGCCAGGTAGTGCCTGTAAGTTTGGAAATGCTAGGCGAAGCGAGAAGGTTGATGGATGATTTTAATCAAAAATACAATTCATCAGAAAAGGTCGTAGCAGTATTACTTGGTAGTAATGTTAGAAGATTATGTGATGAATTAGTAACATATGGAGCAGATTCAGTAATATATGCTAATCATGAGGAACTAAGATATCCTCGAAATGATATCGATACTAGAGTAATAGTTCAGATTGCAAAAGATGCGGAAATCTTGAAGGAAATATCGCCTGAATACAAAAACACATTTGTAAAACCAAGATACATGTTCTTTGCTGCGGACAATATTGGGAGACACTTGTCTTCTACGGTACTGGCAGAGCTTGATTCAGGTTTAGCATCTGATATAAATAAGCTAGTCATAAGTGATCTCGATATTAGACATGAGCACAAAACAAAAGGCCAGTCTGTGAAATACAAAAAAATTCTAGAAATGTATCGTCCAGATTTTTCTGGTTTTTTATGGACAACAATACTATGTCTAGATAACAAAAACCCAGAAATTCTTAGGGAATATCATCCACAGGGATGCAGCATAATACCAGGCGCATTTAAGCCAATAGAAAGGGATAATCTAAGGAAAGGGACAATTGTAGAATATTCCCCTATAATAGACCAAGATCCAAAAATTAAGATATTGAGTAGAAGGGTGATTGAGAGAACAATCGATTACGAAACTTGCAAGATAGTAGTGAGCTTTGGACGTGGAATTAAAGATAATCCGGAACAAAATATCAAACTAGTTGAAGAATTCGCAGAACTACTTGATGCAGAAATAGGAATAACATTACCATTATCAAAAAAACCATATCAATTGAGTCAGAATCTGGATTCAAAATATATGATTCCAGATAGGGTCATTGGCACTAGTGGGAGCAACGTTACACCAACTCTTTATGTAGCTGTGGGATTAAGCGGAGCCATACAACATGTTGCTGGAATGAAAGATTCTGAAATGGTTATCTCCATAAATACTGATGAAAAATCTCCCATTGTAGACGAATCGGATATTTTTATAAAAGGAAGAATGGAACAGGTTATTCCGATACTGATTGACCAGATAAAAAAGCAAATGTCATCTATAACTATACGGAGTCAATAGACTTGGAAGAATATGATGTGGCGATAATTGGGGGCGGGTCAGCTGGACTATCAGCATTAAAAAAATTATCTGATCTTAATAGAAGCGCGATATTAATTGAAGCAGGTAATCGGATAGGCACCAAAAATGTCTCTGGTGGTATTTTGTATTCTAAACAAGACCCTCATGGAAGGATATACAACGTTGAGGATGTTTTTGGTGCAGATTTTGTGTCCAACGCACCAGTAGAGAGGTTAATAAAGAAGTATTTACTGCACGCTACTTCCAAGAATAAAATTTTTACAATGGATCTCACTCCACTTCATGAATACAAAACAAATTTTGGGTTCTCCGTTCTTTTAAATAAATTAAACCCTTGGCTTGCAGAGCGAGCTTCTGAGTCAGCTGAAAAACAAGGTGGTGGAATTATCACTGGAGTCCACGTTTCTGATATTCAGTGGATGGGCGACAAGACAATTATAAGGACGAATGAATTAGAAGAATTCCAAGTAAATTCAATAATTGCTGCTGACGGAGTAAATTCAGAAGTTGCCGAAACTACGGCAGCTAGGGAGAAATTCAAACCAGAAGAAGTTTACTTTGGTGTTAAAGTCATCATAAAATTACCTGAAAATATTATTGAAGAAAGGTTTCATCTGAATTCTTCAGAAGGTTCAGCGCATCTTTTTGCAGGTGATATCACGTTGAATCATATTGGTGGTGGATTTCTTTATACAAATCGCCAAACATTATCACTTGGAGCGGTCTATCACTATGATTCGCTTCTCTCAAATCCGGTTACTCCAGCACAGCTCATAGATGAATTAATCAAAAATCCTCTAATTAGTGAATATATTAAAGATGAAGTCCCATTAAGAAAGGATAACAATGATCTTTCAAAAGAAGAACAACTCAAAATGCAGCTTAGCCTTAGTAAACTAATAAAAACATACGATGAATTAAGATACAAATATTTTTCCAAAAATGATGTAGAATTGGTAGAGTCTGGAAAGTTCAGAAATATAGAAGATATTAAATCAAAAATTGATAATATTAAAAAAGACCTAATTGAAAAGTATGGGGTACAATTTGTTAATAATTATGTAGAGCTTGAATATAGCGCAAAGCTAATCCCTGATGGTAAAAGATGCATGATGAAAAAGCCCTATTATAAAAATATTTTATTTATCGGAGATGCTGCTGGTCGTGGAATATTCATCGGTCCAAAAATTGAAGGACTCAATGTTGGTATCGATGATGCAGTAAGGGCCTCTATTGCAATTTCGCGATCTATAGAAAAAAATAATTTTGATTCAGGTTACATGGGAAATTACTATGAATCCCTTATTAATGAGAGTCCATATACCAGAGAAATGAATAGAATCGATGAAGACTATATAACTTTGTTTCTTAACGTAGCAAGAAACATTTCCATGGATTCTCTTGATCCTTTATCTGGTTTTGGTCTTAGTCTTATGAAAAATAAAAGATTGAGGGGAATTGCCCTTCGACTGGTAAATTTTTTGGGATATGATAAAGTTTTACCAATTATAGAATCAGAAAAGACATATGTTCAGGTGCCAATCCTTTTGGCAAACAGACTAGGAAGTATTGTCAATTCTTCGTACGCACCAGTAATTCCGACTTTATCAGAAAGAATTGCTAAATTGCAATACAATGATGATACCGAATCACATATCACTGTGGAGGATAAAAGAAGTGAATTCATGAAAAAACTAATTCTACTATGTCCTACCAAGTGCTATAGTCTTGAAGGAAAAGATGTAGTGCTACAACATGAAGGTTGCGTCGAATGTGGGACTTGTTCTATTGGAACTAGATGGAGACATCCAAAAGGTGAAAAAGGAATCATCTACAGGTACGGTTAAATAATTTACGATTTCCACTTAATTGAACAGCCGATAGATGGATCAAAATCTTTTTCTATTATTTCTCCGTTCAATATTTTTCTGATATTATTTTCCATAACATTCACTTGTGGAGTCATCTCTGGTTCCATTGCATCATTTATTTTTCCATGAAACACAAGCCTTCTGTTTTGATCAAACAAAAATGGATCTGGTGTACAGACAGCTCCATATGATCTTGCAATTTGTTGTGCATCATCGATAACGTATGGAAAGTTCAAGTTATTTTCTTTGAAAAATTTGATCATGTTCTCAAAGCCTTCATCCTGATAAGATGGGTCATTACTATTTATCCCGACAATTTGTAATTCTGACTTTGGAAAGTTTCTCTGAAGAGTAACTAAATCACCTATACGAGCTTTAACGTAAGGACAATGATTGCAAATAAAAACTATCAACAGGCACTTACTTTTGAAATCCTCAAGGGAATAGAATTTGTTATCTGTTCCCATTAATCTGAATGAGGGAGCATTATCATTTTTTTTTAGTGTTTGACTCGACAATGTTTTTGCCATGTAAATACTTCCCAGATATGACTAATAAATCGTTCAATTTTCTCGTAATGATAAAAAAATAAAAAATGCAACATCAGTGAAAAATAAGCGTAAAATTAGTGTTTATTCATGCTAAATTCGATTCGTTTATATGGTAATAGATTTACAGTGTTAAAATTTATGGTTATTTCTTCTATTACATATTTACAATATTTTGAATAGACATATGTTCTATGCGTATGTTAGTTCTCACGACAATAGATAAATATTAATACAATAGCATTTGTTTGAAAATTATTTGGAGGCTGAAAAGATGATTAATCATTTAAAAGACGAAATCTCGTTCGATAAAATTCTAGTTATAGGCTTGGGTCAATTAGGTCTTCCAGTCGCGAAATATGTTAAAGAAAAGGGATTTGATGTTTATGGTTATGACAACAATCAGCTCACCATGGATAATGCTGAAAAGCATCATGGCATAAAGAAAATAGAGAATTTCAGAGACGTTGATGTCTTTATGATATGCATATCCACACATAGAGAAGATGATATTTCCTCTCCACAGGTTGACGGATTAATGGCAATTACGAGAAAGATAGCTAAAGAGGCTACAAATGGAAAGCTCGTTTCCATCGAAAGTACGGTACCAAGAGGTACAACTAGGAAAATGTTCGAAATTCTTGAGCATCGATTCCATGTCGTTCATGCTCCACATAGGTGGTATGCTCTTGAAGAAGATGTTCATGGTGTCAATCAGCTAAGGGTAATAGGTGGCGTCTGCGACTGTTGTCTTCGAACAGGCATTAGATTTTATAACGGAGTTGAACATGAAGAAAGGTCAGATTTGGAATATTATAGCGGTACCAAATCATATAGAAGTCTTCACATTCCCATGTATTCTGTTTCGACGGTAGAACTAGCAGAATTGAGTAAAATAGTCGAGAATGCAGACAGATACTTGCAGATTGCTTTCGCAGAAGATCTCTATATGTTTTGTAAAGCAAATCGTATTTCGTTTGCAGAATTAAGAGATGCGGTAAATACAAAATGGAATGTAAACATTCTGGAACCTAGAGACGGAATTGGAGGTCATTGTATTCCAAAGGATACAAGAATGTTCTTAGAGTCTTCGGAAATTAAGAGCAAAATATTGATTGCTGCTCAGGAAGTGGACAAGAATTACAGAAAATATATTGAAGGAATGGTTAAAGACCTCAAACAAATAAAATATTAACTTTTTTTATTATCCTAACTTTAACAATATTATGCTAAATTTTATCTGTTTTCCTTTAAAGTCTGACACTCTAACACTTTAGAGGAACACTTACTTTCTAAATTTAATTTAAATATTCAGAATATTTCTGTATTATCATGAGTTTTGATAAATCAAAAATTAATCAAAAGGAGATTAAGGATAAAAAAGATGATACTAACTTACCTACTTTATATCTCAATTTTTCCTTCTATAAAGTAGATCCTAAATGGAGATGGTTGAATGATATAGGAAAGGATGAAGCTGCTAAGGAGTTTTCATCACTAATAGATATTGCCAATACAAAGATGAAGGTGATGACATATTCGACAATTGGTATGAGAAAGGAATCTGACTTTATGTTATGGAGCATTTCTGACTCTGTAGAAAAAATTCAAGTGCTAAGTTCAAAGGTTTACACAACTGTACTTGGAAAATACATTGACACATCTGAAGTTTACTTGTCGGCATCACGTCCATCAATTTATTCGAATAAAATTACTCCAAGTTTCATGGAAGATGACAAACCTTTAAAATACAATATCGTTTATCCATTTGTAAAGTCAAGAGAATGGTATCTTCTTCCATTTGCAAAAAGAAGTGAAATGATGAAAGAGCACATTAATGTTGGTAAGAAATTTCCACAGATAAGATTGAATACTTCTTATTCTTTTGGTATGGGAGATCAAGATTTTATGTTGGCTTTTGAGACGGACAATTTGATGGATTTTCAAGACTTGATCATGAAACTTCGTGAAACGCAGGTAAACAGATATGTTGTGAGAGATACACCTATGATAGTTTGTGTTTATAAAAAAATTTTTGATATAATTAAGAGTTTAGGATGACTATGTTAGCCCTGAAGGAATGGTCTATTGTTTGTAGAGCCTTGGAGGAAGCCAAACAATCAATATTGCTACGAAAGGGTGGGATATTAGAATACAAGAAGGGTTTTGAGATTAGTCAAAAAATTTTCCTCTTGTATCCCACACTAGAACACCAATCAGAAGAATATTTGCGACCAAATTATTTACAAGAATTCGATTCATTTTTCCAAGAAAATGAATCAGTTGTCCAAGACAAATCCAATATCATAAGGAGTTTAGCAAGAATTGAGGCAATGCAGGAGTTCCATGATCAAACGAAATTATCCAAGTTAGAGAAGTATCATATATGGAATGAAAAATACGTTAACATGAGAATGAGGTACAATCCAAAAAAACCAGTGAGTGCCCTTCTATTGAGAGTTTACAAACTGCCTGAACCTATTTCAATAAGTGTAAATCCAAATTGGTCTGGATGTAAGTCATGGATAGATATTGAGCTGACTAAGAAGGACGGGAATTTATATGATAGCATTGACGAATTACTTGATCAATGTGAACCAGTTATTAAAGATGGTGATTTTCAAAAAATTTATGATAAGTTTAAGGAGATTTGGAATTGAGATACAGACGACTTGGCAAAAGTGACATTAAAGTAAGTGAGATTGGGTTTGGAGCATGGAGCATTGGTTTGGATTGGTGGGGTAAGAAAATAGAAGATGATGAAGCAATTAGAATGTTAAAAAGAGCTTATGACGTAGGTATCAATTTCTATGATACTGGAGACATTTACGGGAAAGGAAAAAGTGAGAAGTTAATAGGGATAGCATTCAAAGGCATGAGAGATGAAATAGTTTATTCAACAAAATGGGGATATGACATGTACAATGCTGAACAAGTAGGGCACAATGAGTTACCTCAGAAACATAACATTGAGTATCTGCAATATGCATTAGGACAAAGTTTGGATAGACTTCAGACAGATTATATTGATGTATATAGCCTTCACAACCCAAAAATGCAGGTCATCACAAATAAAGAATTATTTAATGCGTTGGATATACTCGTTACCAAAGGAAAGATTAAAAGTCACGGAGTCGCGTTGGGTCCAGCCATCGGATGGAAAGAAGAAGGCCTACGTGCAATCAGAGAACATAATATTACATGCCTGCAGACGGTTTATAATATTTTGGAACAAGACCCGGGTAATGAACTACTAAAGGCAGGTGAAGAGAAAAATGTTGGTATCATGGCAAGGGTCCCTGACGCATCAGGAGTATTAACTGGTAAAGTCAATGAGAACACCATATTTGACAAGAATGATCATAGGAGTGTGAGAAAGAAGGAATGGATATATGAGGCGCTAAAAAAAGTGGAAAACATGAAGACAATTTCCGACAAAAAAGGGTGGGATATTACTGAGCTTGCGATTAAGTTCATACTATCTCATGAGCAAATATCGGTCGTGTTGCCGACAATGATAAGTTTGGAGGAGATTGATAAATTTTCTCGGATATCAGATGGAAAATATCTAGATGGAGATGAAATGCAACAGATTTCTGAGATGTATATTAACAATTTTTACGTTACACCTGGTACAAAGTGATTGAGAGCTCGACCAATAGGCTGGCATAACTTTAGTCAATAGCTTACTAATCCCATTGATATAGAACAATGAAATGCTTGAGATGAATTTTCCACAAATAGCGAGTTTAGATGTATTGAGGCATTGAAGCCTATAATGATAACCTAAATAGAAACTCATGAGATATACATCTCAAATGATATCAAACAAAGAAAACAAAAGTTGTAATAAAATAGTCGAAATCTCAATTATCTAGAAGATATATCAAGTATATTTGGTTATAGTAATCTTCGTACTAAAATTATACCTTAATTTATGTACTATTGATTTTACCTTGACTATCATACTGCAGTTCGTTACCTAATCCAAATATACTTGCTTTCAGCTAAATTTCATTACGGCTAGGTCATGGTAGGTAGAATCATTGCCCTAATTGCAATAAGCGGTATAATATTATTAGTGAGCACTATACATAGCCATGTCTATGCGAATCTGACCATAGGGAAGGATGAAATTAATAGCAATCAAATTCAACGTTTTTCTCCAATTGCTAGCCTAATTAATAATCAAAGCACAAATAAGGAACTCATGTCTGAACTGAAATCTCAAATACAGCATTCAGACCCTTTCAAGGTAAAAGGTATCGACAATGACAGAAACAGCACTAATCTGTCTACGAGAGAAGGCATTTATCCAAATGACGTTTATTCAAATGACGTGAAACATAATGATGATAATGATTGTAATTCCAATTGTCCTGAAAAATCAAAGCCTACAAAATATGACGTTCCTTTTGAATTACCAAGTATTCCATTTCCTTAAAGCACAGATTGGATAATTACACAATAGCAGACCATCCATAGTCGTTTAAATTTCTCTAAAAAAATGTAAAAAACAAAAATAAGAGTAATATGATAGATTACAGTGCGTATGAATTTTGAAAGGATGCATTTATTTGGTTTTTCTGGAACACTTCTAGCACTAATGATGTTCATCAGTATTGTATCTGTTAATGTTTATGCTATTTCAATAAAGATAGAATCTCCCCTCGGCAATCAACAGGTTCCTGTCGGCGAACTCACCATATCTGGAACATCTTCTGATAATTCATCCTCACAATGTCAGGTTTATTTAGATTGGAATAACCTAAAGCCCTATCAACTGGCCACACCTACCGGTTCAAACGGATCTGCTGATTTTTCAAAGTGGAGTTTCACATATACTTCAAAATACCACCTTATTCAAACAGGGCTCAATGACTTGACATCAAAAATTACTTGTTTGGTTCCACCTGCCGGGCCAACTGTTACTAAATGGTATAGCATAAATGTCACTGGAACTACATCTTCTAATCAATCGACTAATGTACAATTACCGTTACCAACTGCAAATACTAAAACTCCAGCTTCAAATAATACCAAAACTCCAGCTTCAAATACCCAAATTCCATCTCCGCAATCAGGAGCATCAGTCGATACAACAAATACCTCAAACTCGAATAAAATAAATCTCGAGGTTAATGTAGAAAATAATCCAATTTCAGCTGGGGATAGACAAAAAGTTACAGCGACCGCATCGGATCCTCAAACAGGAAATACCCTTGATCGCGTGTTTGTACGTTTAACCATCAACGATCCTTCAGGTAATGTTGTAAAAGACTATACAGATACTGATGGGGAACTCTCACCTTCTTTTAGGATAGATAAAGACACAACAGGTACGTATTCAGTCTTAGCCAGTGCCTCACAAGCAGGAATTAAAGCGACAAAGTCTACGACGTTTATAGTCCAGTAATTAGAATCGGCATACGTTTACAGAGTAAATTCAGCAAAAATGATAAATCTTAGTTCATTTGCCCTGAGGATAATGGAGACCAACTACACTCAAAATACGCCGTCAGAAATGGGAATTTTTCGTTAATCCGCTATGGATATTTCATAACGTTTGAATAAAGTACTATCAATATCCTACAGAATACCTGGCAAAAACATCCATGTTAAAGTTTAGCCTTTAATTGCTTCAAGGTGTTGAAAGACAGCGATGGACTGCCTTGGCTTATTCGAGTTTAAAATCGATTCGATTTCACTCTGTTAAATTGATAGAATTGTGATATGGCCAAGACAGCATAATTTCACGTTTTATTACGTGGAACTATGTGCAATATGATTAACCGGATCTCCTCGTACATCAAAAAGTCCCATCCAACCCAGATCCGTGAACTCCGCCTGATGCGCATGGAACATATAAGTTCCAGGATAGTCATATGTAAATTCCATAATACCTCTATCTCCCTGTGTTAGCGTTACTATGTCTGTATTATAATCTGATGTTTCATCGGTACCAGCAGTATAATAGTCAAACATGGAACCATGCAAATGGAATGAGTTGACCAGGTCAAATTCCAGCATATTTACAAGGTAAATACGATATTGTTTGCCAGTTTGTAACACTATTGGATGCATCATATACTCAAATGCCTTTCCATTAACTGTGTAAATTTCATTATCCCTCTCACTGTCGCCAGCATCTTTTTCTTTGATAGCTGGAGTAGCAGAAACGTGCGTCATATTGGCATCCTTGCTAGTTTCGTTGCTATTGGCTCCTTCACTCACATTGGAATCTGCGCTAGTTTCGTTGCTATTGGCACCATCAGTAACATTGGCATCTTTTCCATCTTGTTGACTTGCCTCAAATAGTGCAGCTGGAGGTAGATGGGTAGGTCCTTCTTGATCGTAATCCATGTCATAACCATTAAGTAGCATAGCCATCTCTGTCATTTGTGGCCGGGGCTCTCTTGGATCAATAATCATCATTCCATATAATCCCCTGTTGATGTGATCTGCTATTGGATCTACATGACAATGATACGGATATACGCCGTAAGGTTGTGCAATAAATTCATAAGTGAAACTTCTACCTGGTGAAATGGCACCTCCGGGATATCCACCCATTGAAACGCCATCATTCTTGGCGAAATGGATAGAGTGAGTATGAAGCGAATGAGGATGTTCATTCTCGTTGCTATTAATAACTCTGATACGGACTAGATCGCCTTCTGTAACTCTAATAGTCGGTCCGGGTACAGTACCGTTAAATGTCCATGCATCAAAGATATGCCCTTCATATGAAATAGGAATTTTTTGATGTTCTTGAACAATAAGTGTGAATTGGCGTACGGTTCTTCCGCTTTGATCCTTTGAGACATGACCACAATTGAAATACGTTAGGTATTCTACGGGAGTAGGTTTCTTACTCAGATCAGTAGCACAATTCTTAATTTTATCGTATTGCTGTTGAGAAATGTGGGTTGCCGGTGATTGAGCATAAATAGACAGGTTCAAGAAAGAAAAGCTAAAAGATGAAAAAATCAAAGTAATTGACAAAACCAATACATAAAAATACGCATTTTGCCTAAACACGTTTTATCAAAGACATCCTTTGATATAAAAGTGTTAATCATTTTCAAATTTCTACGACGTAAATATGCAGGTCGTTTATGAATTTAATATTTTGTTAACTAATCTAAGGATTTATAATATTAATACTCACATTTAAAGAAAATCTTATTTCCATAACGGTGCCAAAATAATTTCTATTCCACTATAGAATTTTCTTAAATTTGATCTAATCCATTTCAATCAAGGCGAACAAGTTTGTAATGAAACATTTGATAAAATAAATTTGACATTGTTAGAAAATAATCCGTCTCCAACTTGTTAATCGTTCTATCTAGAAAATAAAGAAGAATTCTGAAAAATATACCTGGTTATATTTAAGTAAAAAAATAGCAGCCAAATATTAGTAAAAGATGACATAACATGATTCAGATATTTCTTACCTAACCCTTAAAAGAAAAATCCTAGCATTAAATCCAATGGAAAAGTCAAAAGGAACAAAGATAGCTGTAGGTATAGTAGTATTTAGTCTATTCATATATTCAATTTATTTTAATCAAATTGCACTTGCGCAAGAACTGGAGTTAAAAAGTGTAGGAAAAGGCACCATTTCTTGTGATGGCGGCGAAGAGGTCAATGGTGTGAGGATAAACTTTTTTGTGTCTCATGATAAAGGAACATCATTTGCGGAATGGAATATTGATCATCAGAAATTAGGATCTGCTGGAGGAATCATTACTAAAATAAAGACGTCATCAGATAGTTTTGTTTTGAAAGGAGTTGAAGCTTTTGATAATATATGTAATAACAAAACACCTTCTGACATTAACCTTTCAGGTAACTGTGGAGCAGGAACGGTAAGACTAGTATCCGATAACGGAAACAAGGGTACCTTTACATCTAATGTTAAATGTGGTTGAATATTGTTAAAACTATAATAGCGGTGTGGTAATTTTTTCCAAACAAGGTGAATTAGAGACCAACAGATTAATAATCATTTAAAAAGATTATAAATAGAACCTTATAACAACGATCGAGCTTGAATCTCACTTTTTTAAAAAAATGGCTTCCTATAGCTGCCATTTCTGCATTGATTCCAATCATCATTAGTCTCATATTAGGTGCTCCTATAGTGCAAGCACTTGTGGCTTCTGGCCTTACAGTCCTGCTAGTAGTAAGTGGTCTTCTTTTTAGATCGTATGGACGTGAAAGAAAGCCTGGATTTGAAAATCCATAAAATGTGTATAAAAATAATTTCTGCTATTAGGCGAGTTTGCTAATGGGAGGTGTCATATCAATTACATTTTCGTCCAAAATACTTACCATCAAATTGTAATACTGTAGAAATGATCGACCTTTTTCTGTTGCTCGGTAAGTCAATACACCATCATCCAGATTCTGAATAATTAATTCCTTTTCTAAAAGTTCGTACAAGTATCTATTGATTTGCTCATAACTTAGATTTCCCTTGTACATTATGTGCGTTTTTCTTATACCTGCTTTACATAAATCTACTATGTCTGCCATAATCTGGATCTTTCCCCTATTATTTTCATTTTTACACATCGTTTTGCTCATTTCGTTGTTATAAAAGATTATAAAGTAATTAAGGAGAACCATGAAATTCCATAGTGGAACGATCGTTCCATCTCAAATAAAACTGGGATTGGACATCTATCGTTATGGGCATAGTTTGTTATTTCAATTCGTACTAGAATTTCGCACTGCACTGCAGTAAACGAACCTATAGAATAATAACCATAATTTTTTACAACTTCCATTTATGAAGAACCGAGTCAAAACTGAGATTATAAGAGTAAATGCCAGGAAACCGAGCTATGCTATAATTCGAAAGGCAGCAATTTTGATTCGTAAAGGTGAAGTTATTGCATTTCCAACAGAAACAGTATATGGATTAGGAGCTAACGCCTTAGACCCGTCATCAGTATCAAAAATATATAAAATTAAAGGCAGACCTTCTGATAACCCATTAATCGTCCACATAGCAGATATGAAGACTTTCAGCACATTGGTAAGTGAGATACCTCCTAAAGCTAGCAGAATTATCAGCAAGTTTTGGCCCGGCCCGATAACCCTTGTCCTAAAGAAATCAAAGATTCTGCCTGAAATCACTACCGGAGGTTTAAACACAGTCGCTGTTCGTATGCCAAAAAATAATGTTGCTCTAGAATTAATTAAACTATCTCGCTCTCCCATTGCAGCACCATCTGCAAACATTTCAGGAAAGCCAAGTCCTACAAATGCCGGTCATGTCAAAGATGATCTTAATGGAAAAATAAAATTGATCCTGGACGGTGGTAGTACTGAAATTGGAATTGAATCTACAGTAATCGATATGACACAACGCACTCCAGTAATCTTGAGACCCGGTGGTATATCAAAGGAGTCGATTGAGGAGGAAATTGGCAAAGTCCACTCTCATAAATCACTTCTTGGTTTGCATAGGAGCACAACTACTATCAATAAATCACCTGGAATGAAATACAGGCATTACTCACCGAATGCTCAAGTAATACTAGTAGAGGGTACCGAATTCAATGCAAAGAATAAAATCATTGAATTGACTCAAAAATTAAAGAGCCAAGGCAGGAAAGTCTGTATAATGACGACCAGTAAATCATTGAAGGTAAATGCAGATAAGGTTCATTTCATGGGAAAGACTTTAGAGGCGATTGCAAGAAATTTATTTGCAAATCTTAGAGAAGCTGACAAACATAATATTGACATCATAATAGTCCAGGGAATTCAATATAACAAAGCAGGTTTTGCCATAATGAATAGACTAAAGAAAGCTGCTATTACGAGTATAAGAGTGTGACTTGATATTAATCCATGCATTATTTGTCTGTTAGCCTGGATATCAAATTCTTTATAATTAGATTTCTTCCAAGGTAGGATCCAATTTTCTTAAAGTTACATCTATCCATAAACGGGATAATCGATATTGTCTTAACCTCAGTTAACCTTTCAATATATTTTGGGGTCAATGATTCCACAATATCGGGATGCTTTGGCATCTGATTAAAAATTACTCCGATTATAGGGATCTTGGTTTCTTTACATGCATTTATGGTCAATATGGTATGATTAATAGAACCCAGCTGAGGTCTGGACACAATAATAATAGGCAGACCCATCTTCCTAATTAGATCTAGTAGTGAAAATCTCGCTGTGATGGGAACCATAATACCCCCAATTCCTTCTACTAGAGTAAAATCATATTTTTTTTTAAGAAAATTAAATTTTTTAGTTACTGTTTTTAGATTTACAGTTGTATTCAATATTTCAGCTGCCATTAAAGGTGAAGCAGGTATTGGAAAGAATACTGGATTTAGGATATTATCAGCTTCTTTTATATTTGCAGCTTTGGCTAATATAGCGGTATCTTGGGACTTGTGGTTCCTTGAATATATCTTAGAGGAAGCGGCAAGTGGCTTCATGATACCCACTTTTATTTTATTTTTACGAAGCAACCAGGCTAACCCACAAGCCACTGAAGTTTTTCCAATTTCAGTATCAGTACCTGTAATAAATACACCTTTTAGTTCATCAAGGGCTACAGAAGATAAATGTCTTTTCGTAGATAAACGTAAATTTGCTATTATTTAGATTTTTTATGTCGAGTCTTTTGCTATTAAATAAAGAATTCTGGAAAGATTATATTGTAATAGAAAGTATTTATTTTTGGGTTTTTGGCTTATAGCATAGGTAAAATTAAAATCCAATTGGGGTCTACTGTTTCTTAATTTGGATACCAAAAATAGAATTCTACTTGCTGCTGTCACTCTTGTAATTTTTTCAATATTGTCTTGTAAATCTTATGCGACAGAACTGAAGGAGAGTAATAAAACTTTGGTGAATAATTCTGATTTCTATCCTCAATATAAAAAAACTACTGTTTCAATAAATGGATTTAAAGTCCTGTTGGCCATAGCATCTACAGATGAACAAAGAATCAAAGGACTATCAGGTTTGGAAAAGTTGAATGAGAATGAAGGAATGTTATTTTTGTTCAACCAACCATCAAAGCAAGGATTTTGGATGAATGAAATGAAAATTCCATTAGACATAATTTGGCTGGATTCAAATAGTAGAGTCATTCATACCGAAAGAAATTTGGAGCCATGTAAAATATTCATGGCGTGTCATGTTTATACCCCCCAGGTGGATTCATTATATGTAATAGAACTTCGGTCGGGCTTTACTAACGATCATTCAATAAAGAATGGCACGATAATTAATCTTAATCTAACACAGAACAATTAATTTTTAATTAACGATGATTAAAATTGAGTAATATTTAATCTAAGATAATGGGAGAAAATGACATTGTCATAATTTTTGACAAGAATGAAGTTAAATCAAAAGAGGAACTTAATGGAATCATAAAAATCACTTATCCCGGCCGATTTGATAGCATTGTTATAAATTCACAAATAGAAAATACCAGTGACATTTTTACTTTCATAAAACTTAATGGCAAAAAAATTGACTATTCATATGCAAGAATGCCTATACTAAAACAGGATATAAAAGAGGGAAACGAAATTAAATTTACAGTAACAACCGAACATGTCCCTCATACACTTTCAAACGTTAAATTTAGGGCTTCTATAATTCAAGAACATAAGGAAGTTGCAGATAATGTAGCCTTCCTTAGAATAGTACCCTGAGGCAAAATACCAATGGTAACTGCAAGTATTTAGAATGATTAGATTGTGATATATCCTGAATCGAGATTGAAGAAAGGTAAAGAGTATTACAATTTAATCATAAAAGTTAGACGAAACTCTTTACAATAATTACCTTTCCTGTCATCCATGGATGAGGTTCACAATGATAAGCATACTCTCCATCTTTAGTAAACGTGAATTCATATGTTTTCTTTGGAAGTACTAAACCGATACTATCAATTGAATTAAATGGACCATTTATCTGATCGGTGAATTGATTATCACTAGTAACAGAATGAGCAGTAGTATCATCGTTAGTCCAAATTATCTTATTATTCAAACCTAGTGTGCCCCTTATTTCCTTGGGCTCAAAGTTTTTTTGCTGTGAGGGTTGTGATGAACCTTCTATAATAGATACTTTGGCTGTGTCTGGTGGATTCAGAATTTCCTTTGGTAACTGTGGTTTAGCATTTGCTTCTTTAGTATAAACAAATTGATAGTAAGCCATACTGGCGGTCACGGCAATAATAAATGCAATGATACTGATTCCTGCGGCATGATTGTTCATTTATCTTCTGGTTAATTAAATTAACGAATATATATAATATTAAGATTAATCATCGTTTGAATATGTCATAATTTTGTATTCAATTAGTCGATATAATATTTAATTTGGAATTTTGAATTCAACAAGTGATTATTTTTTCTCATCCGAAACTACTTTATGTTCACTGTGCGTTGGTCCGGTAGATTCTGCTTTATTTACAGATTGAACTGACTGTGACGAAGAGGTAGTCCCCTTTGTAGAAGGAGCCAATGCTTTTTCTTTAGTTACAGTATCTTCAAGGACTTTAGAGCCGGCAGTAACCTCACCTGTTGTGGGACCTCTTTTTGGTAGTGGCGTAGGCTTTGCCTTCATAGGCATTGGTGGCACGGTTGGCTTTGGTGGTGGAGCTTTTTGCAGGGATTTTCCATGTCTGTATACATGCCACATGGCCGCAAATACAAGCATAATGATACCTACAATAAACAAAGAGTAGTTTTTCATTCCGCCAAGTACTGCGTAATATGCAGCGATATTAAGGTAAACTTGAAATGCCAACAGAGCAATGAATATTGCGTAAACCGATTTTTCAGACAAGTTTATTGAGCTTTTGCCTGAAGGTTTTTTGGGTTGAATCTTTGCATTTGCTTCTGCATTTCTTGCCAATTTTATCATCATATAAGTGAAACCGAATGACAATGGCACGAGCAGAATCATGACTAGATAAAGGTAAACAGGATCGATCATAAGTCTTTCGAGTAAAGATTTGGTTCTATCTGGATCTATGTAGAAACCCCAGTAAGTAGTTACTATTATTTGAGCTAAACTAGTAATGCCTATTGCAGTTACTATTGGCCTATCTTTCCATGAAAATTTCTTGTATCGATCGATAAACGGTACTATAAGCAATACAAAAATAAACAAACCTGGCCAAGCTACACCCGTCGTAAATTTATCATATGCACTACGCAGGAAGGCGTACAGTCCGGTCAGGTACCACTCAGGTACAGTGATACCCGGTGGGACACTAGGATCGAATTTCAATCCCATATCTACGGGAAATACACCACCTGTTATCATTACTGCTCCTGTTATTGCCATTACCATCGGAACATCAAATACTAAGAATCTTGGGAAGTGTACAACCATTAGACCCAACATTGCTATAGGTAGGAAGAAGACATGAAAAGCATAAAACCTCAAAACAAAATCATGGAATCCCGATCCGAAGAAAGCATCTCTCATCTGTGGTCCCATTATGGGGATTGAATTGGTAAGCGAAGCTGCAATAGAAATAGCTAATTCTGCCCTTTCGCTGAAAATAATATCATATCCTGTAAAGGCCTCTAATATTGTGAGTACTCCTATTATAATTCCGGTAACCCAAAGTATTTCATTTCTAATCTTGTATCTCCCACTGAAATACTGGTAGTACATGTGGAGTAGTGCTACCATGACCATTGCGTTTGACGCGTGATAATGAATGTTCCTTAGATGAAATCCATAGGGAATAGTATCATTAATTGTTTTAACACTATTCCAAGCTCTATCTAAGATTGGCTCATAAAAAAGCATTAGTAAGGCTCCGGTGATGCCTAGAATTATGAAAAGAACAAAGGTGAGCATCCCTAAAAATCCAAGTGGACTTACAAACCTACTTGGGAATGTAAATTTCAGTCCCATGAAGATAGTTCGCTCTACCCCAGCGTAAACCCACCTGAGGAAGCGAGTCAGACTATTTTCTTTATGTAAGGTAACGCCCATAACCTACTATCCCATTCCCATTAACGCTCCAATTCGGAGGTTTAATCCACATGTTACCATCGGTAGCAATCTCTAAATCTAATCTAGGTAATACATTATTAGGAGGGGCCTGCAGAGAAGCAGGACCTGCAAATGATTTACCAGTAAGAGGATCATACATGCTTCCGTGGCATGGACATTCACCTCTTTTTCTTCCCTCTTGTGGCCAATATTTCCAGAGACACCAAAGATGTAGACACACCATGCTGTATAGTCTAAAGGCAGATACGTCATTCTTTTTACCGCCAAGTTCTTCAGGCAATCTAATGAATTGCCATGTACGAAATGATTCCTTATTCAATGCTGGATCATTGGTTTTAGGATATATCACAGCCTCTGAGTGGTTAACCGGAAAATTATTGACATTAGCTTGAGAACCGTCAGGAAGTTCCACCTTTTGTCTTTCTTTTGATTGTCCAGTTGGATTTGGAAGAAATTTTCCCCAGTCAACAAAAGGCGCAAAAGTCAATACTGTACCTGCAGCAGCCATGAGTTTTATGAAATCACGTCTTGATACCTTACCTCCACTTTTCGGAGAAGGCTGCTGAGCCATACAAATCTACAGACTCGAAATATATCATATAAACTTTTATTCACTAACATCATTTCGCCTTATCCGAGCTCAAATAATTTTCCTAAGTTTCTATTGTGAAATTATAGCAAATCGATCTCTAATTAGTTGGCTTATTAGATTACATCGCATCTAATTTTTTTAATTTAGTGTTAAACCTTTCTCTGAATTCTTGAACGTTAATAATTGTTCTTTCATGGATTCCTTCACCTATTTTTTCGATTTTATCCACCGCATCTACTTCAAAAGTAACCCTTCGGTTATTGACACTGACTACTTTAGCTTTTAATTTAATTTCTGCCCCAACGGGAGTTGCTTTCAAGTGCCTGATATTAACCAGAGTTCCTACCGAATCCCATTCCTCATCTTGCAAAAATTCTTCCTTTAACAACAACCTACAGGTTTCTTCCATTTCCGAAATCATAGAAGGGGTTGAAAATACGTTCTCCCCTTTCCACAAAAAACTTGTACTCTGGCCCACATTTACTCTAATTTTCCTTTCCTTCGCAGCACCATTTACTATTTTCTTAACCATGATGAGAGACCTGTTTTTTAGTAATTATAATAAAAAGAAAAAGGTCTGGGGGGATGCTACTTTCTGTGTCGTAGTCCGGATATTATTGCATATATTAAACCAACTGACAATCCGAATGCCAAGGGTATCCATACTCCGAAGCTTTCACCAGAGAAGGTTTGTTGAATTATGCTTTCGAACATTATTAACAGTGGTATAAAGTAATCAGTATATTAGATTTTCTCCAACAATTAGGAACAAATAAGATTCTCTTAAAGACTATAGCTAGAATTTCTTGTTCTTTCTTATTATCAGAAAGGAGTTGAATAATAGATTCTTCGTTGCCCTTAAATTACCCGTTAGGGACTATTTGACAATATGAAAATGCAGAAAGAGTTGAAAAAATTCTGTCCAAAGTGTAAGAAACATACAGTTCAATCAGTGGCCATATATAAGAAAGGCAAAGATAGAAAAACAGCTCAAGGGGCAAGACGACATGCAGAGGACAAAAAGGGATATGGTGGGCAAAAATTTCCAGAGCTAAAAAGAACTGCTAAAACTACAAAGAAAATTACCCTTAGATATACTTGTAAAAATTGTCAGCGTAAAACAATGAAGGAAGGTATGCGAATGCGCAAGCTAGAGATTGAACCTTAATTTGTGACGTGCAATGAGAAAAGAAAATATTTTGATTCCAAAACCAAGAAGCAACTTTTTATCTGTACGATGCACAAGTTGTCAGGAAAAGCAAGTTATTTTTTCCCATGCAACGAGTGACATCAATTGCAAGTCATGTGGAAATCCGATAGCGAAAAAAACTGGCGGAAAATCGGCGATCCTTGGAGAAATCATTAGTATCCTTGATTAAATTTTTTAGAACTTACTAAGAAGTAATCTTTTTTTGTATTTATGTTAAATGCCAGTCTTTCATCATTTAATGTTATGTACTGTTCTTTGATTACCTGCCCCTTTTGTATTTTGGACGAATCAAAAATCGTTATTCCGGAGTGAAAGTACTCTTTGTTTTCTAATTTTATTGAGATGGTAGGGTCCAGGCCCAATTTTGTTATGAACTCCTTATCCATTACTATCGAGATACACTGCTTGTCACCCTCCCAAGTAGCAATTATTTTCTCAATCAATTCCGGAGTAATTAATGGCATATCTGAAGGCAAGACAAAAACAGTTGAAGGTTTCAATTTTTCTAAAACAAATATTAGATCAGTCGAGTAGTCAATGCCACTTGTCTCTATAATCTCAAGAAATCTACTAAATGAATATCGATGATTTTTTAGAAAATTCAGGGTAAATTTACTATTGCAACTTCCAGCTGCATATATTCTATCAAATTTTTTAGAATCTTTTAAAGATACTAGAATGTGCTCAATTAATGGTACATTATTAAGTTTGAGCATAGCTTTGTCCGAACAGAAATCCTTAATTCTTTCACCTTTACCACCGCACATAATCAGCGCTAACATATCTTGCGTCATTTTCAGATTGTCAATGTGGATAATATCAGTAATGATGATAAACGACAAATTTCATTTGAAGCCCCGAAAGTATCACCGCTTACTCCTCCAAAATTCTTGTAAGACACAACATAAATGATAAGACCTATAACTATTACAATCCCTAAAGTTAGTAAACCTATCATACCTCCTATAACGAATACTAATAATACAGCGATAACAGCAGATATAATTATTTTGCTTACTTTTTTCATCTCAACGGTAAATGAGGAACTAAAACCTGGCCAAGCAGAATGTCCGACAGATGCCTGCATTACCATGACATATTTTGCTATTATCTCGGAAACAATAATGGAGTAGAGTAATCTAAGTGAGGATTCAAAATTTAATAATGCAATAAATAGACCTATGAAATTAATAATTAATGCAGTAGCTCCTGCGGCTCCTACTATTGGATCAGACATTGCTTTTCGCTTAGATTCCCTATCCCCCTTAACCATTAGCCCATCGGCAAAATCGGCTAATCCATCTATGTGATGAACACCAGTAATTAGAACAAATGTTACCAATACTACTAAACTCGTGACGTATTGTGGAAGGTAAGTAGAGGACAACAGTGCTACGAAACCTACAATTATCCCGATTATCGCTCCACAAAGTGGAAAAAAATACATGTTCCTTGCAATGATATCTAGATCAAAATTATACTCCTTTGGCATTGGAATGATTGTCAAAAAAGAGAGAACAGAGATAAATGACTTAAATACCATACAGAATGTCCCACCATCCCAGAAATGACAATAACAAAACCATAGGTAATGATACAATAACAAAAAACAAGATGACTGATAATTTTACCATGTTCAGGGCATTTTTACATTTTTCAATAGATAGGGGCTCGATATTTTTACCCAATTCGTAATATCCAACTTTTTCTAACCTCACTCTGAGGGCCCCTGCCAACGCAGACATTGGATATCCACCATTAAGACTAGGTGTATTTTTGTGATCTTTGCGCATAATCAATATTGAATTTTTCCAATCTGCCCCGACTATCTTTGAAGAAATTACTAGCAATAATCCACACAATCGTGCCGGAACATAGTTTGAAATAGTATCTAGCTTTGCTGCCATCCACCCTATATCATAATGATACTTATCCGTATAACCTATCATTGAATCAAGCGTATTAATAATTCGATAAGCAATTGCACCTGGAGGACCAAATAGCGAGTAGTAGAATAATACGGATCCTATTCCATCTACCAGACTTTCTCCAATCGATTCTATTGTAGCAGATATTATATGTTCCCTATCAAGAGTATCAGTCTTTCTTCCTACAATAAATGAAAGGTTCTTTCTTGCATCAGTCAGATTTTTTTCTTCCAATGCATAAATTACCGCACTTATATGTTTCTCTAAAGTAAGGATTGCCATTGTGAATTTTAGTACTAAGAGTGAGAATATCAACAATGCAATTATTCCAAATAATTTGTAGAGGGTAATTGAAAAGTAATATGACACCACAGAAATCCCGAACGTCAAAATCAAGGCAAAAATTATACCCTTTAGTTTTTCCTCTTTAGGACTAGATTTGTGCTTTAATTTTGGTATAAAGTAGCTTACAAGTTTTCCAAACCATGCGACAGGATGAATCCTGTTTGGAGGATCGACAAGTAAGAAAGAAAGTGCAATGCCCCCAGCAAGCGTTAATAAAATAAATTCAGAGATCATGATTCATTTTTACAATATTCAAAAGATATTTCATATCAGTGTTTTTTTTAAAAGTGGATGCAACGTTGTCAATTTGCTCATCAAGGTAGCTCTTACTAAACGAGGATTTTGATCTCTTTTGATCCAATGAATCTTCATTTGGAATATTGAACTCTGCTTTCGGAATTACTCCTAGGACCTTCTTTTTTGTCATTTCTTCAACAGATATTATTGCTTTATTTAGTATAGATTTTTGTCCTAGAAACTTGTTAATTATTATACCTTTTACAAATTTTCTTTGTGAAGCTGGCAATAGTTTTATCGTTCCAACTATCGCCGCAAAGCATCCCCCACGTTCAATGTCTGCTACCAATAATACTTTAGATTTAATTTTTTCGGCAAGGATCATATTTGCTATATCATAATTTGACAAATTAATTTCTGCAGGGGAGCCTGCACCTTCTATTAAAATTAGATCATTTTCCTTCCCAAGACTCTCTAAATCTTGTAGAACCTTAGGAAATCCTTTTTGAAGAACAAAACTAGTGTAGTATTCTTCTGCACTCATGCACAAATTCTTTAACCCCCCCAAAATGATCTCACTTATATTATTTCCGAGAGGTTTCAAAAGAATTGGATTCATTCTAATGTCTGGTTGTACTCGAGCCGCAATGGCTTGAACAGCTTGTATTCTTGCCATTGCCTTTACTGAGTGGTTTTCTTTAAGAACATAAAAATTCGAAGTCATATTTTGGGCTTTAAATGGACATACCTTATATCCCATGTTGGAGAATATTCTGCACAGGGCTACTACCATAGTACTCTTTCCAGCCCCTGAAGAAGTTCCTTGTATCATCAGCATATTTGCTTTCATTTATCGATGGCCTCCAATGAATTGAGTAGCTCCAAATTTTCATTGTGGGTCTTCACCGCAACTCTAATGTACTTGTCGTTTATCCCCTTAAAATCACTACAATCTCTAACAAGGATGCCATTTTTTTTAAGTAGTAAATCCCTAATTTGCGTTGAGTTACCGTGATGCAAATGGATCATATAATAATTTACATCTGATTCGTTTGCTGAAAACGAGCTTAATTTATTATTTATCTTAATATGCATAAACTCACGTTCAGATTTTATGATTTTTCTTGCCCTTCTTAAATGGGATAGATTTTCTAACGCAGTAACACCGGCTAGTTGGGCTAGTCCATTAACATTCCATGTTATTTTGTTAAGCGATATTTTCCTTGCGATACTTGGGTGGGAAACACAGTAACCCAATCTTAATCCTGCAAGCCCAAAAGATTTTGTCATTGAACGTAAGATAACTATATTTTTAAATTCGTTAATTTTTTCAATGAAAGTTCTTGCATGCTTCTTCTCATCAACAAATTCAATAAAGCTCTCATCTATGAGAATCTTTATGGAATCGTCTATTCCTTCTATTAATCTTTCTATTAAATGGTATGAAAATAGTCCAGTCGGATTGTTCGGATTGCACAAGAAAATTGCCTCAGAATTTTTCGATGTTTCCAAAATACTATCAATATCTAGCTTCCAATTCTTAAGCGGGACATGCTTAATTTTAGCGCCTAATTTTCTTGATGCCATCTCATACTCACAAAATGTCGGGGACGGTATTACTACTTGTTTCCTGACAAATGTTCTTACAAAGTTATAAATTAATTCTGTTGCTCCATTTCCTATGTTAATTGAGTCCTGAGTTAAGGTACTGCCCAAATAGTCTATAATTTTTTTTTTTAGAATTGTATTTTCATTATCTGGATAAATTGATGAAATCTTTGGTAGATTCTTTCTTAGGACATTTAAAACCTTCTTTGATATCCCTAATGGATTAATACTGGAACTGAAATCAATTTTTACTAGGCTGGGATTTACAGAATAGACCCCGCCATGAGAACAAGAATATTGGATCATTCAAATTCCATATGAGGTGTTATATAGCATGAATGGATAAAGTCTTGCAAGCTAAATTCTATAAGACTAAGACGAAATTTTTCAGTAAAATGGGCAAAGCTAAAGTCAAAAATTAAATTAATTCTATTATTCATTTGTCTTATTTAATTCTACCAAGCGAGTAATAAAGAAATCTCGTCTCTATCTTCCGGTTAAGCCGAACATTTCACAAAGGTCTAATTTTTTCTGTTTTTGGACGACAAGTTTAATTTAATTAACATTTTTTGCCTGATTTATAATACTTATCTCAAGCTTTGTGTATTATATTATTAAATCTATGGATGCACTGATATCATACGCCATCGTGTTCGGTGTCTTTATTGCATTCGTTGCAATCTTGTTTGGATCGAGAGCTAAGAGACTTGCTAAGAAGGAAAGTCCCGTAGGAACTCCAGAGGAAATCAAACATTCACCTGCCTAAAAGATAAATTAACTTGCGGCACCTAAACGGAATACATCTCCATCTTAGGATATGCGAGTATTGATCTTAAATTGATAAAGAACTGAAATCTAATACCACTAAAGTTAATAGAAAGAAAAATTCTTTAATCATAGAATTGGAATGATTCCGAGAAAACTGCCAAATATAATTGGAGCCATACTTATAGTGACTTTTGGACTGACATTAATGCTTCCTTCCGTCAGTGCAAAGGGCGATTTTTCAATTGACGCTAAAATAAATCTACAAAAATTAAATGATGTTGGTAAACTGAGGGTTGTAGCCTCTGCTAACGGTGATACCCAAGTTAAAAATGTAACAGGTAATGACCTAAAATCAAAAAGCACTACTGTTTCATTTCGATTTAATCAGAAGAATAACATCGTTACTGCTGGCGATCGCGATGAGTATTTTGTATGTGCCTATGCTCTTAATGCGATTACAAATGAAATGAAATCTTATTCTTGTGTCGAGGGTAATATGGAGCAACCAAATGGAAAAAATACAATAAACATAGGTTCAGGGAGTAGGAATACCTTGTCTACTGGGTCATTCCAAACTGTCAACGGTAAGGAAGTAAAGGATGTAACTCTTAGAATCGGCATACCACTTTCTGATAGAAAAGAAGACGTAAAGGATCTCAAAGTGGTTACCATGATTAAAGGGGAATTAAAGTCCAAGACAGTAGATGCAGAAAAGTTGCTCAAAAAATCTGATCACAATACATTATTCGTTCCATTCCTTTATGACAAGAATCCTGATATTGGCCCCATCCGAGTAGGAGATTTGTTTTTTGCTTGCGTCTCTGCCAACGAGTTAAATCCACCTGAAGGAACAGAATGTGAGCATAGAGAGATAACACACACAGGACACATAGATAACCTTCTGGCAAGATGAAAATCAGATATAACATATCTTTTTTATCGAATTATTTTTCCATGGCAAAATAATTAATGTTGCCTTGCTTATGCTTACTAATAACGGGTTAAGTAGTCATGTGCACTTACTTTTGCCTGCAAGAAATTGTGCAATAAATCATAATATAGTCCTCAGTTCGTAGTCGATATGGAAGCAGCAAAAACTGTTACTGCCAATAAAATTCCAAATATTCTCAGTCTCTTGATTTCTTACCTATTACTTCACTAATAGCTGATAATATTTTTTCCTTCTTGGTCCTGCTGTATCTCTATAGCTTTCAGTCATTATTTTGGCTTAATAAATGTAGTATGCATTACAAAAATGGATAAGATTATGTTCTTTCTGAAAACGAATATTAGTTGCGTTCTGAATAACCGCACATTATGTTAAAAGTTGCGGTAATAGGTGCGACGGGCGCTGTAGGCCAAGAATTTGTTATTGGACTCAATAAACATCCATGGTTCGAATTGGTACAAATTGCGTCGTCAGAGAAATCTGCGGGAAAAAGATACATTGATGCACTTAGGGATCCAAATACTTCGCTACTGAAATGGCATAATAAGGAAAATATTCCCGAAAATGTAAGAGAAATGGTCCTAAATAGAGTTGAAGAAATAAACCCAAATAAAGTTGATCTTGTATTTACCGCTCTTGAATCAGAAGATGCGAAAGTGATTGAACCTAGAATGGCATCAGAAGTACCTGTAATAAGTACGGCCGCCGCATTTAGATACGAAGACGACGTTCCCATATTAATTCCAGGACTTAATGATGAACACTGTGAATTGTTAAACATTCAGAGAAAGAATAGGAAATGGAATGGCTTTATTGCGCCATTACCTAACTGTACAACTACGGGCATGGCCATAACGCTCAAGCCATTAATGGATGAAATGGGATTGGAAAGTGTTTTTATGACTTCACTGCAGGCTGTTTCTGGAGCTGGTAGATCTCCGGGAGTAATTGCATTAGATATCATGGACAATGTAATCCCGTATATACCAAAAGAAGAGGAAAAGGTTCAAGTCGAAACAAAAAAGATCCTAGGAAAGTTTGATGGTAATTCAATCATGAATGCTTCCATAAGGGTAAGCTGTACATGTACAAGAGTACCCGTAATGGATGGACATACTGAATCGGTTTTTGCTGAATTGAAGAAAACTGCTTTACCTGATCAGGTAAAAGAATCAATGATTAACTTTTCCAAATCTGTATCAATAAGAGAATTGCCTTCTGCACCACAAGATTATATTATTGTTCATGACGATCCTACGAGACCTCAGCCAAGAATTGATAGGGAGATTAATGATGGAATGACGACGGTTGTCGGAAGATTGCGAAAGGATACCGTGTTTAAGAATGGTATAAAATATGTACTCTTAACTCACAATGAAAAAATGGGTTCTGCAAAGGGTGCTATATTGTTGGCTGAGCTGTTTAAATCAAAAAAAATTATTTAATCGTGCATTATTGATAAAAAAAATAAATAAAATTGAAATTAATACATTTATTAACCTCAAAATTTACGATATAATAAGTGATTTCTATGTATAAAATTGACGATTTAGATCTTAAAATTTTGGAGGAACTTTCAAATGATGCATCTATTTCGGTTCCCAGACTTTCAAGGAAAATCAACATCAACGCATCGGTAGTTTATAGCAGGATTAAGAGATTAGTAAAGAGGGGTATTATTAGAAAATTCACGATATTGATGAATGATGAAGCCCTTGGGTTTAATGTGAAGGCACTAACTGGTATAAACATGGATTCAAAGTTGAGAGACAATGTTTTGAGTGAATTATTCAGCATTCCGGGTGTTACGGAAGTTTCTGAAGTTACAGGGAGATTTGATATATTGGTAACAATGAATTCTCACTCTTTGGACGAAATGCACCAGTTGATATCGGAACGAGTCGGTCGTATCGAAGGAGTACAGAAGACTGAGACATTCATTGAAATGAGGAAAACAACGAGAGAAATTCCCATCCCGGCAAAAGAATAGTGATAGGTTTGAATATGTATTTGGTTCTAATTTTTTCCCCAATTGTGTGAACACCACCTTTAAGAGGATATTAGTTTCGGAGTCAATAAGACCTAAAAAGTTATTCTGCCAAACATGTAAATTAATTCGTAAATTGAACTAAAGTGATATAAGCAGCTTCTGTCCAGAAATCGTGTTCTCTAAATTAAGAGATTAAAATGCTCACTTAGATTAAAGAATTATTTACTAAAACAAAAATCATCAAGTGTTTGGCTTGGTACCAAAATTACCTGCTTGTCCTTGTCCCATTCGAATCATTTCATTTATCTTGTTTTCAACTTCCTTTAAATTCTCTTTTACTCTTGTCTCTTGTTTACCTAGAACTACCAAGCGAGTGTTTGAGAGATCTTTCTTTTCGTCTAGCTCCTTAAGAGTATCATCCTTTTTGGTTTTAATCAACAAAGGACCAACACTTTTGTAGATTGCTTCATCCTCTGCTGATTTCTTAAGTTCTTCGGTAGCCTTTTCTATTTCGACAGATTCTGCTTCAAGTTGTTGTTTTTGCATCAAAATAGCTTGTAAATTTTGCTGCAGCTGCTGTAGCCTTGTAAGTTGCTCTCTTAACCACGGAGGAATTTCTTGTTCACTCATTTCTAATTACTTGACTTTACCGTCATAAATCTATAGCGTTTTATAAATTTAAAGACAAATATGACAAGCTCAACAATCTAATGTATGTGTTAACTATGGCACGGATTGATTGTAAATCGTGTGTACTAATAGTAATAAAAATCACACCTTGTTTTGAAGTAATTCTTATTTTTTCAGAACAGGTGAGAAATCTAGTTTCCGGTTGTAGGGCGTTAGCTATCGTATTTACAATCTTAGAAGATAATTCTGATGGAAGGTTTTCTAAAGATATTTGAATTCTAATATTTACTCTTTGACTTTTCAAAGCTTACATCATATGTACCTGAAGCTACTTTATAGTTGCATTTTGAACAGCACCAAATCCCCAGTGCCTTCCTATCAAATTTTATTGATCCACATTTAGGGCATTTTCTCTTTCTTTTCAGAACCTTGTAAATCATTCCATATCTCTTCCTGACAGTAGCTCCGTATTTTACTCCTAATCCCTTAAGGCGAGATATCTTGTGTTTACTCCTTCTTACCATGATGAATCAACCCCTTAAGTTTTGCTCTAATTTCTTCTCCCTTGCTAATTGCTTTATCTGCAATACTCTTCACTTCATCCACTGTAAAGTAACCTTTTAGTCCCTTTTGCATTGCAACAATTGATCCTTTTGAATTAGTAGTAATTGTAAGTCTTGCATCCATACTTGCTTCTTCCTCAGCATTTGGGTCCAAAAGCAGATAATCGCCAATCTTAACGGTAGTAACAGATACAGGAATAGTAGATATGGGAGGTTCCTGAGTTCTCCCTGTATCTACTACTTTGTCATCTTTAATTTCAAAAACAGGTAGTTTGCAGCTTGTTAATGCAGCTACTACAGCATAAGAAGTCGCATCTAAAAGGTTACCATCTACGTTAATGATACTACAATCTACAAAAATGGTATACACAATTTTTCCGGGGACCAAGACCAATTTGCTTAATTCTAACATTTCTGACTCTCTTACACCCCTATCAACAACCCTGGCGAGTTCAATCGTTTCTTCATCAGGTGGACCTGGTTCTATATGAGGAGATGCAATCGGGAGTACTTCAGCAGTAATTATTAAAGCTCCACTATTTTCCAGTCCTTCAAAAGGTTCACCAGTCTCTACTTTTACTCCCGCAACAACTTCTGTCTTACCTAACTTTACCCAAGCCGATCCACTTGCCTTTTTTATTACGTCTAATTCAATCTCAATTGGTCTTGTTTCATCTAAACTTCTTTCATCTAGTCTTTTGCCTGCTGAAATTGATTCCATCATTTGTTTTTTGCGAAGATTTTCGACAATTATTGTAGATTTCTTTGATAGACTCATTATTCATTCAAACCCTTTTCATCGCCAAAGTACTTTTCTATTAAAGAGGAACGTTGTATTTCAAATACCTTCAGGCAGCCACGTATGGCTTCTTCTAAACAAGTATTGAATTCATTTGAATTCAACTCTCCATCAAGTTGAAGGAGTGTTATTTTCTTAAGATTTGGCATATATGCTACAGGCATGTCAGCTCCTCCCTCTTTGTCTTCAGTGTCGTTAATATCAATCACTATTTTGTCATCTACCTTTCCTGCTGCACATGCTGAAACCATATCACGCATATTTATTCCTGCGTCAGCTAGTGCTACTGAAGCAGCTGTAATTCCAGCACATCGTGAACCCCCATCTGCTTGCAATACTTCGATAAAGATATCAATCGCCGCACGAGGATAATCCTCAAGCATTAGTGCAGGTTCTAAGGACTCTCGGATAACCTTCGATATTTCCGTCTCTCTCCTAGACGGTGCAGGGCTTTTTCGAGTATCTGTTGAAAAAGGAGACATGTGATATCTGCATCTTACAACACATCGATCAGATAATGCCATATGTTTTGGATGAACTTCTCGCGGACCATAGACCGCTGCAATTATCTTATTTTTACCGAATTCTATAAGAGCAGAACCATCTGCATTCCTTATAATTCCCACATTAATCTTTACCTCTCTTAATTCATCTATTATCCTTCCATCGCTTCTTTTTCCGCTTTCGTCTATTAGGCTTCTATTTTGTACCATTTGAGTTCATCATTCCCATTTCTTTATCAATTTTGTTTGAAATAACTTTATCATCATTAATCTCTGTGTCATTGATTTCGTGATTCCTTTTTGTATCATCATTTTCAATCTCCGACTCTGGCACATTCAATAATTGCTTAATTCTTTGAGTAAGGTTTGAAGTGTGAGCTTCTACTTCTACTATATGAATTGCATTAATTGCAAGATTGATTCCTTCCTTGTCTTTTCCGGAGACGACAATTATTCCATTTTGACCTATAGTTATCCTTGTAGAACTTGCCTGTTCAATTATTTGGATCATGGAACCTCTTTTTCCAATGAGTCTTGGAACCCGAGTTGGAGATATTTTTATCAATTCTCCTGTCGGTATCTTTCCCAAGTCCTTATCTTGAATTGTAAGGATTGGATCCCTCGTTCTATCAAAAATTGCAATTCTTGCAACAATAACATCCCCCTTTGACAACTGACTGCCCATGTCATCATGTGCTGGTGAAAAATCTCTTCCAAATATGTCTTGAGCGGGTAAATGTGCATTAAAACATGAATTGATGTCTACAGACCAGGAAAGAGACGAATGGTCTAGTATTTTACCTATTACAATATCATTTGCCCGCGGGAAATAAATTCCAGATAATGGAATTACTTTGGCCCCATCTTTATTTGACTCTGCAATTCCAATTCTAGTTGCTACAATTGAATTTCCAATCCTAAATACATTTACCAAAGGTCTCAAATTCCCTTCTGCCACAATATCACCAGGAATAACGTATTTTCTTTTAATTTCCTGCAAAGTGCGATCCTCCAAAACAAGAATTCATTAATCCATTCATAATTCTCCCTTTTTGGGAAAGTTAGAACAGACTTATATTTTAAGTGTGGCTAATAGCATGTATTGTGCTTATTTTTCAGTGACCTGAGCTGAACCTTTGGTCGCAGTTCCAATTCTATCTAGAAATGAGCTCTTCATCCCCGCGTTAATATTGAGAACCACCTGCAATGATCCGTCCGAGAGCCATTGCTCTGATTTTATCTCACCAATACTTTTGAATACGCCAAATGATTGTCCTGAAAACTGAGCGGGCACAGTTACGGTCAATTCCGATATTTCCGACTTTAGAGGCAATATTTTTCTTAATGGATCGATGATATTCTTAATTTGATCTTCTAACCGCTTAAATGGATCAATTGATACCGGTGATTCATCAAGAACTGCATTAATCCTTGATATCGGATGGGGCATATGGGTTTTGGGATCGACGAAATTTTTGTTTATATACTGGACAATCTGTTTTTTCTTTTCTTCAATCATCTTTCTGCGCTGATCTGTGTTCATGTTTAGATCGCCTTTAGCCATAATCTGTTTTGCTATTTCCAGTTGATCTGTTGTCTTAAAATGCTTTATTAACTTCTCAGTGGAGATTCTTGTACCCTTATTAGCATCTGAATAAATTTCGTCTGAAATCATAATATTTGAAATGTCAATTTTTTTGCCCAGTTTATATTCTAGTGCAGGATCAGGTTTCACCAAAATTTCAAATTTTTCATTTCCTGCACTTAATCTAACAATTGTAAATTTGTCAACCATGTTAGTCCTATTATCTGAAAATATTTAAGCATACAAATGGAAAATTAATGCTTTAGATACTTGAAAGAAAATAAAAATGTAAAAAGGAAAAAATGGGTTCTTACTCGCTTACTCGCTTACGTAAGCTCGTTCTCCGTGTTGGGTTAAGTCCAATCCAATTTCTTCTTCCTTTGGAGTAACTCTTATGCCTCCGGGCCACACTTTGTCCATTATTTTGACGATTAGTGCGGTTATACCCATCGCCCAAGCAATAGATGCAAAAGCGCCAACAGCGTTTTCTAACAACTGAGGCGGATTGCCGAACACAAGTCCGTTGTCACCCCATGGCGTAAATCGCTTTTCTGCGAACAATCCTGTCATTAAGGCTCCTGCAAGTCCACCAATTCCATGTACTCCCCAGGCATCTATTGCGTCATCCCACTTCCTACTATTCTTGAACATAATTGCTCCATAACAAGCACATGATGCAACTATTCCAATAACAAGTGCTGACATTGGCGATACGAACCCTGAGGCTGGCGTAATGGCCACAAGTCCAGCTACCGCACCGGAAGCAGCTCCAACCGCTGATGCTCGCCCTGTGTGTGCCCAAGAGAGCAATGACCAGGTAACTACGGCCATGCCTGTAGCTACTTGCGTTGCAACAAATGCGCTTGTTGCATTTGTAGCTGCTGCCCCGGCAGAACCGGCATTAAATCCAAACCACCCGAACCACAGTAGCGCTGCACCTAAAACCACCATTGAAATATTGTGTGGTTCCATAGGAACTTTACCATATCCTATTCTCCTGCCCAACATTAACGCTATGACGAGTCCGGAGAATCCAGATGTTATATGGATTACAGTTCCACCAGCAAAGTCAAGTGATCCGTAGCAACCAGTCCATCCAAAGCCACAGTATCCAGGATTCTTTCCATAGTTGTCTGGTCCTGTAATTTCCCATGTCCAATGCGCACAAAAGTCATAAACAAAAGTAGCCCACAGAAGTACGAAAACAAGAAATGCACTCCATTTCATTCTTTCAACAAGAGCACCTACAATTAACGCAGGAGTAATGATGGCGAACATCATCTGAAATACCATGTATGTCTGGTGCGGAATAGTCGTCCCAGTTATGCCTCCATACGCAATTGAAGGAACGTCGTGAAATACATTATATAATCCAGCCCAGTCTAGTGTTCCAATAAACCCGTAACCGCCTGCGTCTGGACCAAAAGCTAAGCTGTAACCCCATAGTACCCATTGTACTGCAATTAGACCTGTCGCCACGAATACCATGTTAAGAGTATTGACAGCATTTTTTTGTCTGGTTAATCCAGAATAAAATATAGCCAAACCACCAGGTGTCATTATAAGTACAAGTGCTGAAGCTGTCATCATCCATGCATTATCACCTGGATTAATCTCACAGGGAATCAAATCGCCTTCCGCAGTTAGATTGTACTTTCCAGTGGAATCAGTTGCAAAGCAATGATATACTACACCAGGATCGCCCGGTTTGTAAGCTGAAGCGTTCATCAGGTAAGTTGATGTGACCGTGATTGTTGTCAAAATTCCAACTAACATAAAGATATTGATGTTCTTCCTAAACATTATTCACCAATATTTTAGAGAAGTATAAAAAACATAACAATATAAGATGAAATTCTAATGATTTTATTATAAAATTACGATAAACTTAATTAATCATAATTATATTATATTGTGTAAATATCATAAAATCCTATTTTTGATGTTTTGAAGTCGAGCCTGCAGACTATTTTCATGTAATTTCGACTTTCATTATAAAATCCAAGTCAAAATGGTCAGGTGGACACGTCATTCTCATTACCGTTTACCTCATTTTTAGGTCATCCCTGTTAAAGTATCAATTGGTATTTGCTTGATATACATTTCATTTATTGGTGTTCATACTTTTTATCCAGATGTTTATTCTGTAAAGATAAAGTATTACCATTGAATCCAGATAATTATCAATGAATTATTTTTTTTGTTACTCCATTAGAAAAACAATACCCAAAAATAATCATTAGTAAAAAAGAATCAGAATGATTCATTTGTTATCAGAAATTAAGATAACCAATTTCTTCATAATTATGAAAGCTAATTATCAAAACAGTAGCATTAACTGACCTATATCTCTTGAATTATTAGTGTGACGATTACATCAAAAAATTAACATATTTATGCAAGTGTAAAATTATGAAATTCCACTAAATTTGCCCTTATTTGTTTCAAGTGTAGATTCGGAACAATAATTAAAACACATAATTGCCCTACAATTAGACATAAACTTGTTTAAAGTATTGAACAATAATTAGTTAATCTAATTTTAATACGATTTCTGGTAAAAACTCCTATTACATCATTTTACGTTACAATTTATGATATTGAATATGAGACCATTCATCATAAAATGAATTCAATGATTAAAGTCGATGGCAATAAAATACCATACTAATCTTAATTTTGTAAGTATTACTAATAATGATTTTTGATTCATATAATTTGTTTAGTGCCAACCCTGTGAAGTGAATTTACACCGAATTGGAATTGATTCAAGAAAATTTCAATTGTCCAAATCTATTTATTTTGACAAAGGTAATCAATAGTGATGAGCAGATTCTTTAGAGCTAAAGACAAGAGTGATAATTCTTCCAACAAGTCAACAGCAGCCAAGAATACGGAAGACCAACGTGACTTTCAGGTGCGTGATTTGTATAAAAAAGGTGTTAATCACATGTCTAATGATAAACTAAATGATGCGATACGTAGTTTTGAATTAGCTCTAAGATTAGATCCAAAGTTTGTTGAAGCATGGATTAAAAAAGGGTATGCTCATTTCCATATGGGAGATTATTCTTTTGCTATTTCTTCTTATGATATGGCATTGAACATTGATCCTGATAATTATGAAGCTTGGAATTTAAAAGGACTTGCTTATTATAAGATGAATAACTATGCCAAGGCAATAGAATGCTGTACTAAAGCTTTGGATGCAAATCCAAGTGATGGATTGGTTTGGTACAATTATGCATGTTATCTCACATTAGCTGGCAAGGTGGATGATGGAATGGAAGCTTTGAAAAGGGCTATTGAAATAGATATTTCCCATGCAAAAAAAGCTGTACGTGACAGGGATTTTGAAAATGCCCGTGCAGAGGAAGGATTTATGAGGATATTTGAAGTAGTCGTTCTCGAATCCTTACGACAAGGATACGATTATGTAGGAAAAATTGTTTGGGCAACTGGTATGGACAAACAGGATGTTGAGGATGCATTTTTAAGGCTAAGTATGAAAGGTTTGGTGACTATAAAAGAAAAGAAATCATATCTTGGGAAGGATGTGTCTTACGAACTTTCAAGAGACATTTCAGACAAGCTTGGAGAAACGAAGCGATCTGGATTTTTCAAGTCCAAGGAATATTCAGCACCAATTCAGGAGATAAAAGATATTATTGAAATATTAGATAAATCGGTTGAGTCTGTCAAAAACGGGGATATAGATCAGACAATTGATTCATTTGAGCAACTAACAAGTCCAGCGAAACATGGTAATACAATGATTGAGCAGTTTTTTGATCAACATCGTGATTTGAGATTGTATCAAATTAGACTTAAGGATAAAGGGCAAGAATATCTTGATTCACATAGATCAGAATTAACCAATTTGCTCGAAGACATTATTCAAAAAGTACGAGGCGGTCCCTTATCGAGAACAATCTAGGATTAAGAAGAGTTACCTTTCTCAAATTTTCTAATGAACTATTGTTAAATTCTACTAGATCGATTTAGATTTGTTTATTTTGTTAACAATTTCCTTAAAGCTATCCATATTAGATTCAAGATAATTCGAAACAAAATACA
Source organism: Thermoproteota archaeon (assembly GCA_046729135.1). Classification (GTDB taxonomy): domain Archaea; phylum Thermoproteota; class Nitrososphaeria; order Nitrososphaerales; family Nitrososphaeraceae; genus TA-21. The sequence goes on along the minus strand of JBKPGB010000078.1, from coordinate 22,271 downwards.
TTATTCCATATTTTTCGCCCATACGCGAAACCAAATTATTTTTCTGCAACACGTCAACGTGATGTTGAACTGCCTTGTAATCAAGGTTTAAAGCTTCTGCCATACGATTTATGTTGAGTGGAGTATCTTGTAGTAGGTTTATAATCTTGATTCTATTTTCTCCACCCTTTGAACCTGCAAATAAATACCAAAGAAGTCGTCTGGCAGCGGGATCTGACAATTAGAGTATTCACAGTATTGCTTTTAATTAAAATTTGAATTAATGCTTGGGATTAGAATACACATAATATTAATACAAGATAGAGCGTTAATTAAATTATGGATAAGATTTTCTCCGAGGCAAGTGAAAAAGAAATCACGAGAACTATAGCACAGATGTTCAATGAAACGTTAATTGAATATAGCGATTGCGATGTAATTATCATTGGTGCTGGACCAGCAGGATTGATGGCTGGAAGAGAATTATGTAAAAATGGGATTCAAACGCTCATAATAGAACAAAATAACTATGTCGGTGGAGGGTATTGGGTAGGAGGATATATGATGAATCCTGTGACAGTTAGATATCCGGCAAATAAGATATGGGATGAACTTGGAGTGCCCTACAGAAAAATTTCAGACTCATTGTATGCGACGTGGGGACCTCATGCGTGTTCAAAACTAATTGCATCTGCATGTGATTCAGGTGTTAGATTCCTCCAGCTTACCAAATTTGATGACTTGGTACTGAAAAATGAAAGGGTGGGCGGAGTTGTCGTAAACTGGATGCCTGTTTCTGCGTTACCAAGAAATGTTACATGCGTAGACCCCGTTGCGCTTGAATCAAAAATAGTAATAGATGCTTCAGGGCACGACTCAGTAGCAGTAAAAAGATTAATGGATAGAGGATATGTAAAGTGGAAGGGAATGGAACCAATGTCAGTAACCGGAGAAGATGCAGTAGTTGAATATACAGGGGAAGTTTATCCTGGATTAATTGCCGCTGGAATGTCAGCAACAGAAACACATGGATTACCTAGAATGGGTCCTACATTTGGATCAATGTTATTATCAGGTAGGAAAGCAGCACAAGTAGCTCTCAGTAAATTGAAGAAAATGCCAAACCCAGATTTAAAAATAAACTTAGAAGCATAAAGTGATTTACATATAAAATTATCTTATGTACATCTCTACTCCTCTTCCTTCTCCACAACTCGTCTTATAAGTAAAATTTCCCAAAATTTGAGTCAGCTTTTTTCATTTGTTGAAATAGACGGCAGATCATTTGCCTATTATTTCAGCAAGAACAAGGCGAAAAATAATATTATAGACAACATGATGATTGAACGGTCACATGAATTTTTGGATACTGCTCACCTCCATGAGCTACAAAATTCATTAGGCGATATTGACCGAAAAATTACATTTATTGATGGTTTTTACCTTCAGAGAATCTATTCCAGAATCATAGATAAAAATGAAATGCAATTAAACCATATGCATGTCATATTTGAAGATAATTTAGTATGTACTCATGACGAAAATGACAAGAGATATCACGCTAGGCCAATAATTTGTGGTTCACCAAGTATAATATCTATTTCCGGCATTGTTGAAGGTCCAGCCAAACCAAAAGGATACTATTTTAAACAGATGCTAAAAGATCTGCTCTCAATAAATAGTAAAGAGATAGAGAATGAATTTGCCGATAGATATGTTAGCCAGGAAGATCCTCGGTTAGTGCCCGTAGCAACTGGTTATGCAATTCAGGCTGTCTTTTTTTTTCTTACTAATGGTAACCCATTCTGTTCGAATTATCCATGTAGATTGTTTAATTCCCATTGGCAAGAAGAATTAATCTATACTCAGGTGATAAAGCCAGTTCTTTGCAAAGATCATTTAAGAATATTGGCAAAAGCTAATGAGGGAGTTAGTAGAGATTAATTTCTCGGCCTCTGAATTCTTAGTAATATTCTCTTTGTTCTTAAAAACAATTAAATAACTATCTTGATTTATTTCCGAACAAATTATTAAATGGTTAAATCATTCTCCAGTTAATCATACATGTCGAAAAATGCAAATCATGACTCCCACGACTCAACAGAAGTAAAGAATCTTTATGATGTGATAATTATTGGTTCAGGACCAGCAGGATTTACGGCAGGGGTCTACACCTCGCGTGCAAAGCTCAAAACACTGATTATTTCTGGATCTCTTCCTGGTGGCCAGCTTATGACTACTAGTGAAGTGGAAAATTATCCAGGTTTTCCCAATGGAATATTTGGACCAGAGCTTATGATGAATATGAGACAACAAGCCGAACGGTTTGGAACTACAATAATTGATGACGAGGTTCTAAAGGTAGATTTCAAGATTCATCCATTTCTCATATCGACGCATTCTGAAAGTTTCGAAGGAAGAGCAATACTACTTTGTACTGGAGCATCTCCTAGAAAATTGGGTATAAACGGTGAACAAGAATTCGGTGGAAGGGGGGTTTCTTATTGTGCTACCTGTGATGGACCATTTTTTAGAGGTGAGGAGATAGCAGTCATCGGAGGAGGGGATACTGCAATTGAAGAGGCAACTTTCCTTACAAAATTTGGTAAATCAGTTAAGATCATTCATAGGAGAGACTTTCTGCGAGCCAGCAAAATCCTACAAGAGAAAGCATTTGAGAACTCGAAAATTCAATTCATATGGAATCACGTTGTAACAGGAATCAGTGGAAATAAGAAAATAGAAAGTATCGATATAAAGGATCTAACAACAGGTAAGATAAGTAATGTATCAGTAGGAGGCCTCTTTGTAGCAATTGGTCACGAACCAAATACATCAATTTTCAAAGATCAGTTAGAGTTGGATGATAAAGGTTACGTCGTTCTCAAAGAGAATACAAGAACTAGCGTGGAAGGAGTTTTTGCCGCTGGCGATGTTCATGATTATCGTTATAGACAAGCAGTTACAGCGGCAGGATTTGGATGTATGGCTGCGCTGGATGTAGAAAAATGGCTAAGTGAAAAAAAATCTCACAAATGAATTAAGATTTAATGTATAATTCTGGTAACTTCTCCAGTGCAGTAGCATAATCACTTTCTACAAGTACATTTTGTTCTTTATAGAGACTTCTGAATTTTCTGCCGTCATCAGCAAAAATACCTACAATAACTCCTTTATCTATTTCCTTTGAAAACTTTAACATTGATGACATTACTGAGCCTGAAGATGGTCCTACGAATAAGCCTTCTTTTCTAAGTAGATGCTTAACTTCGTAGAATGATTCCTTATTTGTAGCAGTCATCCATTGATCAACTATAGTTTCCCTACGTTTGAAGAGGTTTGGCATGGATGATTCTTCAAAGTTTCTCAATCCCTGAAGTAAATGGTTCTGTTGTGCTTGGATAGCTATAACCTTAATATCTTTATTCTTCTCCTTGAGAAAAGTCCCTGTTCCTGTGATCGTTCCTCCTGTCCCACAGCCTGTAAAGAAATGTGTTACTTTTCCATTTGTTTGTTCCCAAATTTCAGGACCTGTACTCTCATAGTGGGCAAGAAAATTAGAATCATTTTCATATTGGTTTGGCATATAATAAACATCGGATCTAGGTTTTGCTATGGCCGTAGCAAGAGCAATACTTTGATCAGTTCCTGCTCCAACACGTGGACACAGATCGTCCGAAGTTTCATGGAGCACTGCTCCAAGATTTCTCAGAATCCCTTTAGTTTCCTCACTAACCTTCTCTGGAATAACAATTTCAACTTTGTAGCCCATTGAAGAAGCAATACCAGCTAGTGCGATTCCAGTATTTCCAGAAGTAGGCTCAATAATTATACTCTTATTCTTTACAAGTGAACCTTTCTTTTCAGCGTCCTTAATCATCCAATAAGCTGCTCTATCTTTAACAGAACCAAAAGGATTGTACCACTCTAATTTTGCATAAAATTTTATATTTTCATTTGAATAAGATGAGAGTTCGTATAATGGAGTATTACCTATTCGTTGTACTATTTCGGGTCCAATTATAGATGTCATTCGATTCACTTTGTTTTCTTTATTATAAACTCTAATTCATTATCTTTTTTTTCAATAGATAACAAATTATGACCAGTTTTTTCTGCCCAATTTGTTATATCCTCTTCTGATTCAGGGTCGTCAGCTATAATCTTGAGTTTGTCACCAATACCTAGTTTTTCTATTTCAATTTTAGTCCTAAATACTGGTTCTGGACAATACAGTCCTCTCACATCGATAATTTTATCAAACGATTTATTAGCTCCATTTTCGGCTGTCATATTCATTGTTAACTATACTGATCAAGGTTCTGTTTTTATTAAATGTTTATAGAACCACCTCAAGTGTATTTTATTCTGAAAACTCGAAGCAAATATTACGCATTTTTTAACGACTTGATCTTTGGAATTATCTAAATAAATCATCCTTTTTTGATCTAGTGATCTTTGATATTGAAGAATCATGAGAACTAAACTCATACCCCCTAAGAATTGTTATAGGCACACGAGAAGATTTCCCCATGACTAGCTCAGCAGCTGACGCTATTTCGTCAACAATTGCTATCTCGGTAACTCTCAGGACATTTCCGTACATATCCGTTTTTCCAATATAACTCTTGATTGGATCAACTCCCGCTACCCCAATTGCAATATTAACTTGGCCCTTCCTAAAAGGTCTACCAAAAGTATCAGAAATAACTACGCCTACACTCACATTGGTTCTTGAAATTATATCATTTCTAATCTTTCTAGCCGATTTATCTGGATCGTCGGGCAACAATATAACTTGATTAGATAATTTTCCAACATTACTCGTATCAATTCCTGCATTAGCGCAAACAAACCCATGTTTGGTTTCAGTGATAATTATATCACGCTCTATCTTGACTATTTCATGGGATTCTGAAGTAATGAGTTCTACTAGCCTAGGATCCTTACCTGTATGTGAAGAAATTTTAATTGATTCTTCAGAAGGAACTATTTTTGCTAGATCAGTAGTTTTACCTTCTGCCTTTGAAATGATTTTATGTGTTATAACAATAAGATCATTCTCTTGTAAGGATTCATTTTTCTCTTTAAGCGACTTGACAATAAGATCAGCAATATTATCCCCATTGCTTATGTCTTCTTGAAGTGGAATTGGAATGATTTGGATATTAATAAATTCATCCATGCTGTACAATCAATATTTTATGAATATTTGATTTCATAACTGTGTCTCTATAGTCTTGCCAAATTTCTTTTCCAAAAGACTCAACAAGATAGATAAATCCCTAATTTCTATTGTGGTATCTGCCGTTTGTTTTACGATTTCAACTGGACAAAAACCTACAGTATATCCAGCAATATCAAATAATTTCAAGTCATTTGCTCCGTCGACCACTACCACAATGTCTTCCTTTTTTATTCCCCATTCTTTGATGGTAGATTTTACACACAGAGATTTATCGGAACTAACATTAATCTTTACATTGTCTAGCTTGCCATCTTTAAAAATCAATTCGTTTGAAAATATTTTATCCAAATACAATTCCTCCTTGAGTTTATCTGTGATTATAGTAAAACCTCCTGAAATGGCGATCATCTTCCATCCCGCTTTTTTAAGTGAATAACAAAGCTTTCTTGCGCCAGGCATTATTTGTAAATTATCAGCAATATACTTTGCATCCTCAAATGAAGTACCTCTTAAGGCGTTGATTCGCTTATGAAGTCCTTCTTCCCAATCGATTTCTCCTCTTATGCCTCGCTTTGTAATATCCCAGATTTCTTTTTCTTTTTCTGGACCAAGTTTCTGGGCAAGAACTGGTAGATACTCCGCATTGAGAAGAACGCCTTCTACATCAAAGATTATCAGCATTTTAACTGTTAGTCGAGAGAGTTACATCACAATATATTAAGTTTATTTAAGCTTTAAAAATCGACGCAATTCCATTTTCACTCTCGTAATTAGTCTTACTTGAAAGGCATTCGTTACTAATTGTTAATAATTTTAAATAAATTGTTATGTTGAACCAAAACAAGGAGGCAATTAATTATTTATTTATAGTAAAGCTATCTAATATCTTCCCGCCGTGAGAAATGAATTGGCCTGATAAAGTATTACCATTTATAGTTATTTTTGCAATTCCAAAATCATTGTCATCTTGATATAAGACGCCACTTCTATCTCCCCTTATTTTATAGTGTGATTCTCCTCCTGTACCAGCTTGGATAAAGACAGTCGGTTTGTCTGGCAACTTTATTCGCTCATAGTTGTGGTTATGACCATAGAGAACTAGCTGTACTCCATATTGATCAAATAGTGGTTGTAACTTATTAGCAAGTTGCTTTTCTTCCGGATGAACTGACGGGCTTGTGTATAATGGCTTATGCATTACAACAATCTTCCATGGTTGTTTAGTTGTTTTCAATTCGTTTTCTAAGAACTTAACATTTGAAGAAACAGAATCCTCGGTATTGAGCAATATGATTCTTGCCTGGCCAGCATCAAATGCATATAGCATAGAAGGTTGTCCAAATAATTTGGCATAGGAGCTAGTGTCATGATTTCCCTGCGGACCCTTAAACGGAATGCCTTTAGCTTTTAGGGCATCAACAACTGGCATAAAGTCGCCCACACTACCGTATGAATAATCACCTAGTCCAAGTGAAAGATTCACTTTATTATTTATCATCAAGTCAACTGTTTTCTCCCAGTTATCATTACGGGCCGAACCCCAGTCACCGGCTGCTCCAATATAAAAATTTGACGAAATTGGACCTGAAATTGAGATTACACTTATGGATATTTCAGTAATGCTAGCATAACTATTCTGAGTATTTCCATTGACAGTTATCCTTAGATATCTTGCATTAGTATCATCTAAATTATACTTTTCAGGACTCAGTGTAGAACCGCTACTCTTACTACTTGATATATTTGAAAACTTTACACCATCATTTGATGCTGATATAACAAAATTATTCTGTCTCTCATTTCCTTTATACCATGCAACACTAACGCTGCAAATATTCTTGCTTGTTCCTAAATCAAGTTGTATCCATGAGCCTACTCCGTTATTAGACCATCTCGTATTAAGGTTATCATCAAGAACATTAGAACCAGGAAATCCAGTCTGACTGCCAGAAGTCTTAACATTTTGAGTAGAGGCTTCGGCACATTGGTTTTGTGATTGATCGGAAGAGGATACTTGTACTTTGATCTCCGCTATACTTGCATAATTATTTTGTGTGTTTCCATTTACAGTAATCTTGATGTATCGAGCTTGTCTGTCAGGAAATACATAACTTTCAAACGATAAGGTGTTTCCACTACTTTTAGTCGATAGTACAGTTTTGTATGACTTCCCGTCTAAGGAAGTCGATATTTCAAAATTATTTTGACGTTGGTTTCCATTATACCATGCAATATCTACACTGCAAATACTCTCACTAGTCCCTAAATCTAGCTGTATGGATGACCCTACACCATAATTAGACCAAATAGTATTGAGATTATTATCAACCACGTTCGAAGAAGGAAATCCAACTTGACTGCTACTGGCGGTCACTTGTGAAATTGAACTTTTAGCGCATGATTCGGTGAAAGTCTTGTTACCGTAAATATTTAATTCGCTTATACTGACCCAGTTGTTTTGAGTGTTCCCATTAACAATAACCTTAATGAATCTCCCTGTGTTGGGTTGAAAATTATAGTTCTGTTCTGTTAGTGAGCCTCCGTCACTTTTTCCAGAGTAAACATTGGTATATGTTTTACCATCTTTAGATATAGATATTACAAATGAATTTATCCGCTCGTCTCCCCTATGCCAATTAATACCCACACTGCAAACGGCCTTCTCTTGGCCCAAATCGATTTGTAACCATGATCCTAGACCTAAGTTAGACCATCGTGTATTGATATTCTGATCAATGGCATGAGAAGGGGGATGCAAAGCATCAGCTCCGCTGGCGGTAATACCATTGACTGTGAGCTTTGAACACGCTTTGGATGAGATAAATGGATCAGTTTGTCCAAAGGTGAGGGAAGACTGAACAAATGTATTCGTAGAAATAAGAACCAGAAATATAATTAGGGAAACATGAAGCTCCAATTGATTACCTCCCCATGGATAGTATGAAGCAAATTTGGTTAAATTAATCACGGCTACCTGATTGGAAATTGGTATAATTATATGCTATTTAATTTTTATTGACTGGATATTTCATTTTTACAATCTATTTAAGCTATATGCCGTCGCATTAAGTTCTAATATTAATACGTGGCAATAACAATTTAGTAAAATCCTATAGAGCTAGGAAAACTAAACAGTGAAATAAGGATATCAATTGGTATCTCATTCACTACGGGTTTTCCTATTTTCTGATAAATCCGGAACTTGATAAGATTTCACAATTTAAAGTAATTCATTCCTTTTGTACTACCAGTACGCACTCTCGCTAGTTTCATCACTAGAATTATTTTTTTCAACAGTAAGATATTCTTTAATACCGTCAAGATCCCTGAATATGCCTTCAGGGGCAAATAATGCCGGTGCTCTCGTGGTTGGCGGTCCTGCACAACAGTTTTCTTCAAATTTTGTAATATGATACTCAACAAATTCTATATCACTGCTTTCCAGAATTTCTAACGCCAGTCTGGAATTCTCTGTGTCGTCAATTAGCAAAACAGGTTTACGAAAACCCACATTTTCAATATCTGATTGGATATATTTATTCTTGATTACAACTTAGATAGACCTAAAAAATTCGACAAAATCAAGATTAAGTTGTCACTCAATTGATTTTATTATCCTATTTCATACCTGTTAGTTGACAGATGGATATCAAATCTCAAGGTAGTAAAGAATTTAGTAGATGATTGTTGAAATTAAAATATTGATTGCCATCCTCAATCTCAAATTTCCATTTGAACTTAAAGATGACCAAAGGGAGGCGGTCAATGCATGGTTAAATAATAATTTCAGGGGTTCAATAATTTATAGTACGGGAACTGGAAAAACTGAAATTGCATTTGAGTGTGCAAGAAGATTAGCTGAAATTAAGTATAACAATGACATTATGTGTTATTCTAAAGACACAAGAGGGGTCAAACCAAATCAAAAATTTGGAATTTTATTTATAGTACCAAGAATTGTACTTATTGACCAGAACGTAAATCGACTGGTTAGATACGGATTGCCCAGGGAATCCATTGGAACTTTTTTTGGGGAACAAAAGGAAATAAGAGAAATTACCATTAGCACATACCAGAGTGTCATAAACCGTTTAGACTTGATTAGAGATTTTGATATGATAATTCTCGATGAAATTCATTTGCTGAGTGAAACAGCCAGAGAATTTAGCAAAATATTTGACATTATAAATGAAAATCCTACTAAAGGGATATTAGGCTTAACTGCTACCATAAATGAGAATGATTCCCGTTATAATACTATAATTAAGACATTGCCTCCTGTAAAGAAATATTTAATTAAAGATGCTGTAACAGATGGAAGATTGGCCAAACCACATGTCGTTTCCGTACCTGTAAATTTCACAGAGTCTGAGAAAAAAATCTATAATGAAACTTCGACAAAAATATCTTCTCTTTCACGGAAACTTGGAGTATTTGATCCAAAAAGAATATCCATATTACTTTTCAAAGGCGGATATAATGCAAAATTGGCAAAATTGTGGTTTGAAAACGTTAGAAAAAGAAAAGAATTGCTTAGTTCGGCACAAAATAAAATGTTGTCTGCCTTAAATATAGTAAAGAAGCATCCGTCAGAACCCATCATGATCTTTAGTGAGACAATTGAGTCAATAAAAAAATTAGAAAAAATATTGGATTCAAATGGAATAGCCTCCAGATCTATCCATAATAAAATACCAGCTAGTCAAAGAAAGAAAATTTTAGAAGAATGGGGGAAAGAATACTATCCATTGTTATCTGTACATACACTTGAAATCGGATATGATATTCCTGAAGCGAGAATAGCAATAATAATTTCAAATAGTTCAAATTTTAATCAAGTTGCACAAAGAATTGGTAGAGTCATCAGAAAAACGTATAGGAAGAATTATGCATTGATATATGTAATTTATATAAGAGATTCAAAAGACAGCAGTACTCTTAGAATGGTAAAGTCGACTATTGACTTTTCCGACAGGAACAATCAACTAAAATTGACATCATTTAGCACTTGATATTGGGATGAAATAAAGTATATGCGTAAAGTTCTACTTCAAAAGAACAAATTTACAAAATAAAATAAAAGGATCCTGAAAACTTATTTCATTATATTCCTATGTCTTCTCTCACTGGTTAAAGCTTCTGAAGTACCACTGGAAACGATTTCAAATAGTATTGCCTGTTTATTACCATTTTTTGGCCTCAGTAATCTTCCCAACCTCTGGATAAACTCCCTACTACTACCGGTTCCACTAACAAGTATCCCCACTTGGGCATCAGGAACATCTATCCCTTCATCCAATACTTTTGAAGTAACAATTGCTTTATATCTACCATCCTTGAAACCAGTAAGGACGTCCTCCCTTTCCTCTTTAGATGACTTGTGCGTAATAAATGGAATAAGAAAAACATTGGATATTTCATATACAAGCTTGTTATGTTGTGTAAATATTATTGTCTTGATATCTTTGTTTTCAACTAATATCTTTCTAATTTCATTCATTTTAGATTTGCTATTGAGCGCTATATCAATTGCTTTGTTCCTTCCCATTAAGGCACGTCTGGCCATAATATTTTTTGACGAGATCATGATCAATCTTTTGAATGCGTTATTAGAATTCATTTTTAGTCCAATCTTTTTTAAACATGCGTGATATATTGCCATATTTTCTTTATATTTCCTATATTCTTCTACTGACATGAACGTCTCTTTTCTTTCAAGAGTATACTTCGCAAGATAATTACTTTTGGCTAGCTCTTTTGCGGTGATTTGAAACTTAGATTCTCCAATTAAATATGGAAAATCTTCTTCCAAATGATCTTCACGTTCTATAGTAGCAGTCAAGCCTAGTCTGAATGGTGCTACAAATGTTTCTGCAATTAATCTATATGTTGGTGCTGGTAAATGATGTACCTCATCAAATACCATTAACAAAAACTTGTTTCCAATTGATTGCGCCTTAATATATGCAGAATCATAGGTTGATACTGTAATTGGTTGAATTTTTTCAATTCCTCCACCTATATTCCCTATTTCAATATCAAAATTTTGTGAGAGTATTTTTGTCCACTGTTTGATAAGATCAAGCGTAGGTACGATTATTAGTGTTGGTGAATTTACAATCTCAATAATTTTTAATCCGATTATGGTCTTGCCGGCACCTGTCGGCAGTACTATTGATCCCCTTTTTTCTAAACACCAATTTTCAATTGCTTCTTGTTGATAATCACGCAGCTTAACCTCTAATTCTGGAAGATGCCCAAGAGGTAACAAGTCCAATACTTTGTCCTCATATTTTATGTTCTTTTCATTAAGGTATTGAGTTATTTTTTTATAGTTTATACCGTGGGAATACAAGTAGTTAGTCCTTGAATCAAACTTAGCATAGGGCAAACTATCAAGTCCCTTTACCACTATTGCTCCTTTTTGATATTCAAGTATAACTGATCTCGAACTCAATTAGTTACTTTCTGGTTACTAATCATTTTTAAATCATATGAGATAATCATAGAAAATTACTACTTTATGTATCGAGATACTTGCCTATGGATATGCTACATGTTTACTATAAAATAAATCAATTTTTGTAAAAAAATCAAGGATCTTCGTACAGGTTAGTTCATCAATTATTCTGTACTCAAACCCACATAGAATGGTCATTACTATATACGGTTGTTCTTTGATTTAGATCTATTTCGATATTGATTTTTTCGCGAAGCCTCTTGTCTGAATCTATGATGTTTGTATTGTTCGTAAATTTATTTCTGTTTTCATGCAATGTAATCTCTTTATCTTTTTGTTTACGCTTTCTGAGGTTCTTGAAAAAATCAGTCAATTCATCCACTAGATCTTGTTGATTTTCCAACTGATCTACTTTCGAATTCATTGCTTTATAAAATACTCATCGTATTAATAATTATCAATAGTTAAAATTATTTGTCAAATGAGGTAATGATATTGAATTAATTAACTTTTCTTTTTAAGTTGAACACATTGTGTTGAGCACAGCATTAACGATGGTACGGATTGCTTTATTTCTCGATGGTATCACAAGAAATCATAAATATATTAAATGATGATTTTTCTAGATACACAGTATGATAATATATGGTCTCGATATCAACAAGTAGTAAGAGATAGCTGATGTGTATGTCTATCGATTCGACTGATAAGATTAAAGCTGAAGTTATCAGCTGCAAACTATGTAACTTGTGTAGGAATAGAACAAATGCAGTCCCTGGTGAAGGTAATTCTAAAGCTAGTATCATGTTTGTAGGAGAAGCTCCAGGAAGAAACGAAGATGAGAAAGGTCGACCATTTGTTGGACTGGCAGGAAAAATTCTTGACGAAACTTTAGATAAAGTAGGAATAGTTAGATCAAGAATTTTTGTGACTAATATTGTAAAATGTAGACCTCCTGGCAATAGAGTTCCCACAGAAGAAGAGCAGCGTGTCTGCAAGAATTATCTTGAAAGAGAAATTTCAATTGTTTCTCCCAAAATTATTTGTATACTTGGTAGAACAGCTTATCAATCATTGCTTGGTGGCCGATCCATACTTGGAAATCGCGGAAAGTTCATTGAAAAGGATAGCAAGCTCTTTTTTCCTACAATACATCCAGCAGCCATAATTTACAATAATAAACTTCGCTACGCCCTGGAGAAGGACATGCAAACATTAGTTTCGGAATGCAGAAGATTAAACATTCCTATTTAGTATCCAAAAGAATTAGTTTAACCGTTATCACTTTAGAAAATTCTCAGCTCTGCTTTTTAGAGCCATATTCATCTTATCAAAACTCTCTTTGAGATCTTCACCTAACTTATCACCAACAAATTTCACACCTAATCCTGTGAATATTTCTTTGTGTAAGAATGAAGCTAGATTGTCGGTGGATTTTTCTATAATAAATATGCGTTCACCGTCAAAAATACCAGGCAAGAATGATTTTCCTTTCCATCGAAGTTCTTTGCCTATTTCGATTTTAGTTATAATTGGATAATACGTTCTCTCTTTTCCACTAACAGTCTGAATCTTGACCATAATTTTAGAACCTAATTTGGCATCACCTACTACTTTTGTCATGAATGGATTCCATAATTCGTATTCCTCAAAATTGATAAGAATGTTCCAGATTTTTTCAGGAGTAGAATTTACCATTATTTGCGTCTCTATTCTTTTCAATTACTCTAATGAATAATCTTTGATTCTTAATAATGAATCTTTTGATAGAGTGGAAAAAATTCGGTACCTAAATGACCAGAATCAGAACATTTGTTTTTTCCTAATTATCTGTATCAACTTTGATAAGTTAGTCTGAAAAGATGCCGCTTTATTGAAACTAATTAATTACAGCTAAACTATTCACAATATGATTTCTCAGAGGATCCTTAAATGGAAATAATTTGTGATACCAGCTTTCTCATTGCGTTGGTTTCTAGCCCTATCAAATGCTTGGATAAAATTGAAAACGAACTTGGGAAATTAAGATTTATAGTCCCAACCTTCGTTCTAGATGAGCTTGAATCTATCGAAAGAAAATCAGGCCCCAAGAAATCTATGATCGCAAAAACTGCAATTTCCATATCTAAATTGAAATTTGAAATCAAGGATATTGGTAAATCAAAAAATGTAGACAATGAAATTCTAAATTATGTAACAAAGAACAGAAGATTAGCTGTGGCTACGCTGGATGGTAAATTATTGAACAGTCTGAAAATGGCTGACGTGACTACCATTACGCTATCCAAGAATAAGATGATAATAGCAAATCAGTATTTTGAAGGGTAGCTTTAAATCGTCAATTTATTTCTTATTATTCATGTTTGAGTACAATAAGTTAAGTATAACGTGGAGCGGTCATGCTGGATTCAAGATCTTATACGGTAATATGAAAGTGTATATTGATCCTTACAAATTGAGCAAATCGTATGAAAAGATTTCTGACGCTGACATTGTACTCATAACGCACAACCACTTCGACCATTTATCAATAGAGGATTTAAAAAATATCATTAATGAAAGAACAGTTATTGTTTCTGCTCAAGAGTGTCTATCTCAATTAAAGTCTCTAAAAGTGAAAGAATCAATTGGCATTGATCCTCATAACAGTGTGAAGGTAGATGATTTAAGAATAGAAACAGTTCCGGCATACAATATTGACAAGGACTTTCATCCAAAGAATGACAAAAAAATTGGATTCATAGCTGAATTTGGTAATGATCGATTATATCACACCGGAGATTCTGATATAATTCCAGAAATGAAAGATACAAACCCAACTGTTGTACTAATACCTGTTTCCGGAACTTATGTAATGACTGCTGAGGAAGCGTCCAAGGCAGTCAATGAATTAATTAATCCAAAAATTGCAATTCCAATGCATTATGGTACAATTGTAGGTAATAAAGAAGATGCAATACGATTCTCAGAACTGGTCACAGTATGTAAAACAAAGATATTAGAGTCAGAGTAGTCAAAATTTTTGAAAAGATTAAAACTTATATACGATCTGTTTTTCTTATATCATTGAAAATGGCAGCGAAAAAGAAATCGAAGTCTGCTAAGAAAGCAACCAAAAAGAGGTAATACTCTCGTAGTCACTATTCCCTCTTAATTCCCCCCTTCTTTTGTTAGATAAATAATTACAAAATTCTTTTATTGCTTGGTTTGGCATACTTATTTTTTTGCAACTACGTTATGCAAATTTTTTCCAGTACGTTAAAAAATGAGTGTAATCAACAAGCATTATTATGTTATCTGCCGACAGAGTTTTGTTTCATGTTAGAAATTACAATTTTAATGTACGTCATTTATTAGTTATTGCGGTATTAGTTATTGCATTTACAACAGCTTTCATAATGCGTTCCTATCCGATAAAGTATGGATTTTATCTAAATGAATTCGATCCGTATTTTGATTACAGAGCAACTAAGTATATTGTAGATAATGGCCTGGATGCATATCTGAAGTGGCATGATAATATGTCATGGTATCCTGAAGGTCGAAACATACCGGAGACGTCACAAGTTGGATTACATATAACAGCGGCTTATCTTTACAAGATCTTTGGAGGAAATAGTTCCATTTTAGATTTTACAATATTATTACCTGTTGTCGTAGGATCATTGACCACAATTGTTGTATTTGCTTTGGTAAGGACACTGGGTGGAACCACAGCAGGTCTCTTTTCTGCATTACTAATTGCTTTTACTCCTGCCATCATTCAGCGTGGAAACTTAGGTTGGTTCAAATCAGAACCTCTTGGTCTGTTCATCGCACTGTTGGCTCTGTACTTACTAATTTCTGCATTGAAACATAAGCCCAAGATTGCTATTGTAAAAGCGATAGTCGGAGGATTATTATTAGGTCTTGCTAATGCTTCGTGGGGTGGGATTCAATACTTTAGTATCCCAATTTCATTATACTTTTTTGCAGTAACTTTTTTGCGAAATGATATCAAGGTCCCCTTGATTGTGGCAATTTTGTTTACCGTTGCTGCCATACTATCTGCCGGTTTGTCTCCAAGACCTGGCCTTTCATTTGTATTTGGACTTCCAGGTATTGCCCTCATAGGGGGAACGATATTTTTGATTATTTCATCTATTGTGAGGAAATTAAGTTCATCGAATACTTTCCTAAGAAACAATTGGATCTTGCTTGGAGCTTTTTTTGCAATTGGCATAGGAATAATTTTATCTGGAAGTTTTCATGGATCCTCATTCAGATATCTAAATGCAGTTAATCCATTTCTTTCTTCTCAAAATCCCCTGGTAGAATCCGTCGCTGAGCATTTCACTCCAACTTTGGTAGAATATTTCACGGACTATTCAATTCTGATAATGTTTGCTGGATTTGGGGCTCTTATGGCATTCAGACACAGAAATGACATGTCCATTTTTTCATTAATCATCGGAATTACTGGAGTATACGTGAGTGCAACATTTGCTAGATTACTTGTATTCTCATCAATCGGAATTATACTCTTATCTGGATTGGGCCTGTATGAAATAACTAGTAGTATAATCAACTATAGGGCATTATCAGAGACATCGCATAAGAAGAAGAAAAGAACAGAACGCGAAAAAATTTCTCACATGGATAAATCGATAAAAATTGTATATTCAATTATACTTGTTATTTTAATTTCAATTCCTGTCCTGGATAATGGTGGTATATTATTCCCACAAAATTCAAATTGGTTGAGTTCCGCCGATATTCCTCCTTCAATTGCAAATGGCGGTACTGGATTTAGAGTCAAGACCGATGATTGGATAAGCGCATTAGATTGGATCTCTGCCAATACATCTTCCAATTCAGTAATTGCATCGTGGTGGGATTATGGTTACTGGATAACAACATTAGGAAATAGAACTAGTTTAGCTGATAATGCTACAATAAACCAAACACGTATAGCAACGATTGCAAAGATGTTTATGGATCAAACCGAAAACGGCCTTAAGGTTGCAAAAGATCTAAAGTCTGACTATATAGTAGTATACATTGTTGGACAGAGATTTAGTGGTATTAATGGTAGTGAGCTGTATGTTTTAGGTAACGGTGGAGATGAAAGCAAAAAACAGTGGTTTATACGAATAGGAGGATTTGATGAAAATAAATATCTTGAACAAGATGGTTTTACCCCAACACCATTCTTTTGGAATAGTACGTTACTTGGACAATTGATACCTTTCACACCTGTGTCCTATATAGTAAATGGTGCTCCGACAAGCCAATATCAACAAGGCGCAACTGCAATCTATACAAAAGACATCAAATACCCAGAAAATGGTAATGCAGAACAACCACTAAAATTGGTTTATTCGTCAGCCAGCTTCAAGAGTAATAGACCAGGTCTATTCTTTGCGGTATTAATTTATCAAGTAAACCATAATTATATACCTAAAACAACTTCGGATCCGTATAAGGAGATAATCGATAAAGAGAAATTTTCAATAAACACCACAAAGTCTAATACTGATATGAAATCAACTAATGAATCTAAATTAGCTGTCATAGATACAACTCAGGGACCTATAACTGTTGAATTCTTTCGAAATGTAGCCCCAATGCATGTCTCAAATTTTGAGAAACTTGCAGATTCGGGATTCTACAATGGCACTGTATTCCATAGAATTGTCAAAGGATTTGTAATTCAAGGAGGAGATCCAAATACAAAAAATAACACAAACAAGGCCGCGTGGGGAACAGGCGATCCGGGTTATAAGATCAAAGCAGAATTTAGTAACATACCACACAATAGAGGAATAGTTTCAATGGCCAGATCCTCAGATCCAGATAGTGCGGGTTCACAGTTCTTTATTGTTTTGAATGACTCCAGATTTTTGGACAAACAATATACGGTATTTGGTAGAGTCATAAATGGGATGGACGTTGTTGATAAAATTGCTGCATTACCAACAGTTCAAAATGATCAGCCGCGAGATCCAAATATGGCTAAAATACTTTCTATAAAGATAGTAGATAGAAATTCGACAGAGTCGAAAAGCTGAACAGATGATAAAATGATTTTAGAGTATGTTTATCTGATTAATGCAGCGTAAATGAAGGGTAACAATGTGGTTGCTTCTCCATGTATTGTAGTTTGCTTTGCTTTTCCCTTTACTTTCCCCCAAGATATTGCTTCTGCAACCAGGGCCCCACTCAAACTACCATCCCATTCAGAAGCTGTTGTTATGGATACTGCATAGTCCAGTCCTCCTCTAAATTGGTTCCACCATAAGGTATGATGTTTAGAAATTCCGCCCCCGATAATGAAAGCACCAGTTTTGTTTGCCTCATAAACTAAGTCTGATAATTTGGTTTCATCCAATAGTATGTTTATATTAAAGTTCTTGTGTTTCTGATAAAAGAACCATATTTGACTTCCCACTCCACCATCTACAATACCTGGAACTATGACTGGAATATCATTCTTATACGCCCAGTACAAAAACGAAGTCTCATCTAAAGTACTCCCTATTTTCTTTGTTATTTCAAAGGTCGAAACACTCTGTAACCCTTTCTGGTACAGTTCATTTAGACAACCCTGTACTTTTTTTTCAATAACCGGGCCATAGTTATTTTGCGGTACTAGGACATTTCCTAATCTATGAATATTCTTTTTAAAAAGCAATTTATCATCCATCCGAAAGTCTCCAGAATAGTATTTTGTACTTGTTCTTGCAATATCATGGTCCAATGCACCACAGGTCGTAATAACACAATCAAACATCTTGCGTTTTAACATATCCTTGATTATACCTCTAGCTCCAGTGGAGATTATTGATCCTACGAATGACAAGAATTTGGTACAGTTCTTGTCCCTTGTCATCGTACGAATTATATTTATTCCATCCCAAAGATTTTTAGATTCAAAACCACCAGAATATGCCATACCATCAAGCAGTAAAGATATGGAATTTGATTTAATTTTGTAATCGCGTACTGAATCACTCAAAATATTCTTGTGTAATCTCTTTATTCTTTTTGGCTTCAACTTCCTACAGTTTAGTTCCTAAGTATATATTATTTTTATCTGTTGGATAGGAAAAAACTATCCAATAATAAATGCTGTGATGCATTGAATACTCTTTTCTCTATAGAGATAGGATATTCGTACTAATATTGGACTCCAATTATTAGTCACATTATTATAATGATAATTTGGTATATTCCCAGATGCGCGTAAGATATTGGCGTTTAGGTGTTAATGACCTTCTAAGTTCATCGTACCCTATTGAAAGGGCTAATCATTGGGACATTAAATGTCTACAAGGAGAACATGAACACTTTGGAGTCTTCTGGTTTAGGTATGGAACTCCTTTTGACAAGGAATTAATAAATGGAATATGTTTCTACTATAATGACATAACGCAAGAAAAAGTTCAAGCATTATTAGATTTTCTGCAAGTAAAATATGGTGGCAAGGCATTATTTAGGCAAAGTCGAGTTTTTCTTCAAGGTTCTAGAGAATTTAGTGATAAAGAGGAAATAGCTAATCTTGCAAATGAAATCAGTATTAAATTCAATGGGCCAATAGAAATTACACTAGAATTTGAAAAAGTAACTCCAGAGGAACAGGAAAAAAATGCTTTTAATTTTCCTTCAGGTAAGGCACTCCCAATCGCTGGGACAGACTAGTACAAGGAAAAATAAGATGCTGAAGTCAGATTGAAAATATTATATTCTAATTAGCTCTAGTATTATCGTCTAGTATGGATTTTATTTTCTCTCTTAACTTGGAGATACTGACTGGCTTGCTAATAAAATGAGTAACATTGACCGAAGGAATAACTTTGCTGAATTCTTCCTTGTTAATTTCAAAAGCAGTGATGAATGCAATCTTCATATTAGGATCATTTTCCTTTATACGCCTATATAGGTCAAATCCATTTATTTTGGGCATTCGAATGTCGGTTATTACAAGATCGTAATATTTTGGAGGATGATTCTGAAAGTTATTTATGGCCTCATCACCTTTTGAAAATGTTTCAACCCTAAAATCATTTTTTGACTCTAATCCTCTTTTTATGACCGAAAGGATATCAGATTCATCGTCCACAATCATTATCCGTGGTGGCGAATTATTTTTTTTACTTTCCGTCATATGTCAAATTTTGATATAATTATCATATATAATAAGTGTTTACGCATAATTTAGCAAAATCATCTTGTCATATTTCGAATTAGAAATTTTAAGTATAAGTAAAATTGTATTTCTCATAGATAGAACTTTCATTTTGAGAAAATTGATATATCGAAAAAAATAACGACATAAAAATGACTGAAACTGAAAAATCAACCTGGTTAAGTCTCTTACGAGAGTCTAAGATTAAGGAATTCAACGAATGGAGAATGGCCAACATCTTCGCAAAAATCGATCTGAGTGGAATGGATTTTTCAGGAAAGGATCTTTCAAACGCGTTTCTAAACGCCATTAAGTGTAACCGAACAAATTTGTCAAGATGCAATTTACAAAAGGCCAATTTTGCCCAATCCGAAGTTATGGATTCAAACTTTGAAAGTGCGGATTTGACAGATGCAATTTTCATTTACGGAAATTTGAAAAATGGCAACTTTATGAATGCTAATCTAACTCGAACAAACTTTATGTGGTCAGACTTGAGAGATTGCGATTTTCGTGGATCTAAATTGAGAAAAACGATTTTTGTTGAAGCCAAATTACAAAAAGCAAAATTGGATCCGTTAGATAATGAGTCTGTATATCTTAAATTTGCAAGGTTAGAATAAAAAATCTATTCCGACTCTAACTTGAAATAATACACTGGATATGAGGTAACTCCAATAGATTAATACGAATGGAGCCTCTAGATAAATTGGTTGGAAGTAGATAAGGTACGAACTTTAAAGTTACTAAGTAAATGGTCTTTAAATCGGGTAGTAGGTAAACGAAGACCTCTAGTGGCTGTTTTCAGTTTGACTCATTATTGTAATTTTTATTGTCCTATGTGTCCTTTTGGTGATTCCAATAAAGAAGGTCAATTAAAACTTGTAAATGAAAGGGACCTTAGTACAGAACAATGGAAAAGTATTTTCGATAAAGTCTCAAAATATTGCGTCTGGTCTATAATCGAAGGTGGAGAACCAACAAGTCGACCCGATTTTATGGATATTGTAAGTTATCTTTATACTATTAATATGCCCACTTCATTGATTACAAACTGCTCACTTTTACACACTGTAAATCTTGAAAAACTAAGACAATACATCCAATTTATTACTTGTAGTATTGATTCTGTTTATGAAGAACCGTATTGTAAAGTACGAGGTGTATCAAGCAAGACCTTTCATAAAGTTATGGAAAACATTGCACTCCTCAATCAAAGTAACATTTCACACTATTTCAATAGCGTAATTACAAAATTTAACACAAATGAATTTATTGATCAAAGCTATTTTGACAAAGCTAAAGAACTTGGTTCAAACGCAGTTTCCTTAACTTTTGTAGAAGACAGAGCTGATGCATCGTACTCGTTATTGCCAGATAGAAAAACTATGATTAAAGTTTGCGAAAGCATTTTGGAATATGGGAAAAAAAATACTTTTCCTAAAATAATGATCCCGCCGGAGTATTTTGAACAGATAATCAAGTATGGGCGTACTACTTTCGATGAGTGCGGAGTATGGAAGAGCACTTTTGTTAACGCGGATGGTACTGTAATGGTACCCTGTTGGAAATTTAACAAGTCAGAGAACACATATAATTTGCTCGAACAAAGTATCGAAGAAATCTGGAGCGCACCTCAATGGGATATAGCCAGAACCTGCCATGACTGTCAGGTACTTGGATGTATATGGTATTCTTCTCAACCCATTACGAGTTTTGCAAAAAACTATATGACTGGCTTATCTAGGATAATCAATCAACATAAACCAGATTTACTCGGCTGATTAGTTAACTCAAGTTTTATGATGCAAACTATCACATAAACACATCATATTCTTCTACAAGATTTTTTTTACGCGTATATTCAATTTATCATCATCATGATACAATTCGCCTATGACTTTGAATTCTCTTCCTTTTCTTATTAACTCTCTTGGGCCACCATAATCATAGTGGTGCAATCTAGCATGCCATTCACCATTCACCAGTACAAGTGCTTTACCCATAACCACCTTTTCAATTTCAATGTTGTAAATCTGTCCTGGAATTTTTACTACGTTATCAGAAATAATTACCTTCCTACCAATAATTTTTATTTTTTTCAATTTTTTGAGCATTTTTAGTGCTGCGTCTGTAAGTTCATCGTCTATGCAAAGTACATTTTGAATAGTTTCAATCTTTAATCCGTTGTTTCCATGAATAGTTACAACAGAATATATCTTCCTTGCAGTTCGTTCTACTTGTCTCTTAAATTGTACCATAGTGTGATCGTCTGAGGAATATAAAATTTTATTATTCTTAATTTTATTTTTACTGGACGATAGTAACTTTATCTCTATCTTTGTTCTTTCCTCAAATTTGTCCAAAAATGAATTAAGAGAATCAATTTCATATTTGGTCATAGGATCTGGTTTTACGATCATTCTATTTACTGGTTTGAAATTGAGATACGCATTAGTGGAAGAAAGAACCGATTT
>JBKPGB010000077.1:0-1288 GCA_046729135.1 Thermoproteota archaeon | reverse complement strand
TCGTGTAATTTTATCTCGGGGTTTTTGTCAAAGAATTCCGTGGCTGATTCCTTGAACAAGTTAATATTGAATTTTTGATTATTGCAGTAATACTTATACAAGGATTCAAACTGCTCATCTATTTGATTATTTATTCTATTGAGTTCTAGAGTGTATCCATCAATTAGGAATGTGAACTTATTGGAATTACTGTTCTCTTTTTCTATCTTGATTCACCACACGTGAACTTATTGTAACTGCTCCAAGTATTTATAGACGAGTTCGGAGGTCTTTTCATGTGTTATGTATTTTCTTCTGTATAAGACCATCAGACAGATGTAATCTGTACAACCGTAACAAATTCCTGGACTCAAATCCACCTTCCATTCTAACCAATCAAGCTACATTCTATATGATCGCTAGTCGCTTGATAGCAAAATGGCAATTTATATAACTGTCTTGTCTTTTAGCTCCCGACATGGTACTCGATGTCGCTAATTATGGTATAAGTATCTCACTCAACTAACACTTAACTTAAAGCCTACCATAAAGAGTAAAAAATCATGAAAAAGCTTTAAGGAAGAGTTGCAGCCATCACAGGCGGAAGCAGCGGCATAGGCCTCGCGACGGCACAGCGGTTCATTTCAGAGGGTGCACATGTTTTCATCACCGGCCGCCGCCAAAGCGAACTCGATGCAGCAGTAAAGCAGATTGGCAAAAACAACAACAACGTCACTGGTGTTCAGGGAGACGTCTCAAATCTCGCAGATCTTGATCGGTTGTATGCCACTGTGAAGCAGCAGAAGGGCCACATCGATATTCTGTTTGCTAACGCCGGCATTGATGAATTCGCACCTTTAGGAACAATTACTGAATCCCATTTTGATAAAATATTCAGCGTCAACGTTAAAGGCCTTCTATTCACCGTACAAAAAGGGCTTCCACTGTTTCAGGATGGTAGTGGTTCTATCATTCTAACTGCTTCTGCCGGAGGATCCAAAGGGATCGAGGGGTATAGTGTTTACCGTGCGACCAAGGCCGCTATACGATCGTTCGCTCGCACCTGGACGGTCGATCTGAAACATCGCAAGATCCGCGTCAACGCCATCAGTCCTGGTCCGATACACACATCACTCATCGATACCCTGGTACAAAGCGAGGAACAGGCCGAGCGGTTGAAGGCGAGCGTCGTGGGCACCATACCGCTAGGTCGGATGGGCAACCCTGATGAAGTCGCGAAGGCCGCCTTATTCCTCGCGTCGGATGACAGCAGTTATGTTACCGGTATCGAACTGTTCGTAGATGGGGG
>JBKPGB010000076.1:0-17012 GCA_046729135.1 Thermoproteota archaeon | reverse complement strand
CTTGCAAGCAAAAAGCTAGCTACTAGTAAGCTTGCCACTATTAAACTACGATTCATTATCGCATTGTATAGTATTCCACTATAAATATTATTCTAAGATGAGAATAATATAATTTAATTTAGATTATAATTTTGTTGAAATCATACGTTACTGAATATTAATTAGAATTTTTATATTAATAAATAATAATATTTATTTTACGTTTACTAATTCCTAAATTAGATGCCAATATTACCTATTGATTCTGGAAGATATGGTAGCAATGAAATAAGAAAAATTTTTGATGAAGAAAATCGACTTAGGTATCAACTTGATTTCGAAGCAGAAGTTGCATTATCGCAGGGCAAACTTAATCTCATTCCACTAAATGCCTCAAAAGAAATTTCTAGAGTAGCAAGATCAAACAAGATCACAATGAAAAGGATTAAGGATCTGGAATCAATTAGTGAGCACGATACAGCTTCGTTAGTACAAGCTATTAGCGAATATTGCTCACCGTTAACAAAACCCTGGATACACTACGGATTAACCAGTAACGACGTTGTAGATACATCTACATCAATGCAATTAAAGGACGCCCTTGAAATAATTGAACCAAAAATTTTGAGGTTAATTTCGCTATTGATAAATAAGGTAAGGAGATATAGTACGTTACCATCCGTAGGAAGAACTCATGGACAACATTCAAGCATAATCTCTTTTGGACTAAAATTTGCAATCTGGGCAAATGAACTTTCACACCATATAGAGAGAATCGAAGAAGGTAAGAAAAGATTTCTATTATGTAAGACCTTAGGAGTAGTTGGAACAGGTTCATTAATGGGAGCAAAGGCATTGGATGTTCAAAACAACGTGGCCAAATCGCTTGGACTTCATTCTATAGAGGCTGCGACACAAGTAATACCTAGGGAAAGACTAGCAGAAGTTCAATTTATTATCTCACTAGTAGGATGTACACTAGACAAGATGGCGACAGAAATAAGAAATTTACAGAGAACCGAAATAAGTGAGCTTGAGGAACCTTTTAAAAAGGGTCAGTTGGGAAGTAGCGCAGTTCCAGTAAAAAGAAATCCTATTAAAAGTGAAAGAGTATCATCACTTGCAAGAATTCTTCGTTCCCTTTCAAGTATCTCTCAAGAAAATATTTCATTATGGCATGAAAGAGATCTTTCAAATTCTGCGAATGAGAGATTTACTATTCCAATGGGCGTTATTCTTTTAGATGAAATGATAAACAGCATGATAAAGGTAATTGAAGGATTAAGTGTAAATACGAAAAAAATTCTAGAGAATATAAATAAAACAAAGGGAAGAATTTTTGCAGAATTCATTCTTGAAGCACTAGTTAAGAAAGGGATTCCTCGAATGAGCGCATATGATAACATACAACATGTTGCCTTTGAAACACTTGCAAATGATAAAGACTTTAAAGAAGCGATAATGCAAGACCCTTCTATTGGAGCCAATTTAAACAAGAAGGAATTAAGAATAATATTTGATCCGAACTGTCATCTGGCTGCATCAACAAAAATAATAAACAACGTCATAAAAAAAACTGAACAAATACGTAAAAATTACAAAATTCGTTAATCTATTTTTTTATGATATTTGTGTATTAGAGAACTGTATTGAATTGCTTTTTTTCTCCTAAATATGACTTCTGGTGGTAAGTCAAAAGATAATGCTATCTTTCTAATGATATGCTTTCTTAGAACATCATCGTTGCTAACTATTTTATTATAAATTGGAAACTTCATTGCAACAGAAATGAATCCTTTTGAGAGAAATGGCTGTAAAATACTGACACGATATTCCTTTGTTACCTGTTTTATTTCATTTGCTAATTCTAATTCATTCAAAATCTTTGATTCAATAGTCTTATTAATAGTATCACTACCTTGATTAAATATAAATCGGAAATTATTGTATCCACAAAAAAGTTCGTCAAATCCGTTAGCTGTTAGTACGACAGACGTGTCATTCTTACTTGCCAATTTAGCTATGTAGCTAAACGCGATGCAATTTTCAATATGAGATGTGTTGCTACAGGATATTTCATTTTTAATTTTTTTTATAATTACTGCTAAATCACCTTTGTCTATTTCTAAAATTTTGTGATTCATATTGATTTTATGGGATATTGATTTTGAAAATTCAATATCATTTGAATCAGGAAAGCCCACAGTCAATAAAGTAGTATCTATATTCATATTTTTACAAATCATTGCAAGTAAGGTACTGTCTATTCCGCCTGAAAAAGCAATGCCAATTTTATTGATTCCTCTTAGATTTTCAGTTACTGTTACAAATAATGCCTCGATAAGGTCTGAATTGTACAATGCACTCTAATTAAAAAAAGGATTGTCATAAAAAGATTTTAGTAATTAACGGAACACAACCCGTTTAATCATTTTTAACACGATATTTTTATCTCAAACTTTTGTAGTTGCGAGCAATAAGAATACAAATGCATAAAAAGTAACTTGTATATATCTGAATTCTTTGAAATAAATAAATGAAGAAAATAATTCTGGATGAAGATCTCAAATATATTGATAGAAAGGGAAATTTGTTGAGGAGTAAGACGGAATTATCTTTCTCAAGATTGCTTTCATTCTTAGGAAAAGATTATCAATATGACTTTAAGATTAAGCTGATGAATGGTAATGAGGTACTTGTTGACTTTAAGGTTGATGATAAATATGTTGAAATTTTAGATTCTGAAAATGACCTAGATAAATTCAATGAAATAAAAAATAATAATCCTGATCTTAATATCATTGCTATTGGTAAATCAAAGTTTGGTGTGAAATCTGCTGATTTTGAAACAATATCTTTTATTGATTCTGAGAGGGATCAAGTAGGATCTATATTTTTAGAGGATTCATCGCTAGCATTTGACTATGCCCATATTTTACCACTAGTTGAAAAGTGTTCAATACTACATGGACACACCTCTACTGTTATGGTAGAGATCATTGGAAAAATGGTGAATAACCTGGTTATCGATTTTAGTGAGGCAAAAAGAATTATCAAAGAAACCCTTTCAATACTAGATCACAAGTTCTTTATTAATAAGAAATATGTTTACAAAGAAGATAGTATTCATTATTACGTATCATTTGACGGTCCACGTGGATTTTTCAATCTGCAGATTCCCAAAGATACTACTTTTCTTATGCCTGGAGAAGCAACGGTTGAGAATCTTTCATCCATCATAATAAAGCTATTGTCCTCAAAAATGCCTCCAAATGTAGAAGCTTTGGGTGTTTACATTTATGAAGGTGTAAATAAGGGCGCACATATTCTGGCTAACATTAAGTGAATAGAAAATTTTTCTAATGGTAATGATTAAGATCGGCTTCTTATTATAAATGGAAATAATTGGTATTTGTATTAATCTAATACTTTTTTGAAGCATGAACTTAAATAGAAGCCTTTTAGTGGATTAGTTCTAACCCAAAAATGCAGCAAAAAATTAATGAAAAAATATGGAATTCGAATATTGAAAATGTTATTTTGAAAAAATGGCATGAGGAGAGAATCTATGAATTCAAAGTTTCTGATAGGGACAACTATGTGATTGATACTCCTCCTCCATATCCATCAGGACGACCATGGCATATGGGAGCAGCAGCACATTATGCACAAATTGATATGATAGCGCGAACGGCGAGAATGTTTGGAAATAATGTATATTTTCCAATAGGCATAGACAGAAATGGACTTCCAGTAGAGATTTACACGGAGAAAAAACACAAAATCAAGATGCGACAGACTGATAGGGAAAAATTTCTTAATCTTTGTAAGATATCACTGGATGACCTGGAAAAAGAAATGATCCAAATCATGAAAAGTATGGGTCTTAGCGCAAATTTTGAGGAGTATTATAGGACTGATTCAAATGAATATCGCACTTTAACCCAAAGTACATTTATTAATTTATGGAAGAGGGGACTGGTTTATTCTGCTAATCGACCAAATAATTATTGTCCTAGCTGTGGAACTACAATCGCAGATGCAGAAATAAACTATGAAGAAAGAAAGACAAATCTAGTATATATGAAGTTTAAACTAAAAAATGTAAACGAGGATCTGATTGTAGCTACAACCAGGCCTGAACTAATTTTTGCATGCCAATGCGTTATAGTAAACCCAAACGATACCAGATATCAGAAGCTACTCAATAAGGCCGTAATCCTACCTTTGTTCAATAGAGAAGTAAAGATCTTGCCACATCATTCAGCAAAATCTGATTTTGGTTCGGGAGCTGTGATGGTTTGTAGCTATGGAGATCTTAATGATGTACAAATATTTAGAGAATTGGGGTTAAAAGAAATTGTTGCCATTGATCAATTTGGTAGGATAAGTGAAAACGGTGGTAATTATTCTGCTTTAACCATAGACAATGCAAGAAAGAAAATTATCGAAGACTTGAAAAATAACAGTTACATTGTAAAAGAACAATCGATCATGCATAGGATTCCAATATGCGAAAGAAGCAAATCACCAGTAGAGATAATCCCAATGCAAGATTATTATATAAAACAACTTGTTTTTCTCCCTAAACTTAGAGAATTTTCGTCTTCTCTCACTTTTTATCCAGAATCTCACAGACAGATATTGTTGAATTGGTTAGATTCTGTTGCTATAGATTGGCCAGTATCGAGAAGGAGATTTTACGGTACGGAAATTCCCATATGGTATTGTGATAATTGCAAAGAACCAATATTGCCTGAACCTGGAAAATATTATAGACCCTGGAAAGATATAGCACCTTTTGATAAATGTAATAATTGTGGATACAACAAATTTACTGGCGATGAAAGAACCTTTGATACATGGATGGACTCGAGTATATCACCGCTTTATATAACTAAATACAGTAAAGACAATGACTTTTTTTTAAAAACCTTTCCAACACAAATAAGACCACAAGCAAAAGACATTGTAAGAACATGGTTATATTACACAATGTTACGATGTTATCAATTAACAGAAAAACTTGCTTGGAGTGATGTCTGGATTATGGGATATGGTGTTGACGAGTATGGCGAAAAGATGAGTAAGAGTAAGGGAAATGTAATTGATCCTTTTCCAATTATAAGTAAGCATGGAGCAGATACTTTCAGATTCTGGTCAGCAATTGAAGCAAATCTTGGACAGGACTTTAGATGTTCCGAACAAAAGATAGTAGAAGCACATAAATTTTTAACCAAGTTATGGAATATTGGAAGATTTGTATCTTCTTTCGAATTCATTTCTTCATTCGAATCTGATTTATTATCTTCGGATAGATGGATTTTGGGAGAATTATCAAAATTAATAGAAGAATGCATCAGAAGTTATAAAGAATATAATTTCTTTATTTCTGCTTCACAAATAAGAGAATTCACTTGGAATGTTTTCGCTTCTCACTACCTTGAATTGGTAAAATCGCGCGCATACAATGATAAAGTTACAAATAATAGACATTCCGCATTATATACTCTACATAAATGTTTTTCAGTAATATTGTTACTATTAGCGCCTATTTGTCCCTTTATCACAGATAAACTATGGACTACAATTTATTCTAATGAAAGTATTCATCTACAAAAGTTTCCTTTACGTAGTAATGATTATGTGGATATGTGTAAATTTACTAAAGCTATAACTGATTTTAATTCATTAATATGGACAAAAAAAAGAGAATCAACAAATGAAAACGGTAAGCGATATTCACTGCGTGATCCTATAAAAGCTAACATTCCGGAGGAATTATTTCAATTTAAGGACGATCTTAAAGAAATGCATAATATTCAAGTTTAATTTCAGAAACTAGTGATAATCTTATGAAAGCTGTTCCTATATATAGTCATGGTAATGCAGATGTATTAAAGTATGTAGATAATTTTCCTACTCCAGTACCAAATTCATCCGAGATTCTAATTAGGGTAAAATATTGTGGCCTAAATCACCTTGATATTTGGACAAGAATGGGAATTCCAGGTATCTTAATTAAGTTTCCCCATATTTGTGGAAGTGATATTGTAGGTACGTTACAGGAAGATTATTCAACATTTTCTAAAGGATCAAGGTTTCTGATATATCCGGGAATTAGCTGTAATAACTGTGATAATTGTAAGAATGAAAACGAAACCCTATGCAATGAATTTTCAATAATTGGTGGTTTGGGCAATTACAATGGTGGCTATGCTGAAAATGTAATTGTTCCTAAGGCAAATATCATACCTATACCTCATGGAATAAGTGACGAGCAAGCTGCTACACTCTCAATTTCATATTTAACTGCTTGGAATATTATTAAAAAACTGCAACTAAAGAAGGATGATACTGTTTTAGTATATGGGGCTTCCGGCGGTTTGGGAATGGCCGTGATTCAAATTGCAAAAGCGCTAGGAGCTAAAATCATAAGCACTATCTCTGACGATTCTAAATTGAACTTTGCATATAGTCTTGGCTCGGATTATGTAATAAATCGGAAGAAAAAAGAAATATCATTAGAAATAGAAAAATTAACTCATGGTTCGGGAGTCGATGCAGTTGTGGATAATGCTGGTGAGAAGACTATAACCGCGAGTAATAACTCTGTTCGAAGAGGCGGGAAGATTGCAATGTGCGGAACAACAACAGGAAATGTTGCAAATTTTAAGATTAGAGCTTTTTATTCAAAGCAAATTCAATTATATGGTATTTTGATTGGATCAAAGTTAGAGTTGTTGGAATTAATTGAATTTGTCAATGAAAGAAGGAGTTGTCAAGAATTGATTCCATATTCTCATTAACTGAAGTAAAGGCTGCCCATGATAAATTAGAAAGAGGAGAGCAATTGGGTAAGATTTTAATTAAAATATAGTAAATTTACTCCTTCAAAGCAAGTTGTATTATTTGTTTCTTACAAAATTAATATGAATCGTATCTTCATGACACTCTAAAATTCAAATTATGTCTTCACTTTAGGTAAATTCCAATGTAGCTTGATAGATATTAACCTAATACCAATTGTAACTAAAATTACAACAATTGCTGTATAATCAAATTGTAGTTTTAGATTTACCATTATAAGAAATATAATGACTCCTATGAAACTTGCGACTGCATAGACTTCCTTTGTAAAAACAATTGGCGGTTCTCTTACTAATACATCCCTCAAAATTCCACCACCAAAAGCTGTCACTAAACTTGAAATTACGATTAATACCACATTAGTACTATACAAAGAGTATGCTATTGAAGCCCCTGTAAAAGTGAAAACTCCTAGGCCTACAGCGTCAAAAATATTGAACAAATTTTCATATTTTTTTATTCTTTGATAAAGATAAAAAATGATAATCGCAGTTATTGTAGTCAAAACTATGTGAATAGTATCTGAAAAATTATGTGGTGGGAAGATTCCCAATATTGCATCTCTCATTACACCCCCAAGAATTCCTGTTACTGTTGCAAGAATTATTACGCCCACAATATCGTACTTGTGTTCTATTGCCCTAAGTGCACCCGTTACAGCAAAAGCCGCTGTTCCGAATAAATCAAGTATGAATATTATTATGGAAAAGCTTGTATCCAAATTAAACAACTAAAAATTGCTGATGAAGTATTAATGGAAGAGACAAAAATAAGCATTTCTCGCTGCTACCAAGATAGATCATTGTTTTTTTTTGTATTCAACATTTCCAATACGTCTTCTGCAATGTCAATTGAAGTGTGGGAATTGATACTTGGTTCCATTGTTACAAGTAAGATATACTTGTCCAAGTAAAATGTAAGAATTGATATCTTCTCTCTTTCAACGTAAGCAAATCTTGATCTGCCCATTGTGCTGTCAAATCTTTCTCTCATAGATTTACGTAATGCCGTATGCGTCAGGTACAATTCCTCATTGTTTTCATCCATAATAGAATCTATGCCACCTCTCATTCCTCCAGAAATAGGTAATCCTGTATCATCAATGACGGCAACGTAACGAATATCATTGTTCAGGTCGAATATTGACTCACATAGCTTTGAATAATCCATAGATTGAGAAAATAAGGACTATTTATTATATTTTTGATTATGTGATAATTTTTTGGCAAACCTAATAATACTGGTTTTTAAATTTAATCTCAAAGCAAGGTTGACTTTTAGAGAAACTAAGGATTTAATTCATGAATAATTACCAGTGTTAATTTTGGATATCTGTTTGAGAAATTCATGCACAACTGTGTTAGTATCCATATTTTTTTTCATATAATAGTAGAGCTCTTCAGTTGCTGCATGATGATCTACACCTATATTTTGTGCTAATTGAACAGAGATTAACGTTAACAATAATTTTCGCAAGACTAATTCTATTCCGTAGTTTTTGATATCAGTAGATAATTCAGAAATAACATTTTTGATATTTGCGTCAATAAATCTGTTCTTTGCTTCCCTATTTTTGATTGAGAATTGAGCTCCCATGAGTCGGTCCTTCATGTGTACTTTTTCCACCATTTCAATGAATCTTTCATTTAATTGTGGATCTTGGTATAATACTTCGGATAATAGGTCTGTAGCGTCAGATTCATTTAATGACAAAGTTTCGATGAGCTTAAAGAGTATGTGACATGATGCACATCCTCCATATTTTATTAAAGTAGAATTCGACGTAACTTTTGTGATTTCTGAATCAATTAAGTTCTTAGCACTATCAATTTGATCTTTGTTAGACATAGATGGAATATTGTAGATACTCCTTAAAACTTTATAATTTCTTAATACAAGTATTATAATAGTCTAAAAACTAAAGTAATTGGTAGGAATAAAATATCGTTTGTTCAATATCTTTTAAAAAGTTAATCTACGTTTACTGTTATCCTAAAGCATTATTCAAAATAATGAATATTATCTTTTATCTTTGGAATTATCTGTTTCGTCATAATGGAATCAATATGAGGTTCTTCAACATCTATTGTAATCAAAATATAATATTTGTTATTTATAGGGGTAACAATTCTTGCCAATCTTTCATACTTTCCTAATGAATAAACGAGTTTACCTAATTTCGCTTCAAATTTTATCCTTGATTTATGTCGAGCTATTGCATTCAATGTATATTCCTGATTTTCATCACGGGTCATTAATGGATCAAGACCCTCTCTCCTTGCAATATTCAGTATGTGGCCTTCAGAGTCAGCTATAGCAATCCATCTTAATGATGAACTTATTTCTAATATTTCCTTTGAAAGAGTCTCAAAAGAATCTTTATTTGTCTTGGACATTAATATGAAATTAAGACAAATCTAAAATATAATGTTATTTGCCCAATACATTAACCTCATAAAAAATTGCAAATTTAGATCAAATCATTATTAGAATTGTGATTACAAGGTCATCAAGTAACTTTCTAATTTCTTGCGATAAATAATGATTGATTCATTCATATG
Source organism: Thermoproteota archaeon (assembly GCA_046729135.1). Taxonomy (GTDB): domain Archaea; phylum Thermoproteota; class Nitrososphaeria; order Nitrososphaerales; family Nitrososphaeraceae; genus TA-21. The sequence goes on along the minus strand of JBKPGB010000076.1, from coordinate 7,602 downwards.
AAATATAAAATGGATGTCAGTACGTCCATGTTATTGGTTAGTGAATATCAATCCTTAGGTGGATTTGCTACTGCTGAAGGTACAAGAAAATTTATGGAAAGTGCTATTAAAAATGGCATAGCAGACTCACACTTCCGTTCTTTTGATAACCTTAATTTGTCAAGTTTGGGAATGGGGACCTATCTGGGGCTAATAACAGCAGAAGATGATAGAGATTTAGAGAATGCGATTTATGAATCTGTAAAGTCGGGTGCAATGAATGTAATCGATACAGCTATAAATTATCGTTCTATGAAATCAGAAAAAAATATTGGCAAGGCAATCAAAAGGCTAATAGATGACAGGATTATTTCACGAGATCAAGTTTTTATCTCAACAAAAAATGGATACATTACCAATGATGGAGATTACCCCTCAATCGATGTACTTGAATATATGCACAAAATGTTTATTTCACAAGGAATAATAGATTCCAAAGATATAAGCTCCGGTTATAATGTATTAAATCCAAAGTATATTCGAAAATGTATTGATAAATCATTGACAAATATGCAACTTGACACCATTGATCTTGTTTACGTTCATAATGCGTATGAGAGCTGGTTTGAAGATATAACTAGAAATGAGTTTGATGAAATGATACGGAGGGTTTTTGAAGTTTATGAAGAGTATCGGTCGAAGAACAAGATCAGATACTATGGAATGGCAACATGGACATGTTTTAGGATGTCTCGGAACGAAGAAGGACATCTATCCCTGGAAGAAATGGTAAAAATAGCAGAAGATGTGGCTGGAAAAGATCATGGCTTTCGTTTTATCCAACTTCCATACAATCTTGTGTATAGAGAGGCTTATTTGCTCAAGAACCAATCTGTAGGTTCGGTTAATGATCTTACCATCTTGGAAGCATGTAATAAATTAAACATTGGAGTTTTTACTAGCGTGCCATTATTACAAGCAAAATTGTTGAGTGCCAAAATACCAAATTACCAAGGATATGACAATCAATTACTAAAAATAGTACAAATAACCAGATCCACTCCAAATGTAATTGCTCCATTAATTGGACAGAAGAAACTCAACCATGTTAGAGAAAATATAGAACTTGCAAAAGTAGCGCCTCTAAATATTTCAGAATTCAATGATGCAATAAAAATTTTTAATTCATAGATATTTCCATTGTAATATATTATTATGTTACCAATTAATTAACCATAAATAAGCAAGAAAAACCTAATTTATTTAAATTGATTTTTCATTACTCAGAGCATTGAGAATAAGCATCTTATTTGGACTACATTTTCTATAAAATTGCAATCGTAATTACATTATCACCGCGTATTAATGCATCGCCTACTTGTGATTCTTGATCTTGGCCTTTTTCTGGGTTGTTATTATTGGGTGGCTGTTCTAATATCTCCACTGCTTCCGTCATCACTATATTCATCTGTTTGTCAAATCCTTTAATTTTTCCTCTTACTGATCTTCTTCCTTTTAGTTTAACAAGTACATTCTTGCCAACACTTTCTTGGAGTAACTGAGCTGCAATCCCTTCTTCGGACATTTTGGTTTTGATTTGAGTATTAAACCAATATTAATTCTTTCGATTCTCGGTAACTATATCATCAAAAATACAGAAAATTGAAGGAATTGACTTTATACTAAATAGTTGATATCATCTATAATTTTACTAAAAAAGGATATAAACAAGAGTATGCCAGAATTGGATATTCGATTCTTTATTTCTTAACCTCATTAAATCAAAGATATCTATTCATACTTACGAACAAAAAAATCATAAATGTATGTCCGCCTTTATTTGATCGGTCGTGGCTCAAGTCTAAGTTTTCTTTATAACTTTTCTAAAATGTTCTAAATTCTTCGAAATCTCTTCGTTCCATTGCTCTTCCGTGTAACCATGGACCTTAATACCATGTTCTTTAGCATTCTGGAGTAATTCTTCTTCAGTTTCTCCATACATTGTGTGAGTACAAACCGGATCCCCTGCATCTTTACAGTTTATTGAGAGTGTCAACGAAAGTAATGTATTTATAAACTATTTAAATTTTATCGTAATCTACTATATGTTGATATTGGACATACAAAAAAATTCAATCAAAAACAGAATTTCTGATTAATAAAAAATGGTAGTTACTTTAATTGGTTCTTATAATCCTAACAAACTAGATTAATTATTATAACACAATTGTTTTTATCTTAGGTAGGATCAATTGAATAAAGATATTAAATATGCACTAGAATATCATCAAGAAACAAAGCATTCCGAGGTTAGTATTAGATCATCTAATCATTACTTAGATTGGGATAATAAGCCGAAACCATTTAAATTTTATACTAGTCTTCCGTCAGAAGCCCTTCCAGTAGATTTTCCCATCCCAGGTTTGAATGTTATTACCATGAAAGATACAAGTCAAATCCCTTTTCCAGTTGATACCAAAATAGATATTAGATTATTATCATCATTACTTTTTTTTTCCTCGGGAATTACGAGGCAAATCAAGTATCCGTCTGGAAGTTATTTTATGCGTGCCGCACCTGCCACAGGTGCCTTATATCCAATTGAATTGTATATAGTGACTGAGAATATTAACGGTTTGCAAGCAGGTGTGTATCACTTTTGCCCTGGTCAGTTTGCTCTAACAAAATTGAGAGAAGAGGACAATAGACTACTTTTATCTGAGGCGTCGGGCTATGATCAAGAAATAAAGAACTCGCCAATTACCATAATTCTTACCTCCATTGCATGGAGAAACGCTTGGAAATATCGGGCTCGTTCATATAGACACTGGTTTTGGGATTCTGGTGTGATTATTGCGAATTTGGTTGCAACTGCCATGTCCTTTGGTCTGGATATCAAATTAATTATTGGATTTGTTGACAAAGTTGTAAATGAGATTTTATGTCTTGATGAGGAAAAAGAAGCATCAATAGTCTTGGCACCAATTGGGATAGGTTTGTCTCAACAAGAACCCAAGCAGATGGAATATCCAACTAGATTTGTTCCAGATATTGTTCCTATTTCACAGAGTGAAGAAATTGAATATCCGGGGATCTGGAAATTAAATAAAGCATCATCATTAAATTCAAGTGAGGAGGTACTCGAGTGGACTCGCTCCATAGCTACGATGGGACAAATTAAAGAAACAGAAAACGCTGATATGAAGTTACAGTCAAAATCAATAGATCCTAAACCAGTTATTTCACAACCGCTATCTGATGTTATACTTTTAAGAGGATCAACCAGGAAATTTTCGAGAATGCCAATCACATTTGTACAGCTATCAAATATACTTTATAGTTTAACTAAACCTATTCATTCTGACTTTGTTGAAAAAAAGTCAATGATAGACATCTATTTTATTGCAAACGATGTAACTGATGTGCAGAAAGGAGCGTATTTTTTTAATCGAAGGGACAACACAATTGATCTCTTAAAACCGAACGTTCATAGAAATATGTCAGGATATTTATGTCTAGAACAATCTCTGTTCAGCGATGCTAGCGCAGTATTTTATATGATGACTAATCTCAGGTTAGTACTAGATAGACTGGGAAATAGAGGGTACAGGTTATGCCAATTTGAATCAGGTATCATAGCCGGAAGGATTTATCTGTCTGCTTATAATCAAAGAATTGGTGCTTCAGGATCCACCTTTTATGATGATGCTGTGTCTGAATTTTTCTCGCCCCATGCAAAAGATAAGGATGCTATGATTGCTGTTGGTATTGGCATTCCAGATTACTCATCAAAACCTGGGAAAATACTTGCAGGCAAGTTCTCAAGAAATGATCTACTATAGTGATTAACTTTCCATACCCAATTTTTAGTCAACAGTCACAATCACACACTTTCAACTGCTTAGAGATACTGTTTATCTACGATATGACGATTTATCTGAATAAAAATTTATCATGCCGATATGATTAAAATTATAACGATGATGGTATATAGAAAATATGTAGCATAATAGAAATGAATGCAAGATGTGAGTGGGCAAAAGACCAGCTTGAAATAGACTACCATGATAATGAGTGGGGAGTACCGATACATGATGATAGGGAGCTATTTGAATTTCTAATACTCGAAGGAATGCAAGCAGGTTTAAGCTGGCGTATTATTCTCAATAAGCGTCAAGAATTTCGAAAAGCATTTGATAATTTTCAAGTGCAACAAATTGCTAATTATGATAATATGAAGGTTAGGCAACTTTATTCCAATCCATTCATAATCAGAAATAAAAAAAAGATTGAAGCAACAATCATAAATGCTAGTGCATTTCTTAAGGTCCAAAAAGAGTTTGGGACTTTTGATACGTATATATGGAACTTTGTAAGATACAAACCAATACAAAATTCTTGGAGAAGTTATAAGGATGTTCCTTCTATGTCCCACGAATCTGATATGATTTATAAAGATCTTAGAAACAGAGGATTCAAGTTTGTAGGGTCCAAGATATGTTATTCAATGATGCAAGCAATCGGTATGGTTAATGATCACACAATAAATTGTTTTAGATACAGCGAATTAAAAAAATAAAATATTTTCTTATCTCATGCTACCGATGAAGGGGAATGAAAGCTTTTAACAATTACAATGTCCACAATCGAGAAGTGGATATGTTACTAAAACAATAACTAAAAATCAAATATTAAGTTTAGATCTTTCTTGATTCAATTCGTTGGTTCTTTGAAAATTTTTAACTACATATTTACTATTTAATTATCTTACCAATTTTCATTTTATATTATTGAAACATACTCATGAATTAAAATTAGTTTTAACTGATTTGTGTTTATTTCCTGCTGGCGTACAGTACTAGTAATTGGATTGGATTATTACTGAAAGTAGATATAATGAGTCAATTCATTATTGTTTAGTTGAAAGACACCATCCTCTCTATCCAAAATACAAAGATTGAGACACTGGGCAATTTTAAGGAATTATTTGAATCTGATGGATATAAGATCAAGACTATACATGTAAAAGAAGACAATATTCCCGATGATGTTGATAAGTATGCGGCAATAGTGATTTTGGGAGGATACATGTCTGTATATGAAAACCTACCTTATCTCGATGTGCAACAAGAATTAATAAGGAATGCCACCCAGAATAAAGTCCCGCTACTTGGAATCTGCTTAGGCTCGCAATTAATTGCCCAAGCACTTGGTGGCAGAGTATATAAAGGAGAGCTAAAAGAGATCGGATGGTTCGACATAGCAATAAAAAAAGAAGGAACGGATGATATCTTCAAAGGGATAGCTAATAATAATATGAAAGTATTCCAATGGCATGGAGATACTTATGAAGTTCCAAAGTCAGCAAGACTTTTGGCCTGCTCCAATTTGTATCCACAGGCATTCAGACTTGGTAACTCTATAGGTATTTTGTTTCATCTTGAAGTAACGCCTGAAATGATTCAAAATTGGATAGAGAATTATGGAACTGAGATGAAAGAAACCGGTGTAACTGCTGATATTATTTTAAATGACAAAAAAGCTGAATTCGAAAATTTGGCCAAGAACTGTAAAGTGGTGTATTCAAATTTCTCTAAAATTATTAAAGCCTGAAAGCTAGAAAAGCGCTTTCCAATGATTTTAAACAACCCATAAAAATACAACAAGGTCTAAAATCTCCAAAATATCAAATTGTCTATGGTAGATCAAGTAAATAGTATAGACAATTATCTAACTACTTGGCCATGCAAAAAGCATATAGAATTTAGGAAAGTAAAAAATACATTATTAACCCAATTTATTTGGAATTTATCAGCGTTAATAGCATGTTTCCTGCATTTCCATGCTCTAATATGCTTTCATGATAAGTTTTTTATATTCAATTGTGTTGTTAATTGCAGGTGTCACAATGATATTCAATAAAGATGAAAAAGAAATCAGAGAAAGTGAAATCGGACATGAAGTGACTCCTATCAAATCATTTCCTTGGTGGTATGAACATTATAAAAGAATTAGGCTGTTTCCCTGGTGGACTCGATATAATGTCGGTCTAACTAAAGAAGCATCTCATAAAGACAAAATACTGGAATTGGCTGCAAACATGGATTTTGATATAAAGGCAACATCTAGAATTATAAGGCATGCGGTCTCTGAATTTTCAAAATATGGTCTTGGATCAGATTATCCTGGCTATCACACCATAGATCATAATCTTGAAGTTGCTTACGTTTCGTTACTATCGGCAGCAAATCAAAAATCAGAAAATAAGATAAGTAAAAAAGATATCAAACATCTTTTTGTAGCGGCACTTTTTCATGATTTTGATCCAAGAAAGGAATTTGAAAAACCCAATGAGGATAATATTGAGTTGTTTATTAGAAACGATCAAAAATTGGCTAAACTTATACGCTCTTTTGAGATAGATCTGAATATGGTCATTGCGTTAATACATAGAACAACATATCCTTTTATGGGAGCACAAAAGGAACATGCATTAAAAAGAATGCATGAATTGTTTTCCTTGGCTGGTATCGATGAACAAGATACTAATACAAGAAAGCATTATGAAAAACTTGGATTGTTCTTATCCATTTGTGACCGCATCGCTGGGTACTGTTTGGGTGATTTTAAATATGCCAAGGAACTTGCCAGACGCAACGCTCGTGGTATTGGATGGCATTCGCGAGTCATTAATGAAAAATCTGTGGAATACTTTACTGCACTTAAACAAAGAGATGATAGAGATACCTTTGAAAGGGTAATACAGAGTTTACCCCCTGCATATAGGAAGAATTTTTTTGATAACGTCCAAGATTTTAGGGAAGCTTGGGAAAAAGAACTCGAAATAAAAGCTTCATTACGTAAAAATGAAGTAAATTTAGTAACAGTTGTTGAAAATATTATGAACGATAGGAATAAAATGAATGAACATATAATTGATACTATTATGAAGATACGTCAAGAATATTGTTCTCCTACAAATTTTGATGATAGAGAATTTCGTAAATCACTTTATGATCCAAGTACGATTCTGATTACGCTTAGAATTAATAGTGAGGGAGGTGAGATTGTAGGATATGTAAAAGGTGGGCCCTTAGAAAAACACAAGCCTAAACGTGGTGGATATGATGAAAGTTTAGGTAAAATGAATGCGATACATATGGAGTCCCTCAGACGTGGTACCTATGATGCAAATTTAGGTAAAATGAATTCAGTTTTTATGCAATGGATAGCTATCGAAACTGGGTATCACGGAGAAAAAGGAGGTCATATGCTCAGATCGGAATTTCTAAAAGAGGCTAGAAGGCGTGGTTACACATATGTTACAAGCTACTATCAAAGAGAACTTATTATCCATAGAAAGAATAAAGGAGAGCCAATTGAAATAGTTCAACAATATGATGCAGCTAAGATTGATTACTATAGAATAGATCTATCCCAGTTAGTTGAATCAATTTCAATACGCTAAGTCAGCAAAATAACCCATCACTGGTTTATTTTTAGCCACATTTTTGACCTTTTAATGGTATTCAATGGAGGTTTATTAGGTTTAATCAATGATTGTATCGCTTAGTTCATCGTCATCTACGAGGATACAGAACTTGGATCTGAAATTTTGGAACT